>QFOX01000015.1 GCA_003241645.1 Azospirillum brasilense | reverse complement strand
ATTGAGTATCGAATTCCAGTCTTGTAGGGTCGAAATCAGGGGGTTGGAAATCGTTTGTCCAATGTCCACCATTTCCTTACAGATCAGCAGCTTATACCGTGATTTTCCGCAGAGGGGCTCCCAACAGGGACAATCCTATGCAAAATCCGGCCTATCTCGTGCTATCTGAATACAACATCTATCACTTCCGTTGGCCTATTCCCGTCCATCTGCTAGCTGATGCTAAACGGCGCTACTGCAAGCTGTCATTGGGAACGCGGGAACCTCACACGGCGCTATACCTCGGCAAGCTGCTTTCCTGCGGCGCTACGGCATTCTTAAAGCGAGTGGAGCTAAGGGGTATGGATTACAGCGAACTCAAACAAATCATGCAGACCTACCTACAACGCGCCCTTACCGAAGCCAAAGAAGACATGGAATGGCGAGGTGAGAACAAGAAACTGATGCAGCAATTTCGTGCCATCGCTGACAATACATTAGGCCTATGGGATGAACTTGCACCAGAGATAGCTCCTGATTATCTGAAGCATGTTTGCAAAGTAATGGATGCTGAGCACATCATTGAACAAGAGCCCGAATGGACTTGGCTAAAACAATGCTTCTATGATGCCTACCCTGCTTTTGCAAAAGCCCTAACCGAACAAGCTGACCGCAGCATCCGTAAGTTTGACTTTAGCCTTTCTGAAGATGCGCCAGCCAAGCCGATCAAGGTTATTGAAGCAGAGCCCGTACGCCTTTCCTATGTCATTGAGAAGTATCTCGCCGCACACGTGCAAGATGGTTTGTGGGATGAGAACACCTACGATAGCAAGCGCGCAATTCTCGATTTGCTGATGGAACTACTCGGAAAGGATTACGACATCAGCCAGATGGATGCGAAGGCAGCCCGTGCTGTACGCGACGACATCAAGCGCATTCCGCGCAACCGCAATAAAAACCCTCGCGTGTGTAACTTGCCGCTGCGTGAGGCGATGGAACTGGAAGGCGTGGAACGCATTGCAACCGTTACCGCCAGCAAGTATTTCAACACCGTGCGTAGCTTGTTCGATTGGTGCGCGAAGGAAGAATACATTGCACGCAACCCCTTTTCTTCGATTACGCTAGGCACAGAGCGTAAGAAAAAGAAAAGTGATCGTACCGCATTCACACAAGAACAAATGAAGCAGATACGCGATGCGCTAAATCCTGACGGCATCCATTATCGCTATTGGGGAACGCTGCTCGGCATCTACACAGGCGCACGGCTGAATGAAGTATCGCAACTCATGCTCGATGACATCCAGCAAAAGGAGGGCATTTGGTACTTTAACATGAATGACGATGGCGACGACAAGCGCCTCAAAACCGATGCAGCAAAACGCTTCGTACCGATTCACAAGGAACTACTGCGCCTCGGCATTCTAGAAGAGGCTGAGCGCCTACGCAAGCAAGGGCATAGCCGCTTTCTTCACCAGCTCAAGTTTTGCAGGAAAAACGGCTACGGAAAGAAGCTCGGTCACTACTTCAACCAAGTATTGCTGCCCGACCTAGGCCTCAAGAAAAAAGCGCATGTGGAAGTATTCCACGCCCTACGCCACACCGCCGTTACCCGCCTCTACCAAGCAGGCGTGCCACAGCCCATCGTGGAAACCATCGTCGGCCATGAGCGCAGTGGCACTTCGCAGCAAGTCTATTTCAGCGAAGGCTACAAGCTATCACAGCTCAAGGAAGCGATGGATAAATTCGATCCACTAGCTGCTTAATAGTGATGTGCATGCAAAAGGATTTGGCTGCATCATGGCACAGCATTCGAGGTGGCTAGAACTTGCACTTGCCCCCTAGCCTTTAGCTGCATACTATGCCCCTGTTGTCGCGTAGGTGATCTGCGCTGCAACCGGGCGTTCAAACCCGTTTAGTTCGCGGCTGGCATCAGCCGTTAGCTGGTGCATGCTCCCTTCAAGGATAATGTAACCAGACGATGCACTCGGTCTTCATTTGACCGGGTGGCATTGGCGTATGTCCAAGCCTCACGGCTAAAGGCTAGTGCGCCGTTACGAACTAGCGGTTTGAAACACCCGGTCGCCAGAGATCACCTTTGGCGGCTTTTCTAAAGCGAAACCGGGGATCGACCATGCAGCACACCACCACAGCACAAATCAAGCGCCATCTGATGCTTGGAAAATATATTCCCTCCACCCGTACTATTTCGGCCTGCGCCATAGCCTTGATGCTTGCGGCATGCACATCCACAAACATTCAAACCTATGGCACGATAGACCCGAACGCTAAAAGTATCACCGTTCCCGCTGGCTCTAGCGGCTTGAAGGGCGGCGTGAAACAAGCCCTTGCGCAGCGTGGCTGGAAAATGTCCGTGTATTCTGGCCCCGAGGTGCTCGAAGGAAGCGCAGGCAATAATACGCGCCTGAAGCGTTACGACACCTTTAACACGCGGTATTCGCTGCTTGCGGAAAGCCGCCAATATGACATCTGCTTCAATGGCAGCCCGATGATTTATTACGAGCTGGCGCTGATCGACACGAAGACAGGCGCAGAGGTCGTGACAATGGATGGGCAGGATTGCCAAAACGATGTGGTGCAGCAATTCGTGAATGCGATGGAAGGCAAAAGCCCCGCCGCTGCAAACGCACAACCCACCAAATAGCGCACGGGGGTAAACATGGAACTGATTCTGTTGCTCGTGATCGGTTGGGCTGGCTGGAAATTCTTCAAAGGAAAGCCAGAGCGGCATGCGCACCAGCTATCCCGCGATGCTTTCCAAATGATGGCAGAAAAGCGGGCCAAGATCGAAGCACAAGGCATCCCGTACGTTCACCACAATCCCGAAGAGGGAGTCTTTCAAATGGTGAATTTCCCTTACACGTCCTATGCGCAGTGGGATGCGGCGTATCGTGCGGCGGCGATTCAAGCCAACCAAATTCTTGCACCTAAATTGACCAAGGATGGCACGATGCTTTCGCTGCTCGATTTAATGGATGAAGAGCCGTGTCGCCGCGCATATAACCATCATCTCGACCCACAAAAACTTGGGCAGAAGTTCGGAGAGAATTTCGATCCGTTGCAGGTGGGCTTTCCAGACGGGACAACAGCCAGCGATTTAGTCGGTGGGTTGAAAGCGCAAAACTCCTGATCGAAGCGCGACTATTGTTTGAACCCGATTAGGCGCAATGTATTTGCATGCCGCCATTGCCAAATAAATGCCCACAGAGAGCATTTGAAGGGCGGCTAGCCACCCATCTCGCCAAATTGCCAAAAACCTCCAAAATAGGCCTTAAAATTGATATAAAGGGGCATTGACTAATTTGCTTTGTTTTCGAGCATGTTGGGCATATTCAGCGCATTGCGGCAAGCGTTTGCAAGTCCACCGCGAGAGCTTTCTTGCTGCTAACCAGCTGCTTTCTAAAACTATTCGACTAAGATGCATTGCGATTCGCCAATAAGTCAAGCGGCAATAAGGGCCGCAGTAGCCTCGTTTAATACGGAAAGAGCTTAGCTAGAAACTCAGCGGAAAAGTTAATTAATACGTTGTATTATAAATATAATTATCGGATATATGCCTTACTCAACTCCTATGTAGTACAACAAGGCGATTATACATTCCGGGTAGCATATCAGTTTAAGCTATCGGCAGATAGAAATGCTAAATAAACAATATAAATACAGAGTAATAACTACACAAAAACAGTATGAGAGGATAGGTACCAAATAACCACTCAGAATTACTGCCTGCTGCAGATCAGAATTAGAATCCCGAATAATCTAATTTATATATCCCGGAGTAAAATAACTTATCCAAGTTTATACCATGCCGGAGCGATAGCGACTGCATGGGAATACATGCACAAAGGTGTGCGGATATTTATCTCTTTTGCATCAAACAATAGCATTGCAATCAGGACACAGGCGCAATAGGACGGCGCATCCTAAAAGGGGCAATATAATAAACCTTAATTGCGTGCTTACAGAGTTGCTGCCAGTTAATAGTTTATTAGCCCAACCCCCTTACAATGCACTAGTGGAGGGAGCATGCACGACAGAGACGTAAGAGCTGCGCTGCATCGCAAGGTTTTGAAAGAACACCATGGCGAATCAGACACCCTTGTTCTGGATGAACTAGGCATACGTCATGGCGCTGCTCGCGTTGATGTCGCTGTTGTGAATGGTGAACTACATGGCTTTGAGATCAAAAGTGACTCCGATACACTCACACGACTCGCCGGACAGGTTTCGCTTTACAACGAGGTCTTTGATCGCGTTACCCTAGTTGTAGGTTGTCGCCATCTCACAAAAGCAGAACAGGCGATTCCTGATTGGTGGGGAACACGCGTTGTAACCGAAGGCAGTCGTGGCGGCATTTACTTTGAGGAAACTCGTAAAGCAAAAACCAATCCAGCTATCAACCCCATAGCCCTAGCAGAACTTCTGTGGCGAAATGAAGTGGTAGAAGAGCTTGTCGAACTTGGCGAAAGAGGAGCCATTCTTAGAAAACCGCGCGCTGTACTGTATCAGCACCTAGCAACTGTAATGGAGCTAGAAGATTTACGCGACACTGTGCGGCGTAGGCTTAAAGTCCGTGCAGGCTGGCGAGGTCAGAGTGCACCTTTGTTATGTGTCGGTTAGTCGCTACCCATACCCAAGTTGATAGGTTGCCAGTCCCGCCCGTCCCATTAGCGCATTCAATAATAAAGTCGTCTGCGTCCGAAGCTCCCTTGCCAGCAAAATAGGACTGCTTCATGAGCTCCTTACAAATGCCGCGATACTGCTCAAAGCCCACCGCCCGCACAGACTTTCCTACAGCGATGTGCCAGCTGTCATCGTATGTGTACTTTAGCTTTGCAAAGGGCTTGATAAGCCGCATGTCTAGCTCGACCAGTTCTGGATTGGCAGCAGCATAATCTCCAAAGGTAGGAATGCGCGCATCACCAAGCTCTCTAACTAGGCTACGGTATGTTCTCCACTCACCTCTAGCCAATGAGGCAAACTGAGGCTTTCCTTCTTCCTGCCTTAGGCCCGCTATTGAGGCGGGGAAGGAAGACGCAACAACCGCAATCGAGCGCCAGCGATTTAAAGTTGGATGCAACTTGTTCATCAGAATTAAGATGTTTTGAGTAGCAACCGTGTTGGAGTTGTACGTTTGGAAACCTAAGTCTAGAACTAAGTCTACCTCACTGTAACCCAGGCCAGTTTTGCCAAGCAGCGCCTCAATGTCTCCAAATAAATTAGCTCTGTCAAAGTCCAGCTCAATAAGGCGTAGGCAGAGGCCTTCCCGATCTTCTTTGACGATGTCTGCTATGGCTTTTACGTTTACATCACTGGTGGCTAAACGAATGGCAGGAATGGCATTGCAACCTTTGCTACGAACGTCAGCAAAAACAGCTTCCACACACGGCCTGTCATTGCACTTTTCTTCTCCCATATAATCAAGATCAATGATGCAACGGCGTTCGCCCCACTTCGCTTTCAAGCGAGCGCCGAACTCCCCTAGATGCTTCTCAACTGTTTTACTCTGCTCGCCTTTGGCAAAATCAAACCCTCTGGGCGGTATTTCGATTAAGGGAACCGTGAAGGCCTTCACTGAATCGGCAAGGCGATCTAGAGCTTGATATTCACCTAGCTTCCACTTCAATACGGGCACGTAGTGTTTATATGTGAACATATGCTTACCTTATTTATGCGCTACTTTGCACTACAATATGTAGCGTAATGTGCGCCTATAGCGACGATTTGTCAAATAATAATGCAAAACGCGGTATTTTTTACCAAATGGTAAGTTTTTTATAACGATAGATGGACTCCATGCCGAACCCACCCTTGACAGGCAGGCAAAAACGTGCTACTATATTGGGATAATCTCATCGTACCTGCCGTTTCTGACGGCTTGCACATGGCAGCTTGCTATGCAGGGATTAAAAAAATAAAGCCATCCAGCTCGTAACTGGATGGCCTTATCGTGGGTAGAACCTACGCTGTAAGCTCTCCACTCCTAAGAGCACATATAGCGCAGCCTTCGTAAACCATCAAGCCCTCAGTTGTTCTAACTGGTGGGCCAACTGATGAAAGGACTGCAACATGTTCCAGTACGAAGTTTTTCGTGCCCAGAATGGGCAATGGGCTTGGCGCTTGAAGGCCGGCAACGGTCGCTATGTCGCATGGTCAGGTGACACCTACCATAACAAGCAAGACGTGTATCACAGCATCCAGTTGGTGAAAACCAATGCTATGTTCGCACAAACGCGCGAGTTTGCGTAATCTCTAACACATGGGCAGCATGGCTTACGCTGTGCTGCTCATGTTTGCTCACCCTCGTTAAAAAAAAATGGCCTGAATTTTCGAGAGGGCTTTATTAGTAGCTAGATTGGGGAACTCCCCCCAAGCCCCACACCCAAGGAATACTTGCCAGAAATGGGGCTGGAAACTCGATTGAGGACATTTCCCACCCGACCTCATCCCTACGTGACAAGGTCTCTCTACAGGCCTTAAAATGGCTCGTGGGCATTTCGGTTTGGATTGACAAACAGGGACAACAGGGACAATGTACAGGGACAATCGAACCGAGCGTTTCTGCGGCACTCAAGGGAATCTGCGGTTTGTAACGAGTAGTGGAGGCTCCTGTCATCTCCACCATTTTCCCTTATATTTCAATGACTTAAGCGAATCTCAGCGGTGTGCCGCGCACTTCCGGGGCGTTCTTTTTGAACGTTGACCGGAGAAATTAAATTGTCGCGAAAACGGCCGATTTCTGCGCTTCGGTTCTCTAAGGGCGAATCCGCCAGTCAACGTTGGCATAACCCCAGAACCACATCAGCAACTTCCTGGTAAAATCCCGGGAGTTTATAACGCTGAGTATGCAGACACATGCTTCATACCACTCAACGTATCAGCGCCTTCAATACAGGCCGGTCATACAAGACCTGCGTCTTATGGCTAAATTCCTCCAACAGAATTACAGCAAGCATGGCCTCACGTACGAAGTCCACAATCTTCGCGGATTAGAATCTCAGCTCGACTATCTGCTGGGTTACAAATCTGCTGCGGTTGATTTTGTGACTGCCGTTGCAGGCGGAAAGTCTTTGTTTGTTGGCGAAGGCAATCTCAGCTTCGCACTAAGTCTGGCAAAACGACCCAAAGTTTTGCCGCAGCAAATGACTGTGACTATCCATGAGTCCAAGGAAGATCTTAGCGATCTTGCGCATGAAAATGCAAAAGTGCTTACAGGTTTGGGAGCACGCGTTCTGTATGGCATTGACGCTACTAAACTACACGCTGTCTTTAGCCACCAGCTATTCTCTACTGTTATTTTTCAGTTTCCCCATACCGGTACGCGTGATGCGATTCGCGGCCGGACCGCGAACTTTGTTTTGATAAAAGGGTTTCTCGAATCCGCACGACAGATCCTCGCTCGCCGGGGACAGGTCATCATCTCTACCGTCGATAATCCCCACTATCGTGGATCATTTCAATTTTTTGAGGCCGCTGAAAAGACCGGCTTTATGCCGCCGACCATCCACCGCTTTGACCCGAATGCATTTCCGGGTTACGAACATACCATGACGAATGAAGAAGGCAGCGCACTCAGTGAGCATGACCAGTTTAGCACATGGGTTTTTCGAGTGGATGAATGAGCCACCTGCAATTGCGGGGCTTCGCTACTTACCTGATTTTATCACTGCATCCGAAGAAATGGAACTATTGCACTGGATAGATCAGCAACCATGGCTCACTGATCTCAAACGCCGCGTGCAACATTATGGCTATCGCTACGATTACAAAGCACGCAACATTTCTCGTGAGTTACAGCTTGGCGCCTTGCCTGAACAGCTTGAGCACTACACTGTAAAACTCGCTGAAAATCTTTTTGCAAACAAACCCGATCAGGTCATTGTAAACGAGTACCTTCCCGGCCAGGGCATCTCCAGTCACACGGATTGTATTCCGTGCTTTGGCCCTACCATTGTATCGCTCAGCCTGGGCAGTTCATGCGTAATGGATTTTGAGGGACCAGAGGATGATCGGCATACGCTGCTATTGGAACCCCGGAGCCTCCTGCTTCTATCAGATGACGCCCGCTACCGCTGGAAGCATAGCATCGCTGCTCGCAAGTCAGATCGCATCCATGGAAGCACTATCAAACGCGAGCGCCGCGTATCGCTCACATTCCGCTCGGTAATTCTCACTTAAGTTTTTCAATTGTCTCAGAGTCATTTTCTTCAGGCACATGAACGGTACGGGTTTCAAGCTTTACTTGGCCCCGATGATGTAACAGCATTTCCTGAGCTGCCTGCATCAAGCGCCGGTCTTCTGCTGTAGGCTTATTGTTTTTATTTTCTACTACCATTGCCTCTCCACTAAGCCGCTGCAGAAAACTTTCCATCCACGCAAAAATCTGCGTAGCCGAACACATGGGATTCTTTAGCATTGTCACTTAGATGCGGACGCTTGAATTCAACCGTATCGGAAGTGATGAACACGCTCCAATGTCCGTCCTTGCCTTTGACCGGTTTATTCTTCTGGAAGGCTTCGACCGAGAATAAACCAACATTCACCCCATCCGAATTCCGTGCTGAGAAGTAGGTAAACAGCTCTATTCCTTCCTGGCGCATGCGTGTGCTGAATGCCTGCGAAGCTACATAGGAAGTCGGATGGCTCAATACATCGCGATGCCTGCTGAAGGGAGTAGTGGTAAGGAGTAATGCCTTCGCAGATTTAACCGCCGTCACAAAATGCGTGTAGGGAACCTGCATCGGTTCAAACTCTGCAGCGCTATGCTGCATGAATAGAAACCGTCCATACGCCACTTCTGCCATCGATGTTTGCAGCTCTTCCGATCCATAAAAAATACTCTGTTCAATCCGCGTATGAAAGCGTCCCCCGGATTTCAGGGGCGGATACCGAAAGGGCGTGTAGAGTAAATAGTGCAATGGCCCACGCACATTCTCGGTAGGCGCCGGCGGCTTTGATGCATCGAGCAGGGCCTCAAGCACATTATGCTCTTCATCGCTATCAACCAATGGCCGCGTAGAGATATAATGCTGCCCTTCCACAAGGCGATAGATCTCGCGCTCGTAGGTAGCAATATGCTCAGCCAGATTGATGCGATCCAGTGCCACCATTTATTGCCCGCGCATGTAATCAACATATTGCACGACATTGGCCAGCCCTTCGATATTGCGCATCAACTCAATCGGCACACCACCCAGCGCATCGTTCTTTACCGTAAGCCAGCGCTTCTCGTTTTCAGTATGGCCGCCCATATACGCATCAAGCCCACGATAGGTCCGCAGCAGCATCAGTGAAAGCTCCCAGGGCTTGCTTCCGTGCTCAAGCGTGTAAGTACCATTTTTGAGACGCGAAATGGTGGCCTCACTTAAACCAATCACCTCTCCCAGTTGCTTATTATTCAGCCCCCAATAATCAGCAGCGCGACTCAGTGCTTTGGTGAGCACTAAAGCTTCGTTGGATTCCTTGGTTTGAAGAATTCTTGCCACAGAGCCTCTCTTTCTAAGGAAATATTATCATATATAACTGTCCATAGCAAGATATATAGGTGTCAGCTCCCTCATGCATTTTTTGAATTGAACCTAGATGCATCATTCCGCATGAACAACCGATATGCCTCTGAAATATAATTAATCTAACTCAGTGAATGTGGCCGGTTCGATTCTATTCTTTGCCCACCATTTCCTTGTATATCAATGGCATGGACGCTGATTTCACGTGGGGTGACATACCTGTGTGACATAACATGCGTATTTCAGCCAACCTGACCACCTCCCGCTATAACGTCTATTATTTCCGCTATTCAATCCCTGTTAGCCTACACCCTGAGCGCAAGCAGACGACTATTCGCCTATCGCTCAATACTCGCTGCCCACGCGAAGCATTGCAGTTATCACGTATGCTTGGGGGTTAGAATATCCCAGAAATCATACCGTATGAAGCTGGCTTGATTACTGTCGCTCTATCGCTCACATTCCGATCGCTGAGCTAAGTACCTTGCCAGAACAGCGCCTCTACTCAGAAAATGGAGATTGATATACTCGGCTATATTGGCGGATATTGCATACGCGAAACACGTTAATCTTAAGGCTACACAATCACGAGTCATTTTATGTTTCACGATTTTGCCACCTATTATCACCAAAATGTTGTTCTCGCGCTTGATGAATATCGCGAAAGAAAGAAGTTAAGAACAGCAGATCATAGCCGTGACCTCAGGACCGCATTAGCTGCTGCAACAGCCCTTTTTCATTTACGCGAACATCTGCCCCCACAGTGTGGCATGACGCGTAGGCAGGCAGAAACCGCTTGCCCCGATTACGCATTGCTCGGCGACATAGTGAATGCCGCCAAGCATAGGACCATTACACAAAACACACCGCACGGCGCACCTTTGGTATCGGATGCATCTCAATTGCAAGAGGTGCTAGTATCAACAGAGTATGAAGACTCTGAGGGTCAATATCGTGATACTGAAAAGGTTGTCATGGTTACAATGCATGATGGAACTTATCGTGATATGCTGGACGTACTCATGAGTGTCATCAACTTCTGGGAGAATCATCTGGCTACACATGGTGTGCTGCCACAAGCTCGTATTTTCCAAGGATCGGCTAGCAATCATCCAAAAGCCCGCGAGGACTGTTCACAGCAAATGAATTTGGGCCTTACACGGGGACAGGCATTCCAAATGATTATGCAACTGCAACGGTATAATTACCAAACAGGAAAAGTTGAGCCCATTGATTTAACGGGCGCATCGGCAAAAACGACAATCCGCAAACCAAGCTATGAAGTAGATGTAATGCTTGAGAACCACAATAAAGGCATCAGCTATAAAAAGACCATTCAACTAACGGAAGAAGAGAGTCTGGCAATGGCCGCGCTACCAAACGACGAGGAACGTGAAAAACTTCTCAGCTCTTTTACTTCAGCACAAATTGCTATGAAAGAATTGATGCAACAGGCTGCCGAAGATGAAGGGGCTGAGATAAGTATCTCTCAATAAAGAACTTACAGATACAAGCGGCTTACCTGAATTAATTTACGGGCCCCCTGATATCCACCACGCATCCCGCCACTACCTTACCGGCAATTAACTGGCATCACGGGTTGGGGCATGTTCTCGTGGCGCACGGATCAACACTGGTGATGTCGATACGGTTCTGGGCCGTGCATGCATCGCCTTCGGGGAATTGCCATGGCCGCCGAGCCAAGCGAGAACATACACGGCCACGCGCCCGGCTTCTGCTTGCCGCAGCCCCTGCCCACGCAGTTTGCCGATCGCGATGCGCTTGTGGCGCATGTGCGAGCGCTCGCCCCCTGGGCGGAAGGTGCTTCCAGTTCCATTCAGGGCGGGCACGCCATGGCCGAGCGCCACCTCTGCGCCATCGCGCCAATTGCTTACGCACGCACGCGCAATCATGGCGATGGGAAGATCACCCGGCTTTCGCCCTACCTTCAGCATGGCATGCTAAGCCTGAACACAGTGCGTAACCATGCGCTGGGCCTTTGCAGCGCGCCCGCGCAGGCCACCAAATTCATCCAGGAACTCGCATGGCGTGATTTCTGGCAGCGCGTGCTTGCCGCGCACCCCGAATGGGCGTGGAACGATGCAGAGCCTTACAAAACCGGCTTCAGCCCCGCGGATTATGCCGATACCCTGCCGGAGGATATTGCCACCGGCAACACGGGCGTTGCCTGCCTCGATGCGTTCATTCACGCGCTGCTCCACACCGGCTACATCCACAACCACGCCCGCATGTACCTCGCCAGCTATGTGGTGCATTTCCGGCGCGTGAAATGGCAGGCGGGCGCGCGCTGGTTCCTGCAGCATTTGCTGGATGGGAATACGGCCAGCAACAATCTATCGTGGCAGTGGGTGGCCAGCACCTTCAGCAACAAACCCTATATCTTCAACCTCGAGAACGTGCAGCGCTATTTCGGCGAGCTGATCGATACCTCGCCGGAGCATAATCGCCCGCTCGACTATAGCTACGCAGCGTTGAATGCCAGCCTCTTTGCGAACCTTGGGCCGCGGCCATGAATCCACCACTGATCCTGCTGCACGACGAAGCCCTGCGCGCCACGCACCCCGTGTTCGCCGCGGCACCGGAAGGCTGCCGGGCGGTCTTCGCGTGGGATGATGCGTATTTCCAGAAGGCCGGCTACAGCCTGAAGCGGCTTGTTTTCATGTATGAAACATTGTGCGAACTGCCGGTCGATTTGCTGCATGCTTCCGCGTGGGATGTGGTGCAGCATCTGGCACCGGGCAGGCTTTACATACCTGCGGCCAGCAACCCGCTGCTGCTCGGCATGATCGACACGCTGCGCCCGCTCGCCCCGGTCACCATCGTGGCAGAGGAACCGTTCGTGACCATCCGCAAACCCATCGACGCGCGGCGCTTCTTCCAGTACTGGAAGAAGGCTGAGAAAACCGCATTCCTATCCCATGGTGGCGCGCATGACTGAACACACCCCACGCATTGCTATCCTCGGCGCGGGCATTTCCGGGCTGACGCTGGCACAGGCGCTGAAGGACCATGCCGATGTGGTAGTGTATGAAAAGGCACGCGGCGTGGGCGGGCGCATGAGCACGCGCTATGCCGATCCCTTCCATTTCGACCATGGCACACAATTCTTCACCGCGCGCACGGCCGAATTCCAGGCATTCCTTGCGCCCTATATGGCGCGGGGCACGGTGCAGCAATGGACCGGCAAGCTCATCGGGCTGGAAGCCGGGGCCACGCCATGGAAACGCGAATGGTTCGAGCCGCATTACGTGGCCAGCCCGAACATGAACAGCCTGTGCAAAGCCATGGCCGAGGGCGTTACCCTTGCACTGTCCACCGAGGTCGCGCCGCTGGGCGAACGCACGGCCGAAGGCTGGGCACTGCACGATGCGAACGGGCAACTGCTTGGCGTGTATGACTGGGTGATCTCAACAGCCCCACCGGTGCAGACGCACCGACTGTTCAGCCGCAGCGATATTGCGCCGCAAAAGGCGCGCCTGCTCGGCTGCTACGCACTGATGTTAGGCTTTGACAGGCCGTGGCAGGAACCGTGGATCGTGGCAAAACTGCGCGCCGGCCCGCTGGGCTGGATCGCCGTGAACTCCACCAAGCCCGGGCGCAATGCGGCGGTCACCGCGCTGGTGGCGCATGCCAGCAATGACTGGTCCGAGGCACATATCGACGCGGATGTGGATGTTGCACAGCAACAATTGCTGCAGCATTTTACCGAGGCGACCGGCATTGCAACCGCCGAGGCAGCATATGTTTCGACCCATCGCTGGCGTTATGCCTTGCTGGAGGAGGCAACGCGCCCCGGCTATTACCTCGACATGGCCAGCCAGTGCGCTGCCACCGGTGACTGGGCGAGTGATTCGCGCATCGAAGATGCATGGGCCGAAGCGATGAAGCTCGCCACGCGCCTGCATGCGCTAATCGCTTGAAAGATTCCGCGCGAGATGGAACATAGGCACCATCGCAGCGTCATGCTGCGCAGCAAACCCTCAATGAATGATGCCCGAATGCTTTCCCTCGTTATCGCCCCCGATCCGATTTACAAAACCATCTGTACCCCCGTGGCCGCGGTGGATGACACCGTGCGCCAGACGCTGGAGGCCATGATGCAGACGCTGCGCGCTTACGATGCGTTGGGGCTTGGTGCGCCCATGGTGGGGCTGACGCAACGGCTGGCCGTGGTGGAACTTGAGGACGAAGCGGGGGTGCTGCACAGCTACCGCATGGTGAACCCGGTCATTACCGAACGCTCCAGCGAACTTCACACCTCGGAAGAAGGCGCCATCACCTTCCTAGGCATTGCCGCGCCGGTGACCCGCCCGGCGGAGGTCACGGTCGAATTCCTGAACGAACAGGGCGAGCAGCAATCCGTGCGGGCGCGCGGCATTGTGTCCACCTGCATCCAGCACGAGCTGGACTATCTGGACGGCAAAACCATCCTCGATCACCAGTCGCCCATGAAGCGCGACATCCTCAAACGCAAGATCGAAAAGAACAAACGCCTTGGTCCCCTGCCCCATGTGCATGGGCCGCATTGCAACCACTAGCACCGAGGCAGCCATGGCGGATGTGATCAACCTCAACAAGCAGCGCAAAGCGAAAAAGCGTGCGCAGGATGAGGCCACCGCCCAGCAGAACCGGGCGAAATTCGGCCGCACGAAACAGCAGAAGCTGGAAGAGAAACGCAAGGCCGAGACGTTGCAAAAACACGTGGATGCGCACAAGCGCGACACGCCGGAGGACTAGCGCCATGTGGTGCGTGTATGTGCTGCAATGCGCTGACGGCACACTCTATACCGGCATCACCAAGGATCTTGAAAGCCGCCTGCGCAGCCACACCCAGGGCACCGGCGCGAAATACACGCGCGGGCGCGGGCCGTTCACGGTGCTGCATCAGGAATGCTGCGCCAGCAAGGGCGAGGCACTGCAGCGCGAACACGCCATCAAGGCGCTGCGCCGCGAGGATAAGCTGAAACTCGGTTCCACGGCACGCGCCTAAAGCGACGCGATGAACTCATCCAGCGCGCGCTGCGCCTGCGCTTCCTGCTCCTGCAGTTTGGCGTAGGTGTCGTTCAGGCGTTTGAGCTGCCCGGCATCGCCACTGGTGCTGCACACCACCAGCTCGTTCTCGATCGCATCACGCTCCGCCGTAATGGCCGCCAGCGCCGCTTCCAGCTTGGCGGCCTGCTGCTCGGGGCTTTGCGATTTCTTCTCTTTCTTGGCGCGGCGCGCTTCTTCCTTGCTGCCTTCGCGCTCGCGCTTGCGCTGCTGCACCACCAGCTTCTTGTAGGCCTCGAGATCGTCGTCGTAGGCCACGCAGGTGCCATCCGCCACCAGCCACAGGCGATCGGCCACGTTCTCCACCAGATGCGGATCGTGGCTCACCAGAATGACGGCACCGGTGTAATTGTTCAGCGCCTGCATCAGCGCTTCGCGCGCATCCATATCGAGGTGGTTGGTCGGCTCATCCAGCAGCATGATGTGCGGCGCGTGGTAGCTCATCAGGCAGAACAGCAGGCGCGCCTTTTCACCGCCCGAGCAATCGCCCACCTTGGTGTCGGCCCGGTCCTTGTCGAAGCCGAACTTGCCCAGCACCGCGCGCACTTTCGGCTCGGGAAGCTTGACCATGACCTGCTGCATGGTCTGGTACGGGGTGAGCGACACGTCCAGCTCGTCGGTCTGGAACTGGGCGAAATAGCCCACTTTCAGTTTGCCTGATTTGTGGATCTCGCCCAGTTGCGGCGAGAGGTGGCCCGCCAGCAATTTCACCAGCGTGGATTTACCGTTGCCATTCGCGCCGAGCAGCGCGATGCGGTCATCCATATCAATGCGCAAATTGAGTTTGCGCAGGATCGGCTTGTTCGCTTCGTACCCTGCATCCACATAGTCGAGCGTGATGAGCGGCGATTTTAGCGGCTCCGGCTCGGGGAACTCGAAGGCGGTCACGCGGTCGGCCATCACGGCATCCACAATGTCCATTTTCTGGATGGCCTTCAGGCGGCTTTGCGCCTGGCGTGCCTTGCTCGCCGTGGCACCGAAACGGTCCACGAATTTCTGCATGTGGGCTTTTTGCTTCAGCTGCTTCTCGCGCAAGGCGGTCTGGTTCAGCAGGCGCTCGGCGCGGCGGCGTTCGAATTCGTCGTAGGTGCCGGTGTAGGCATTCAGCTTTTTGTCTTCCATATGCAGGATATGGGTGACGGTCTTGTTGAGGATCTCGCGATCATGGCTGATGATCAGCAATGTCTCGCGGTAGCGCATCAGGTAGTTTTCCAGCCAGATCATCGCCTCGAAATCGAGGTGGTTGGTCGGCTCATCCAGCATCAGCAGGTTGGGCTGGCGGAACAGCGTGGCCGCCAGCGCCACGCGCATGCGCCACCCGCCGGAGAAGTCGGAGATGGGCCGCTCCTGCGCGGTGGCATCGAACCCGAGGCCGGAGAGGATCGTGGCGGCGCGCGCCGGTGCGTCATACGCGCCGATCTCGTCCAGCCGCGTGTAGATATAGGCCATGCGTTCGGGGTCTTCGACCGTTTCGGCCTCCAGCAGCAGGGCGTTGCGTTCGGTATCCGCCGCGAGCACAATATCGATCAGCTTGGTGTCGTCGTCGGGCAGGTCCTGCTTCACCCAGCCCACGCTGGCATTCTTCACGATGGAAATATCGCCCCCATCGGCCACCAGCTCGTTAGCAATGAGCTTGAACAGGGTGGATTTACCCACCCCGTTCGGGCCGACCAAACCTACGCGCTGGCCCGCACCAATGGAAAGCGACGCTTTCTCAAGCAAGGTGCGGCCACCAACGCGGTAGGTCAGGTCATTGATCGTCAACACGGCGTAGCGTCCTTATGCTGCGTTTGCCATGGGGCGCTGCTGGCCGCCACTGCGGCCGTTCGGGCGGAAACGCTTCTTCTTGTTGAAGGGGCGCTTGCGCGGCCCGCGCGACACACCCTCTTCACCCGCCATGCGCTCCGGCTTCTGGCCGGGGTTCAGCAGGCGCTGAATGGCGAACCATTTCTTCTTGTCCTGCCCGGTGATGAGGTTGACCGCCTCGCCTTCCGCACCGTTACGCGCGGTGCGGCCAATGCGGTGGATGTAATCTTCCGGGCATTGCGGCAGGTCGTAGTTGATGACGTGCTCGATGTGCGGAATATCCAGCCCGCGCGCGGCGATGTCGGTGGCGATCATGATGCGCGTTTCCTTGCTGCGGAACGCGGTGATCGCCTTGTCGCGTTCACGCTGGCGCAGGTCACCATGGATGGCATCGGCCGCGTAGTTGATGGCACGCAGCTTCTTCGCCATTTTCTCGGTGCCGTACTTGGTCTTCACGAACACGATGATGGAGCCTTCGCGCTGCTGCAATTGCAGCAGGAGCTGGGCGTATTTATCGTCTTCCTTGAGCATGATGTTTTCCTGTTTGATGCGCTCGATCGGCAGGTGCGTTTCACCCACGGATACGCGCACCGGGTCGGTCATGTATTTGCCCGAGAGCTTGACGATGTTCGCCGGAAGCGTGGCCGAGAACAGCAGCGTCTGGCGCTTGGCGGGCATCTGCGCGAGGATCGTGTCGATCTGCACGCCGAAGCCCATGTCGAGCATGCGGTCGGTCTCGTCCAGCACCAGGAAATCGGTGGTGGCGAATTTCAGCGTGCGGCGCGTCAGGTGGTCGTTGATGCGGCCGGGGGTGCCCACGATCAGGCGCGGGCGCGCCTGCAGCTGGCGCAGCTGCTTGCCCATCGGCTCACCGCCGATGATCAGCGCGGTGCGAATGCCGGTGCCATCGCCCAGCAGGTCTTCCAGCAGTTTCATGACCTGCACGGCCAGTTCGCGCGTCGGCGTCATCACCAGCGCACCGGCGGTGGGGTTCTTCAGCAGGTGGGCGATCAGCGGAATGCCGAATGCGCCGGTTTTGCCGGTGCCGGTCTGGGCCGAGCCGAGCATGTCCTTGCCTTCCAGCGCCAGCGGAATGGCCGCGGCCTGAATGGGGGTGGGTTTGGTGAAATTCAGGTGCGATAGCGCCTGCATCAGTGCCCGGGGAAGCCCGAGCGACTCAAAATTTTCCATAAGGAACCTTTATATATGCAGACACACCCCGGACGAATCCGGGGTGTGCCAGCGTGATTTGGTCGTGAAAAAGGCTTAGGCGGCTTGCAGGTTGCCGGCCGAAGTTTTGCCTTTGTCGGTGATCAGCTCGTAGCTGATCTTCTGGCCTTCGGCCAGGCTGCGCATGCCAGCTTTTTCAACGGCGCTGATGTGCACGAATACGTCCGCGCCACCGCTCTCGGGTTGAATGAAGCCGAAGCCTTTGGTGGGGTTGAACCATTTAACGGTACCGGTAGCCATGTGTAGTCTCCAAAAAAACATTTGTTTGCCGACCACCACAGCGGTGGCCTGCTGATTCCATCATCCGGCACCATGCCGGGAACCCTATAACAAACGCCTTGGATCAAATGACCGAATGTATCTGACGATACGCTGCGTACAGCAAGCACAAGTAAGAGCAAAATAAAATCGACGCCACTAATACGCGTTTTTTAAATTCTGTCAATCACTTAGTCGCGAGGGGCCGCAGAACGCACAAAGGTGAGGTTGGTGGGGTCGGAAAGTTCGCGGTCGAACCGGTAGCCATCTTCCGCGAAAGCGAACACATCCTTGGCACCCACGTTGTGCTCCACCACCCAGCGGGCCATGGTGCCGCGCGCCTTCTTGGCGAACAGGCTAATCACCTGAAGCTTATTGCCTTTGCGTTCCTTGAAATGCACGTTCACCTGCGCAAGCTTCAGCGCTTTGGGGGCGATCGCCGCACTGTATTCCTGGCTGGCTAGGTTGAGCAGCACATCGGTATTGGCCGCCTCGGCCGCGTCATTGAGCGCTGCGGCAATGCGCGTGCCCCAATATTCGTAGAGGTTCTTGCCCTTTGCGGTCTTCAGCGTCGTGCCCATCTCCAACCGGTAGGGGCGCATCGCATCGAACGGCCGCAGCAATCCATACATGCCCGAGAGGATGCGCACTCGCGCCTGCAGCGCGGGCAAGGCGGCTTCCGGCAGCGTGTCGATATCCAGCCCGGTGTAAACGTCGCCGCGGAACATCCACGCGCAGGGGTGGGCAGGCATTTTGCCGAACTGTGCGTAACGGCCCGCATTCAGCGCGGCCAGCTTGGCGCTGATATCCATCAGCTTCATCAGCTGTGGCTCGCTGTAGCCTGCGAGCAGCTTGGCCAGTGCGGCGGCATCGCGCGTGAATTGCGGCATGGTTGGCTGCACCCCAGCGGGAATGGCGGGCGATTCATCGAGTGTTTTGGCGGGAGAAAGAACGATCAACATAAGATGTTTTCGTAATGCGCCCCCGCATGCTATGCAATGCAAAACACGCCATGGAGTCGCACGCTGTGAAAGCCATTATCCTCGCCGGGGGCGCCGGGTCGCGCCTGTATCCGCTCACGCAGGTCGCCAGCAAACAGCTGCAGGCGGTGTACGACAAGCCGATGATCTATTACCCGCTGACGGTACTGATCGCCGCTGGCATCCGCGAGATCTGCCTCATCTCCACGCCTGCCGACCTGCCGCGCTACCAGCAATTGCTGGGCGATGGCCGCCAATGGGGCATCCAGCTCAGCTACCGCGAACAGCCGAAGCCCGAGGGCATCGCGCAGGCGCTGGTGATCGCGGCGGATTTTGTTGGCAATGCGCCGGTCACCCTGATGCTGGGCGACAATATCTTCTTCGGGTCCGACGCCATTCCCCGCGCCATTGCCGAATTCAAAGGCGGTGCCACCGTGTTCGCCTACCACGTGACCGATCCGGAACGTTACGGCGTCATCGGTTTCGATGCGCAGGGCCGCGCCACCTCCATCGAAGAGAAACCCACGCAGCCCAAAAGCAGCTACGCCGTGCCGGGCATCTATATCTATGACGCGCAGGCCGCGGGCATTGCGGCCCAGCTCGCACCCTCGCCGCGCGGCGAGCTGGAGATCACCGACGTGAACCGCCACTACCTTGCGGCAGGCACGCTGAACGTGGTGCGGCTACACCGCGGCTTCGCATGGCTGGACGCAGGCACCAGCAGCGCCCTGCAGGAAGCCAGCGCCTACATTGCCACGGTGGAACGCCGTCAGGGCCTGAAGATCGGCTGCCCCGAAGAAGCCGCATTGCGCGCGGGATCGCTAACGCTGGCGCAGTTCGAGGCGCTGGTCGCCACCCTGCCCCGCTGCGAATACCGCGACTATCTGGAATATGTCGCCGCCGAAGCGCGCCGCCTTCACGCCTAAATACTTGCTGCGCTCCCAATCCTTCGTGCCAACCTTGATTTCTATGCGGTGAGTGCTAGGAATACGCGCACGCAGGAGCGCAAGCGTATACCTAATACGTGCGCATCCGAGTACGCGGATGACACCGCAATCAACCATAGAAATCGAGGTTCCCCAATGGCGGGGCATTCACAGTTTAAAAACATCATGCGCCGCAAAGGCGCGCAGGACGCCAAGCGCGCCAAAGTCTTCACCAAGATCGCGCGCGAGATCATCGTTAGCGCCCGTGGCGGCCCGGACATTAACTTCAACGCCAAGCTGCGCACCATCGTCATCAAGGCGCGGCAGGCGGGCATGCCGAAAGACCGCATCGATGCGGCGATCGCCAAAGGCTCCGGCACCGGCGAGTCCGACAATTACGAAGCCGTGCGCTACGAAGGCTATGGCCCGGGTGGCGTGGCCATCATCGTCGAGGCGCTGACCGACAACCGCAACCGCACCGCGCCGGAAATGCGCAGCGCCTTCACCAAAGGCGGCGGCAACCTTGGCGAGACCGGCTCGGTCGGGTTCATGTTCGACCGCGTCGGGCTGATCGAATTCCCCGCTGAGAAGATCATCGAGGACGCCATGCTGGAAGCCGCGATCGACGCGGGCGCCGACAATTGCGAAACCGCGGATGGCGTGCACACCATCACCACCAGCATGGAGAACCTGATGCCCGTGCGCGATGCGCTGGCCGCCAAGTTCGGTGACCCCACCAGCGCCAAGCTGGCATGGCTGCCGAACATTACCGCCCCGGTGGCGGGCGAGCAGGCCGAAGCGCTGATGCAGCTGGTGGAAACGCTGGAAGACAACGACGACGTGCAGGAAGTGTTCACCAACGCCGAGTTCGACGACGCCACCCTGCAAAAGCTCAGCGCCTGATGCGCATCATCGGCATTGACCCCGGGTTGGTCAGCGCCGGTTGGGGCGTGATCGACGTGCGCGGCCCGTCGCTCGGGTTCGTGGCGTGCGGCACCATCACCCCGAAGAAAGACCTGCCGCTGTCGCAGCGCCTGCTGACGCTGCATCACGAGCTGGCCGCCATTATTGCGCAGCATAACCCTACCCATGGTGCGCTGGAAGAAACCTTCGTGACCGCCAACGGAAGCTCCACCCTGAAGCTGGGTCAGGCGCGCGGGGCGCTGCTGGTGACGCTGGCGGCCGCCGGATTGCCGGTGAGTGAATTCGCCGCCAAGCTGGTGAAGAAAGCGCTGGTGGGCACCGGCACCGCCGACAAGCACCAGATCAGCCAGATGGTGGGGGTGCTGCTGCCCGCTAGCCGCGAGGCACTGGCCGCCTGCCGCCACGATGCGGCGGATGCGCTGGCACTGGCCATTTGTGCCGCGAACCATCAAACCCCTCGCCTGTAAGAAGAAATCAGGCTACATTCGTTGCTCGGAGGACGGATGGGGATCATACGGGGGTTGAACATTATTTGCCTGGCGGGCCTTGTGCTTGCTGCAGCATTGACCATGCTTACGCCGTACCATTTCCCGCATTCGCAGCAGGTCATTCCCGGCAACGTCACGCCGCGCGCATGGCTGCAGCAGACCATGCAGGTGCGCGAGCATTTCTCGCAGCAGACCGGCTATGTTGCATCGCAAGAAACGGTGCATGCATGGACCCTGTCGCATTTTGGATTTCGCGGCTGCTACCGCGAACTGCGCGCGCCTTTCCTGATCACCTGCGTTGCCAAGAGTGGGCCGCACAACCTGCCGCTCATCCTGTTCGGGTTTGGCGCCTGCGCGCTGTTCGGGCTGGGCAATTTCCTCACCGGCCTGCTGTGGCAGTGGCGCATGGTCGATCATTACCGCCGCACGGCCCCGGCAGGGTATCGCCCGCCGCGCCTGGTGGCGTGGCCGCTGAAACGCGCGCATCGCCTGCATGGCGTGGCCGCCTACTGGCCGCTGATGTCGCGCGGCGATCGCGTGCTGCTGGTGCTGCAATGGTTCCTGCTGATCGCGGTGGCGGCCTGCTTCCACCTGTATAATAGCATCATGCTGGCCGCCGCTTCCAGTTGAACCGCCCGCCGAACTGCGCTACAGCTTGGCGCATGATTGGCAAACTCACCGGTAAAATCGATAGCACCACCGACGATCACTGCATCGTCGATGTGAACGGCGTGGGCTACGTGGTGTTCGCCAGCGCCAAAACGCTGGGGCTGCTGCCCGCGGCGGGCGGGCTGGTGTCGCTGCTCATCGAAACGCATGTGCGCGAAGACCATATCCATCTCTATGGCTTTGCGTCCGAAGCGGAGCGCCAGTGGTTCCGCACCCTCACCACCGTGCAGGGCGTGGGCGTGAAAATGGCGCTCGCCATTCTCGGTGTGTTCACGCCCGAGCAGTTGCTCACCACCATCGCCGCGCAGGACAAGAAGGCGCTCACCGCCGTATCCGGCGTGGGGCCGAAACTGGCCG
Organism: Azospirillum brasilense; assembly: GCA_003241645.1. Lineage (GTDB taxonomy): Bacteria > Pseudomonadota > Alphaproteobacteria > Rickettsiales > UBA3002 > QFOX01. The sequence goes on along the minus strand of QFOX01000015.1, from coordinate 12,714 downwards.
AGCGCATCGTCACCGAACTGAAGAACCAGGCCGCCAAAATGGCGGGCGCGGGCTTTGCCATGCCCGCCGTCAGCGGCACGGCGACCAAGGGCAAGGCCGCCACCAAAACGCCCAGCGCGGTGGAAGACGCGCTCTCAGCGCTGGTGCATCTGGGCTATAGCCGTACCGATGCGTTCACGGTGGTCATGCGCATTCAATCGGCCGAGCCCGAAGCCTCGCTGGATACGCTGATCCGCGCCAGCCTGAAAGAGCTGGCCGCATGATGCTTTGTCATTCTGAACGCAGTGAAGAATCCAATGGTCGCGAGATCCTTCGCGTTGCTCAGGATGACAAAAGGAAGAAGCGCAGGCGCTTTATGTTTGTCATTCCTGCGCAAGCAGGAATCCCCTTTAAGGAGATCCCCGCGTTCGCGGGGATGACAAAAGGTGAGGCATATTTATGAAACCGGAAACCTCGCCGCTCGCCGCCGACCGCACCGAAGCCGACGCGCTCGAAGCGGGCATTCGCCCGCAGTCGCTGGCAGATTTCACCGGCCAGCCGCAAGTGGTCGAGAACCTCGACATCTTCATTCGCGCGGCAAAGAAGCGCGGCGAAGCGCTGGACCACACGCTGCTCTATGGCCCGCCGGGCTTGGGAAAAACCACCCTCGCGCAGATCATCTCGCGTGAGATGGGCGTGAACTTCCGCCCCACCTCCGGCCCGCTGCTCACCAAAGCGGGTGACCTCGCCGCCATCCTCACCAACCTGCAGGCGGGCGACGTGCTGTTCATCGACGAGATCCACCGCATGAATTCGGCAGTGGAAGAAGTGCTCTACCCCGCGATGGAAGATTACAAGCTCGACCTCATCATCGGCGAAGGGCCGAGCGCGCGCACTGTGCGCATCGACCTGCCGAAATTCACGCTGGTGGGCGCCACCACGCGGCTGGGCCTGCTCACCGGTCCGCTGCGCGACCGCTTCGGCATTCCGCTGAAGCTGAACTTCTATGACACGGCGCAACTGCAAAATGTAGTGAGCCGTGCCGCGGCCCTGCTGGGCACTGCCATTGCGCCCGACGGTGCGCATGAGATCGCCCGTCGTGCGCGCGGCACGCCGCGCATTGCCGTGCGCCTGCTCAAGCGCGTGCGTGACTTCGCGCATGCGGCGGGCGACGACACGATCAGCGCCAAACTGGCGGATGCGACGTTGCTGCGCCTTGAGGTGGACAGCCTGGGGCTGGATGCGTCGGACCGGCGCTACCTCAGCTTCATTGCCGAGCATTACAATGGCGGCCCCGTAGGCGTAGAAACCATTGCCGCCGCACTTAGCGAAGGGCGCGACGCGATCGAAGAGACCATCGAGCCGTTCCTGATGCAATGCGGCTTCATCCAGCGTACGCCGCGTGGCCGCGTGCTGACGCTGACGGCCTACAAACATCTAGGCCTGAAGATGCCGAAGAAACTGCCCGAGCAGTTGGGATTGCTGGATGAGTAAATTACACCGTCACTGCGAGGAGGGCATAGCCCGACGCGGCAGTCCAGCCTGTATGCCATGCGTTCTGGATTGCTTCGCTACCGCTCGCAATGACAGAAATGATAGAGCTTAACGATGCCCATGAACCCCTACATGCAAGACCACGCCTTCTTCCTGCCCATCCGCGTGTATTACGAAGATACGGATGCAGGGGGCATCGTCTACCACTCCAACTACCTCAATTTCTGCGAACGGGCGCGCACCGAATGGCTGCGCCACCTTGGCAACGGGCGCGACTGGCTGCGCGAGGAATTCGGCCTGATCTTCGTGGTGCGCCGCGCCAGCATCGACTGGCGCAAACCCGCCCGGCTGGATGATCTGTTGCTGGTGGAAACCCGCATGACCAAGCTGGGCCGCGTGCGCATGCACATGGACCAGACCATCACCCGCGACGGCGTGGTGCTCGCCACCGTGCAGATCGAGCTGGTCTGCATCGACCATGCGAAGTTCGCACCCGTCGAGCTTCCCGAATCGCTGCTCGCCCACCTGCCACCGTTGCCGCGCGACCTCACCCGCTAAGACAATTGCGCATAACCCATGTTCGCAGGTGACAGGGGCCCCAGAATCTGCTTATGGCATGCTCATCCCCCGCTAACCACGTGGCGGCGCTGAACGCCTGCCCACGCACCGAATGGAGAACCCAATGGAAAAAACCGCTGCCCCCGTGGATGCTGTCGGCGCGGCCGACATCGCTGGCACCGTCGCCGGTGGTGCCCCCGGCGCGCCCGACCTGTCGCTGGTCAACCTGCTGATCCATGCCGAGCCGCTGGTGCTCATCATCATGCTCATCCTCATCGGCATGAGCGTGGCCAGCTGGGCCATCATCATCGAGAAATTCACCACCTTCCGTTCGGTGAACGACAAGACCAACCAGTTCGAGAACGAATTCTGGCAGGCCGAAGCGCTGGATAAATATTACGAGCGCACCAAGAAGCGCAAAGCCAAGCACCCGCTGGCGCTCATGTTCACCGCCGCGATGGACGAGTGGTTCCGCAGCAAATCGACCGAGCAGCGTGTGGTGCCCAGCGGCACCAGCCGCTCGAACGGCGAGCTGAACATCTCCATGAAAGAGCGCATTTTGCAGATGATGGCGGTGACCAAGAACCGTGAGATCGAACGCCTTGAGCGCGGCATGGGCTTCCTTGCCACGGCGGGCTCGGCCTCGCCGTTCATCGGCCTGCTCGGCACCTGCATCGGCATCATCAACGCGTTCCGCAACATCGCGGGCACGCAGAACACCTCGCTGGCCGTGGTGGCCCCCGGCATCGCGGAAGCGCTGTTCGCCACCGCCATCGGCCTGTTCGTGGCCATTCCCGCGGTGATCGCCTTCAACAAATTCAACGGCGAACTCAACCGCATCGCCGGCAAGCTCGAGGATTTCACCACCGAATTCCAGATGCTGCTGTCGCGCCAGCTGGATAAGGGAGGCATGTAATGGGAATGGCTGGCCCTTCGGGCGTTGGCGGGCGCCGTGGCCGCACCCGCAGCGCGGGCGGCTTCAACGAGATCAACGTCACCCCCTTCGTGGACGTGATGCTGGTGCTGCTCATCATCTTCATGGTGGCCGCCCCCATGATGACCACCGGCGTGACCGTGGACCTGCCGAAGACCAAAGCCTCGGCCGTGCCGGGTAACGACGAGCCGGTGAATATCAGCATCAAGGGCGATGGCAGCGTGTGGGTGCAGAACACCGAGCGCGACATCAGCGAACTGGCCGAACATCTCGAGGCCGTCTATGGCGAAAAGCCCGACACGCGCGTGTTCGTGCGCGGCGACCAGGCGGTGGATTATGGCCGCATCATGGAAGTGGTGGGCGAGATCAACAGCGCCGGCCTGACCAAGATCGCGCTGCTGACCGACCAGGCCAGCACGCCCCCCGCCAAGAAACGCTAGCGAGAAAGAACGGACGCCTGAGTGCTGTTTGAACGGCGCAGTTTCAAGATCTCGGCCCTGCTGCATGGCGGGCTGTTGCTGATTGCCATTTTCGGCCTGCCCACACTGCTGCCCGACGCGCCGGAAGTGCAGCCGACCGTCATCACGCTCGATATCCTGCCCATCGCCGAACGCAGCAACGTGCGCCCGTCGGACAAGCCGATCCAGAAGAAGCAGCAAGCACCCACCAAAACGCCGCCGAAGCCGGTGCCGCCCAAACCGCAGCCCGCCCCACCGAAGCCGCAACCGAAACCGCCCGAACCGGTGGAAGACGAAAAACCGTTCGACCCCAACGAAGGGGCCGAGCCGGAAAAGCCGAAACCGCAAAAAGAAGTGAAGCCGAAACCGGAACCGCAAAAAGAAAGCGACGATTTCGAGAAGCTGCTGAACGACCTTGAGAAGACGGCCGAGAAATCGGAAAAGGACGCGAAGGATAAAACCACGCAGGAAGAAAATCGTACTACGTCCACCGCCGCGTTCGACGAGACGATGCCGCTGGCGCTGAGCGAGCAGGACGCGCTCAACAGTGCGTTCATTCCCTGCTGGAGCCCGCCCGCCGGCGCGAAGGATGCGGCCAACCTCATCGTCGTGGTGCTGGCGCAATACACGCCCGACGGCACGCTGATCGACTCCAAGCTCGACCCCAAACAGCAAGGCCGCTATGGCAGCGATCCGTTCTTCCGCGCCGCAGCGGATTCAGCATTGCGCGCCACCCGCATGCCCAGTTGCAACCCGCTGAAGAACCTGCCGGCCACGCTGTACCCGAAACTGAAATACACCAAGATCAATTTCGATCCGCGCATCATGGCGCAGTAGGTCGCTTGACGTTTGCGTAGCGCACGCTACTAAGAATATCGAAAATTTACATGCGGGGGCCTAACCCTGCACCATCGCACAAGGAACTGCATCATGCGCGCACGCCATCTTCTCTTTGCCCTTGCCTTCACCCTCGCCGCGAAAACCGGTTTCGCGCAGGCCGTGGAAGCCACCGTTACGCAGGGCACGCAAAACCCCATCCCCATCGCCATCACCAACCTCACCGGTGCGGGCGACGGCGAAGCCAACGGCGCGAACATTGCCAGCGTCGTGTCGGCCGATCTTGCCAGCTCGGGCCTGTTCCGCCCCATCTCTCAGGCGGCTTTCATTGAGCAGATCACCAATGGCGACGCCACGCCGCGCTTCCCCGACTGGCGCCAGATCAACGCGCAAGCCGTGATGACCGGCACCGTGACCCCGCTGGGCGGTGGCCGCGTGCGCGTGACCTTCCGCCTGTGGGACGCGCTGGGCGAAACCCAGATCGCGGGCAAGGAATTCAACACCTTCAGCCGCAACTGGCGCCGCATCTCGCACCTCATCGCGGATGAGGTCTATAAGCGCCTGACCGGTGAACTGGGCTACTTCGATACCCGCATCGTGTACGTGGCCGAATCCGGCCCGCAGACCAAGCGCGTGAAGCGCCTCGCCATCATGGATCAGGACGGTGCCAACCACAAATACCTGACCGACGGCCAGCAGCTGGTGCTCACCCCCCGCTTCTCGCCCAACACGCAGCAGATCCTCTACATGAGCTACGCCAACAACCAGCCGCGCGTGTTCCTGCGCGACCTGCAAACGGGCCGTGAAGAATCGCTGGGCCGCTTCAACGGCATGAGCTTCGCGCCGCGCTTCAACCATGACGGCTCGCGCATGCTGATGTCGATCGCCTCGGGCGGCCAGACCAGCATCTACGAGATGGACCTGCGCAGCCGCAGCATGAAACGCCTGACCAACAGCCCGGGCATCGACACCTCGCCCAGCTATTCGCCGGATGGTTCGCGCATCGTCTTCAACTCCGACCGCGGTGGCAGCCAGCAGCTCTACACCATGGATGGCAGCGGCGGCAGCGTGCAGCGCATCAGCTTCGGCAGTGGTAACTATGCCACGCCGGTGTGGTCGCCGCGTGGCGATAAGATCGCCTTCACCAAAATGTCAGGCGGTGCCTTCTATATCGGCATCATGAACCCGGATGGCTCCGGCGAGCGCCTGCTGACGCAAAGCTGGCTGGTGGAAGGCCCGAGTTGGGCCCCCAACGGCCGTGTAATCGTGTTCAACCGCGGTGCACCGGGTGGCTCTACCCGCCTGTATTCGGTTGATATTACCGGTTTCAACCTGCGCGAGGTCATCACCCCGGGGGATGCATCCGACCCGGCATGGAGCCCGCTGCTGCAAATGTAGCATGCGCCTGAACCAACGCCCGGATCCCGGCCTGGCAGCCCTGCCAGTCATCGCGATCCGGGCGTTTTCGTTTGCCCGCCCGCCAGCAGCCCGACTGTTACAAGTTTGCCACAGTTATGGGTTTTCGCACCTAGGCACGAAAAATCCCCCACTCCCCCTATTGTCAATTGGCTGCGGTTCTGCCAAAAGGAGCGCAACTGCCCTCAAAAGCAGGAAATTCATTGATTTTTCAGGAGATTAAAAATGAAAAAGACAGCATTGGCAATTGCTTCTGCCCTTCTGCTGCTGACGGCATGTGATTCCTCGTCGGATTCGGATGCTAACGGCAACGGCACCGGCTTCAACGGTAACATTTCGGAAGCTCAGCGTCAGTTCGCAGCGAACGTTGGCGATCGCGTATTCTTCGCGCTCGACAGCTCGACCCTCAGCGGCGAAGCTCAAGCGACCCTCGATCGTCAGGCTGGCTGGCTGAAAGAGAACAGCGGCGTGAACATCGTGATCGAAGGTCACGCAGATGAGCGCGGCACCCGTGAGTACAACATCGCCCTGGGCGAGCGTCGTGCTACCGCTGCGAAAAACTACCTCGTGAACCTCGGCGTAGCAGCTAGCCGCCTCAGCACCGTTTCGTACGGCAAAGAGCGCCCGGCTGTTATGGGCTCGGACGATTCGGCCTGGAGCCAGAACCGTCGCGCTGTAACCGTACTCGCCAACTAGTTTAGCGATTCGGTTTCACGACCAAGATCAAGCCCGCTGGTGATTGCCAGCGGGCTTTTTCTTTGCCCATACTTTTCACCGTCATCCCGGACGAATGCGCCAGCGCATGATGCTCCGGGATCCATGCGAACTGTGCCAACGGCACACAATGCGTTGATGGGCCATTGCGAAGGGCAAAAAAACTTGCTAGCGATGGCGCTCAACCACGGAGATCCTATGCGTCGCGTTCTTACGGCCTTCCTTGCCCTCACCGTTGCCCCCGCCGCCTTCGCCCAGAGCAATAGCGAACTGGCCGATCGCCTGCAGCGCATGGAGCGCGACATGAACTTCCTGCAGAAGCAGGTCTACACCAGCGGCGCACCGGCGGGCGACCCGAACGCCATGCCCATCGGCACGGGCGCGGGCGCGGCGCAAATGGAAGTGCGCCTATCGCAGATCGACGAGCAGATGCGCGCGCTGCGTGGCGATGTGGAGCGCGCCAATTTTGCCGCCAACGAAGCCAAAGCCAACCTTGAGAAAATGAAGCAGGATTATGACTACCGCCTGCAGGCGCTGGAGCAGGCGCAATCCGCCGCTGCCATGCAGCCGGTGGCGACCGACACACCCACGCCCGAAGCCAGCGTGAGCGAGGAGCCCGCCAACGACACCCCGGCCAGCTACCAGCCTTCCGCCACGGGTGCGGATTTCCCGGATTCGAACGCCGCCTACAACGCCGCCTTCAAGAAGCTCAACAGCAAGGATTACAGCGGTGCCGCCGCAGGCTTCGACAACTTCGTGAAGGCCTACCCGAAAGATCCGCTCACCAGCAACGCCTACTACTGGCTGGGCGAAAGCTATTACGCGCGCGGTGATTATACCCGCGCCGCCGAGGGCTTCCGCAAGGGCTTCGAAAGCAACCCGCAAGGCCAGAAAGCGCCCGACAACCTGCTGAAGCTCGCCATGTCGCTCGACAACATCAAGCGCAGCAAAGAAGCCTGCATCGTGCTGGGTCAGGTCGTCAGCAAATATGGCGACAGCGCCCCGCGCACCAAAGAACGTGCCGAGGCCGAGCGCAGCCGCATGCAGTGCAAGTAATGCCTGCCGCAGCGTCACCCGCGCACGCTGCTGATCCTTCCCTGCTTTTCCATCAGGCCATGCAGGCGCTTGGCCCGTTCGAGGCATCGCCGCATCTGGCCATCGCCTGCTCCGGCGGCGCCGACAGCATGGCCCTCACCTTGCTGGCGAATGCGTGGGCGCGCGCGCGTGGCGGGCGCATCACCGCGCTCACGGTCGATCACCGGCTTCGCCCGGAATCCACCGCCGAAGCGGCGCAGGTGGGCGCATGGCTGCAGGCACGCGGCATTGCGCATGCCGTGCTCACCCCGGAACACACCGAAGGCTCGGCCAACCTGCAGGAAGCAGCCCGGCAATGGCGCTACGATGCGCTGGCCCATTGGTGTCGCGCGCACGGCGTGCTGCATTGCCTTGTCGCCCACCATGCGCAGGACCAGGCCGAAACCCAATACCTCGCGCAGGCGCGTGGCCGCACGGCCGATGGCCCGGCGGGCATGAGCGCGCTACGCCTGTTCGGTGGCGTGCGCTTTTTGCGCCCGCTGCTGCACACCACGCCCGCTGCGCTGCGCACCCTGCTTCAGGCGCAGCAGCTTCCATGGGTGGAAGACCCCAGCAACCAGAACATGGCGTTCGCCCGCGTGGCCGCGCGCAAGGCGGGCGTGCCCGCCGCCTGTGCCGATGCAGCCCATGCCCGCATGCAGCGCGAGGCGCAGATGGCGCACGCCGCCATGCAATGCTGCGTGCTTCACCCGCTGGGCTATGCCGATTTGGACGCCGCGCAGTGGCAGCATCTGCCGGAACCGCTGCGCACCCAATTGCTGGCCGATATGCTGACCACGATCAGCGGGCACATCCACCGCCCACGCGGGCATGAAACCCAACGGCTTGCGGAGGCCATGCAGCAGCCCGACCCGCGGCCACGCACGCTGCATGGCTGCAGCATGACGCCACAGGCGCATGGCTGGCGCATCGCGCGGGAACTGGCGCGCGTGGCCGCACCGCTGACGCTGCAGGGCGAAGGCACCACCACGTGGGACGGGCGTTTTCGCGTGCATTACGCATTGCCGAGCGGAATGACGCTGCAGCTGCGCGCCCTCGGGGCGGATGGCAAACGGCAGCTGCGCGCCCAGCATGTGGCATGGGCAACCGCACTGCCGCTGGCCACGCCGTCACTGTGGCACCTTGATGAACTGCTTCACCTGCCCCATATGCAGGAGCTGCCCGCATCGCTTGCAAACACAAGGCTAAGCGTGGGGTTCGCCCCCCCGAAACCGCTTGCTGCACAGGCGTTTTGGTGGTTAACTCGCGCCGCAACGAAAGACTGAATCTATGCCCACTATCAGCAAAAACATCCTCATCTGGCTTGGCATTATCGTGGTGACCCTGTTCGTGGTCAGCGCCGTGCAGAACGCCACCGGCGAAGTCGCGGGCGATTACAAGCAGCTTTCCTATTCCGAATTCTTAAGCGCGGTGGAATCCGGCGAAGTGGCCGACGTGACCATTCGCGAAACCAAGGAATCCGGCACCAAGATCACCGGGCATTACACCAACGCCACCGGCTTCAGCCTGCAGGCGGTGACCGACCCGCAACTGATCGAGCGGCTGCGCGCGCGCAACGTGCGCATCAGCGCGGCACCGAATGGCAACGGCATGGATTCGTTCTGGGGCACGTTCCTCAGCTCGTGGCTGCCGTTCCTGCTGCTCATCGGCGTGTATATCTATTTCATGCGCAACATGCAGTCCGGCCGCAGCGGCGGCGGGGCCATGAGCTTTGGCAAATCGCGTGCACGCATGCTGAACGAGAACACCGAACGCAAACTGTTCGAGGATGTAGCCGGCATCGACGAAGCGAAAGAAGAATTGCAGGAGCTGGTGGATTTCCTGAAGAACCCCGGCAAATTCCAGAAGCTGGGCGGCAAGATCCCGCGCGGCTGCCTGCTCGTAGGTCCCCCGGGTACGGGTAAAACGCTGCTGGCACGCGCCATTGCGGGCGAAGCGGGCGTGCCGTTCTTCAGCATTTCCGGCTCCGACTTTGTGGAAATGTTCGTGGGTGTGGGCGCAAGCCGCGTGCGCGACATGTTCGAACAGGGCAAAAAGAATGCACCCTGCATCATCTTCATCGACGAGATCGACGCCGTGGGCCGCCACCGTGGCGCTGGCCTCGGCGGTGGCAACGACGAGCGCGAGCAAACGCTGAACCAGCTGCTGGTGGAGATGGACGGGTTCGAAGCGAACGAATCCGTGATCCTGATCGCCGCGACCAACCGCCCCGACGTGCTGGACCCGGCGCTGCTGCGCCCCGGCCGTTTCGACCGCCAGATCGTGGTGCCCAACCCGGACATTGAAGGCCGCACAAAGATCCTGCAGGTGCACATGAAAAAAGTGCCCCTCGCACCGGATGTGGATGCGCGCATCATCGCGCGCGGCACGCCCGGCTTCTCGGGCGCGGACCTTGCCAATCTGGTGAACGAAGCGGCGTTGCTGGCCGCACGGCAGGACAAGCGCGTGGTCACCATGCGCGAGCTGGAAGCCGCCAAGGACAAGGTGATGATGGGCGTGGAGCGCAAATCCATGGTCATGAGCGACGAAGAAAAACGCATGACCGCCTACCACGAAGCGGGCCATGCCATCGTGTCCATCCACTGCCCGTCGAGTGACCCCATCCACAAAGCGACCATCATTCCGCGTGGCCGCGCGCTGGGCATGGTGATGCGCCTGCCCGAATCCGACAAAGTGTCCTACAAGCGTGAGAAAATGTACGCCGACCTTGCCGTGGCCATGGGTGGCCGCGTGGCGGAAGAACTCATCTTCGGGCACGAAAAGGTCAGCAGCGGCGCGAGTTCCGACATTCAGTATGCCACCAAACTCAGCCGTGCGATGGTGGCCGAATGGGGCATGAGCGAAAGCCTTGGGCCCGTGCTCTATTCGCAGAACGAAAACAGCGAGCCGTTCCTTGGCCAGAGCATCACGCGCCACAGCACCACCTCGGAATCAACGGCGGCGGCGGTGGATGCGGAAGTGAAGCGCATCGTCATCGGCGCGCATAAGGAAGCGACCCGCATCCTCACCGAATTCCGCGAGGAGCTGGAGATCGTGGCGCAGGCGCTGCTGGAATACGAAACGCTCACCGGCGACGAGATCCTCGCACTGGTCAAAGGCGAGAAGATCGAGCGCGTGGACCACAGCATCGAATCCAAGAAGCCGACGCGCTCCGCCCTGCCGAGCAGCCGCAAAAAAGCGGAAGGCGATACTGGCGGCGACAACGCCACGATCCACTAAGAAATTTAGCTGCCGAAGCTGATGCGGAAGGCGCAGGCCTTGCCCGTTTTGGCGAAGTTATAGGTGGCCCCGGCAATGGTGGCGCTGCTGGCGCATTCGCGGGTTTCCTGCGCGCCCCATTGCGTGGCCCCGGCACGATAGAAGGTCTGGAAGAAGCCTTGGTAGGGCAAGCCATCATCGATCTTCGTATCCATGTTCCATGCTTCTTCCGTGCTCACGATCGCACCGATCGGCAGATTGCCGCCGCTGGTGCCATTCACGGCTGAGTTGCCAAGCAGGAAGTAGTTCGCCAGCGGATAGGGAATAAAATCCACATCGCCCGACGAATTCTGCTGCGTGGGGATCATGCTGGCGTTGCGCACCCGGAAGACCGGGCAATTCCCAACGACACAGCCCGTCATGGTCGGGCCGGTGGCATTCGCGGCCACGCCGGAATATTTCCCCTCGATCAGTTCCGCGTTGTTCAGGTGTTGCCAGAACCGGTACGACTCCCACATGGTGAAACCATACACGCCAATGGCGCCATCGCCCGTGCCGTTGCAGGTGCGCTTGTCGATGGACCAGGTATTGTAGCAGGTGTTGTCGGCACCCGTGCTGCCTGCGGCAATGCCCCAGAACTGGGTGGCGTTGCTCATGTCGCCCGGCCACTGGAAATATTTGTCGCGGAAGGTCATCACCGCCACGCGGTAGCGCATCACATCCACGGCGGTGCTGCGCACCTCCGCCGCCTGGATGAGCGATTGCCCACTGAGGATGCCACCGGTCAGCAACCCAAGGATCACAAGGACGATGGAAAGCTCAACCAGCGAGAATGCATGCGCGCGCGAAGAATAGTGCGACCGGTTGGCCATGAAGGAGAATCTCCAGAAAGATGCGTGGCTTATATTAATACATTTGCAAGCGAACTGCAAGCCGCAGCCGGAACAATCCCCCATTGTCAGGGCCTTCGCCATGCGGTAGATGCATGCCATGGCTAAACGCAAATATTTCGGAACGGACGGCATTCGCGGCACCGCGAACCAGTTCCCCATGACGGCAGAGATCGCCCAGCGCCTTGGCGTGGCGGCGGGTCACTATTTCAACCGTGGCGACCACCGCCACCGCGTGGTGATCGCAAAAGACACCCGCCTTTCCGGCTACATGATCGAGAACGCCCTCACCTCGGGCTTCCTCTCCGCCGGGGTAGACGTGCTGCTGGTCGGCCCCATGCCGACGCCCGCCGTGGCGTTCCTCACCAAAGCCATGCGCGCCGATCTGGGCGTGATGATCTCGGCCAGCCACAACCCCTATCAGGATAACGGCCTGAAACTGTTCGGCCCCGACGGTTACAAACTGTCCGACGCGGCGGAGCTCGAGATCGAATCCTTCATGGACCGCGACCCCGCCAGCATGCTGGCCCACCCCGAGAAGATCGGCCGCGCCAAACGGCTGGACGATGCGCCGGGCCGCTACATCGAATTCGTCAAATCCACCTTTCCCAAGCACCTGCGGCTCGATGGGCTGAAAATCGTGATCGATTGCGCCCATGGCGCGGGTTACCAGGTGGGCCCCATCATTCTTTATGAGCTGGGCGCCGAGGTCGTGTCCATGGCGGTGCAGCCGAACGGCACGAACATCAACAAGGAATGCGGCTCCAACCACCCGCAGGCGCTGGCCGCGCAGGTGGTCATGGAAGGCGCTGACATTGGCATTGCGCTGGATGGCGACGCCGATCGCCTGATCGTGGTGGATGAGCTGGGCAAGGTCGTCGATGGCGACCAGCTGATGGCGATGATCGCCGCGCGTGCCGCACGCGCCGGCGAACTGAAAGGCAACGGCATCGCCGCCACGCTGATGAGCAATCTCGGCCTCGAGCAGTTCCTTGCCACGCAGAAACTGAAACTGCACCGCACCAAAGTGGGCGACCGCTACGTGATGGAAGCCATGCGCGCGCACGGCTTCAACATCGGCGGCGAGCAATCCGGCCACCTTATCCTTGGCGACCACGCCACCACCGGCGACGCGCTGGTC
>QFOX01000100.1 GCA_003241645.1 Azospirillum brasilense | reverse complement strand
CGGCAGCCTGCCGGAGCATGTGAAGGTCTGCTTTGCCAACACGGGCAAGGAGCGCGAGGAGACGCTGGATTTCGTGCAGGAATGCGCGACCCGCTGGAACGTGGCGATGGTGTGGCTGGAGTACGACCCTACCGAGGACACCAAAGTACGGGTCTGCGGCCATAACAGCGCCAGCCGCAACGGGGAACCATTCGCGGCAGTCATCGATGCGCGCAGCTTCCTGCCGAATCCGGTCGCACGGTTCTGCACCACGGAAATGAAAATCCGCACCATCAAGCGGTATGCCATGCAGCACCTTGGATGGGAGCACTGGCAGAACGCGGTGGGCTTACGCGCCGACGAACCCTCACGGGTGGCGAAAGCGCGGCACCAGCGCGAGCGATGGGACACGATCACGCCGCTGGCCACAGCGGGCGTGACCAAGCAGGACGTGGCCGCGTTCTGGCGCGCGCAGCCCTTTGACCTGCGGCTGTCGAACGTCAACGGCAAGACCCCTGCAGGCAATTGCGACCTATGCTTCCTCAAAGGGGCAAGCCTGGTCGCGGGGCTGATACGGGAGAATCCCGCCAGCGCGGATTGGTGGATTGAACAGGAACAGCGGCTCGTGGGGAAAACCACAACCTACGCCGCGGCCCGGTTCCGTTCAGACCGCCCCAGCTATGCGGAAATCAAACATGCCGTGTCCATGCAAACCGATGCCTTCCACGAGCAGGAATCCATACAGGAGTGCTATTGCCATGATTGACGGGGTGAACATGCGCGAGCTGGCAGTGACATTCGTGCCGACAGAACAGTTGGTGCCATATGCCCGTAATGCCCGCACGCACTCGGATGAACAGGTTGCGCAGATCATGGCCTCCATCGCGGAGTTCGGGTTCGTCAACCCTGTCCTGGTCGATGCCAACAATGGCCTGATCGCTGGCCACGGGCGGCTGATGGCAGCGCAGCGGCTGGGCATGAAAGAGGTTCCGGCCATCACCCTTGGCCACCTTACCGAAACGCAGAAGCGCGCGCTGATCATCGCGGACAACCGCATTGCGCTGAACGCCTGCTGGGATGCGGAAATGCTCTCGCTGGAATTGCGCGACCTGCAGGCGGAGGATTACGACCTCGATATTCTCGGCTTTGGCGAGGATGAGCTGGACGAGTTATTGTTCGATGCGCCGGAGGGCGAAACGGACGATGACGAAGTGCCGGAGATCCAAGAGGCGGTCGTCAGCAAGCCCGGTGATGTGTGGGTGCTCGGAGAGCACCGCCTGCTGTGCGGGGATTCCACTCAGCTCGACATGGTCGAGAAACTGCTCGATGGTTCGCTCGCGGACATGGTGTTCACCGACCCGCCCTATAATGTGAATTACGGCTCCAGCGTTAAAGACAAGATACGCGGGAAAAAGCTCAAGATTAAGAACGACAATCTCGGTGACGAATTCCACCAGTTCCTGCTCGACACCTGCACCAACCTCGTCACCGTATGCAAAGGGGCGATTTACATCTGCATGTCGTCCTCCGAGCTGGACACGCTGCAGAGCGCGTTCCGGCAGGCCGGAGGCCATTGGTCTACCTTCATCATTTGGGCGAAAAACAAATTCACCATGGGGCAAGCCGACTACCAGCGGCAGTACGAACCCATCCTCTATGGCTGGAAGGCGGGCAACAAGCATTACTGGTGTGGTGCGCGTGACCAGGGCGATGTATGGCTGGTCAACAAGCCCCAGCGCAATGACCTGCACCCCACCATGAAGCCCGTCGAGCTGGTGCTGCGCGCCATCGAAAATAGCAGCAAGACCCGTGATATCGTGCTGGATTGCTTCGGCGGTTCCGGCTCCACCCTCATTGCCTGCGAAAAGACCGGCCGGTCGGCACGGTTGCTGGAACTCGACCCGCGCTACTGCGATGTGATCGTGCGCCGCTGGCAAGATTTTACTGGAAAAGAAGCCACGTTATCGGAAACGGGGCAGAGCTTTAATAGCATCAAAACGGGCGAAACAGAATCCACTCCGACTCCCGCCAATCCGAAACAGCGGAAAAAAGATTAAGGGGGCTGGTTGGTAAGATAAAATCGCGGTACAATTGCGGCATTACATAAATGCAGCGAGGATGCCGTGGACGACACGACCAAGAAACTACTCAAAGGGATGCAGTCTCCCACCCAGCAATTGCTGGATGCCTATGATAAAACGGGCATCGGCATGCTACAAAAAGAGCTTAAGAAGCTGGAATCTCCGCTTAAAGAAGCGCAGGCAATGCACAAGGCACTCAGTCTGGGACAAGGTATGCGCGATCAAATCGCGTTGACCCGCTCGGTTGCCGACGAGCTTCGACAAGATACGCTGACAGGTGTTGAATCGGTGCTCACGGCACCGCGAGATATGCAGAAACAGATGCTGGCGTACGGCTCCGCTATTGATGGATTACAAAAAAATGCACAGGAGAGCATGCAATGGGCGCGTGACTTGCGGTGCTCTACGCTGGGACACGACTTTCAAGAATTGGCCGCGCGGTTCCGTCCAGCACCTTGGTTGGCTGAACTGCACCGCAATACCACTGAATTCACCAAACAACTGGCTCCTGCACTCGAAGCGTGGCGGAATATTAACGAGCCTTTTGATAGGATCGCCAGAGAGCTGCGGCAATTTGCAGAACCCTTCCGTCCGTTACTTAAAGAAATCCAGCGGATGGATAAACACCGCCAGCGCATGGAAAAAGCTGGATGGCTTCCTCATACCACCACGCCGTTTGATAGGTTGGAAGAGACCGACGAGCAAGACGATGCAGTGATGCTGGAAGCCTACTACCGAGAAAACTGGCAGGAAGTGAAGCAAGCATTCTTGGAGAGCCTGCAGGAACAAGATATCGATAATCAGGCCAAGGCTGTTTTTGTGCAGGCGCTGGAAGCCCATGGGCATGGATTATATAGCCTCATCGCCCGTGCACTATTCCCTGAAATTGAACGTGTGGCCCGTATAGAGCTGCATCGTGACGAGGCAATGGCTGTTGTTACCAGCCAGAAAACTCTGAGAGAAAAGGCAAAAACCTTGACCCTGAGTGACCATGGTCTGATGGGATATTGGGATTATGAACTCTACAAGGCGCTGAATCACATCTATGATTATTGCAATACTGTTGAGCATGCATCGGCATTTGCGCTGCTTCCCGTTCCCAATCGTCACGCCACCATTCATGGCCATGTTGTATATGATACTCTTTGCAGCAGCATGAATGCACTAATCGTGACAGACTTCGTATTCCGTTTAATTACAGCGATAAAGCAAAGCGAAACGGAGGCGATGCCAGTAGCAGCCACTGCATAAAGAAAGCCACCCATGACGGGTGGCTTCAAGAAAGAGTGATGCTTATTTCTAATCTTTTTTCGTTCCGGTGATCTTGTAAACACGCCCACGCTTTTCATCCTTTTCCGAAGTGATGATATACTTGAGCTTGTTTTTCAGGATGCCCGCCATGGCACCATGCACCGAATGCTTCTGCCACCCCGTGGCATCCACCATCTCCTGTACCGTGGCTCCCTTTTTGCTCTGGAGCAGATCAATGAGTTTTTGCTGCTTGGATTTCTTCTCGTCACCATCCTTCGCAGGCGTGGCAGCTTTCTTCGGCGCAGTAGGTTTGGCTTCGGGCTTTTTCTTTGCCTTGACCTGGGCCGGAGGTTCCTCCGCCGCAGGGTTGCCGATGGCGGCATAGCCCTTGTCGCTGACGAAGGTTTTTCCATCCTTGTCCGTGGTGAGCAACTCGCGCTTGAGCATCCCCTTGACGATGTTCTCACGCACAGGCGGGGCGAATTTCTTGAGCGCCGCCAGTTCACGGATATCACCGTATTTGCTTTTGCTGGCTTCGGTGATGATGGCACGTTGGTTATCGGTTAGTTCAATCATGGTCGTCTCCTTGGTTGGTGGTGGGTTAATAGCAATGGAACCAGCGCTGGCAGGTCTGCAGCAGGTGGTTGT
>QFOX01000014.1 GCA_003241645.1 Azospirillum brasilense | reverse complement strand
GGGCGCGCCGCGACGAGCTGCTGGAGAAGCGCACCCGCCGCCAGGCCGAGTTCGATAAAGGCAAGCTGCCGGATTTCAGCAGCAAAACGAAAGAGATCCGCGAAGGTGAGTGGGTGGTGGCGCCGATCCCCGCCGACCTGCAGGACCGCCGCGTAGAGATCACCGGCCCGGCCGAGCCGAAAATGGTCATCAACGCGCTGAATTCCGGTGCCAAGGTGTTCATGGCCGATCTGGAAGATTCGCTCAGCCCCACGTGGGAAAAGATCATCGACGGGCAGCGCGCGCTGTACGAAGCGGTGCGCGGCACGTTGCATTTCGAAAGCCCCGAGGGCAAAGCCTATAGCCTCAATGCCAGTGGCCTTGCGACCCTGATCGTGCGGCCGCGCGGCTGGCACCTGCCCGAGCGGCACGTGACGGCAGGTGGTGAACCTATTTGCGGTGCGTTGCTGGATTTCGGGCTGTATTTCTTCCATAACGCGGCTGAGCGCATCAAGCGCGGCACTGGCCCGTATTTCTACCTGCCCAAGACCGAAAGCGCGGAAGAAGCCCAGCTCTGGGCAGATATTTTCGCCTACAGCGAACAGAAGCTCAGCATTCCCAAAGGTTCGGTAAAAGCCACGGTATTGATCGAGGTGCTGACCGCCACGTTCGAGATGCATGAGATCCTGTACGCGCTGCGCGACTATGCCGCGGGCCTGAATTGCGGCCGGTGGGATTACATCTTCAGCGTTATCAAGAAACTGCATGCGCACAAGGAATTCGTACTGCCGGATCGTGCACAGGTCACCATGACCACGCATTTCTTGAAGAGCTACGCCGAGCTGCTGATCCAGACCTGCCACACGCGCCGTTGCCACGCCATGGGCGGCATGGCGGCGTTCATTCCGGTGAAGAACGACGAGGCCGCGAACGACAAAGCCTTCGCCGCCGTCAAGGCCGACAAGGAGCGCGAGGCGACCTACGGCCATGATGGCACATGGGTGGCGCACCCCGGCCTGATCCCCGTGGCGATGGAAGTGTTCGACCGCCTGATGCCCACGCCGAACCAGTACAGCAAAACGCGGCCCGAGGTGAAGGTCAGCGCGAAGGACCTGCTCACCGTGCCGGAAGGCACCATCACCGAGGCGGGCGTGCGCAACAACCTGAACGTGGCCATTCAATACACGGCCAACTGGCTGGCAGGGAATGGCTGCGTGCCGCTGTTCAACCTGATGGAGGACGCCGCCACCGCCGAGATCGCGCGCAGCCAGCTCTGGCAGTGGGTGCACCACCATGCGAAGCTCGATGCCGGCACGAAAGTGAGCGAGGACATGCTGCTGGCCTTCGCCGACGAAGAGATGAAAAAGATCGAGCAATCCGTGGGGCCGGATGCGTTCCGCACCTTGCCCTATCGCCGTGCGAAGGAGCTGGTGCTGAACATGACGTTCGACCATGAATACACGGAATTCCTTACTCTGCCGGCCTACGACGCGCTGGCGAACTAGCAAACAAAAAGGGCGGCCAATTGGCCGCCCTTTTTTTATTCATCGTATTTCATGCCACCGGCATTAGCGCTATTCCATGTCCGTCTAAAGGGGGCTGTGGTCGCATGGAATGCTCCCTAACCCCCTAAGACTACCATGCATGCTACGTATTTTCATGCCACCGGCATGAAAATCCTTACATGGGGTGGCTGTACACCACTTGCAGGGTTTCGGTGCCGGGGTTGTCGTTGCCCAGCGATGCGTTGCTCAGGTGGCTGAAGCCGAGGCCGAGGCGCTGGCCGCTTTCGAATTCATACGCGGCTTCGATGGTCGAGCGGAACTCGAGGCCATAGCCGAGGTCCTTGCCGTCGCCATGGCTGTAGGCACCGGCCTGGAAGCCCGGGGTGATCACGAACGGTGCGGTGTTCAGCGGCAGGTCCCAGTACGCGCCGCCGTAAACATAAGCCGCTTCATCGGTCGTGCCCATCACGCCGACGACCGGGCGCAGGCCGTTGAACTGGTCCGCGAAGCGGTACTCAAGGCCGCCCACGGTTGCGCGGTCATCGCCCTGGCTCACGTCGAACGCGCCGCCGTAGACCACGACATGTTCTTGGCCTTCGGCTGCGTGGGCAGCACCGGCAAGCAGGGTAACGGCAGTCAGGGCGCGAAGGATGGTACGCATGGGATTCCTCGAAGGTTTGTGTTTCGCCGCTGGTTATGGCACATCATGACAAACACGCAATGGAATTACGCATGCGCCCGGGAATAATCGCAATTTTCCTTATATTCAGTGGGGTTGCCGCCACAGCCTTGGCCGCGGCCAAGCCCATGCCGGTGCGCGTGGAGGCGGCGCTCGCGCCCGGTCGATTGCAGCTGGAGCCCGCGGGGGAAGCCATGCTTGCGGGCGTTTTGGTGTTGGACGAAGCGGCATGGAATGCCCGTGCGCCGGGCATGGTGGGCGACGCGCTGATGCGCAGCACCGGCACCGACCGCTATGGCGCGCCGCAGGTGGTGCTGACCCCGCCGGGGCAAAAACGCACGCTACAGGAGCAGTTGTTGGGCGACGGTGTGGCCGTGCTGTATGACCGCGCCGCCAGCCCCGCCGCATGGAAGAAGGCCGAGGCCGCCGCACGGCGCGCCAAAAAAGGGGTGTGGGGTGAGCCCAGCCATTGGCGCACGCCCGATACGCTGAGCGATGCGCTGGGGCAGTTCGTGCTGATGCAGGGGCGCATCACGCGCACCTACAAAGGCCGCGACATGTGGTACCTGAATTTTGGCGAGGACTGGAAGCAGGATGCCAGCCTGCGCATTCCGCGCCGCGCATGGCGCAGCATGGGCAAGGATTTTGCGGTGCAACAAAGTGATTGCGTCACCGCGCGCGGCGTGGTGTTTTTGGATAACGGGCCGATGATCGAGATCACCCGGCCAGAACAGATGCAAATCATCCCGTGCCAGTAGGCACGCCAGCCTTGAGCGCATGCGAGTCCTCGCGCAGGACGCGCGATGGGCGAGCAACGAAAGGAATAAACCATGCAAACGCGTGCGGACGGTAAAACACTGGAATACATGACGCGCACCTTCGTGCGTGAACCGCAGGATGTGGCGGCCATCCGCGCCGAAGGCGAACGCCGCCGGGCGGGCATGCAGGTGTCGCCCTATGAGGGCGCGCTGCTGGCATGGATCGTGGCGATCAGTGGTGCTGCGCGCATTCTGGAGATCGGCACGTTCATGGGGTATTCCACGCTGTGGATGGCCAGTGCCCTGCCGGAGGATGGCCACATCACCAGCCTGGAATTTGCTGCAGACCATGCGCAGCAAGCCCGCCAGCATGTGCAGCATAGCCCGCACAAAAACCGCATCGAGATCGTGCATACGGATGCGCTGGAATGGCTGCAGCACCAGCCCGCCAAACCCACCTACGATCTGGTGTTCATCGATGCCGATAAGCGCAATTACTTCAACTACCTGAATGCCAGCCTGAAGCTGCTGAAGCCGCGCGGCTGGGTGGTGGGCGACAACACGCTGCTGTTCGGTGCGCTCAGCGGCGAGAACCCGGATGGCGCGCGCGCCGAAGCCAAGGCCGCCATGCTGCAATTCAACGACGCGCTGGCCGACCCCGATCGTTTCGAGGGCATGATGCTGCCAACGCCCGAAGGGCTGACCGTGGCACGTTTAAAAGGAGAAGCCGCATGAAATTGAAACCGAAACATTATCTGCTCATCGTGCTGTTCGATGCCGTGCTGATTTATTTCGTCGTGCTGGTGCCGTTCGTACTGGGCGGCCTGTGGACGACCGGCGGCATGCACGCGGCCATTCCGAATGGCCAGCCAGAACCCTACTGCTACGGCTACGAGATCATCTTCAATGACCAGCGCCCGGTGGATGGGGTCGCGCAGGTCTATTGCCTTGGCTGGCCCACTACGCGGTAGCTTCGATCTTCCAGCTGCCGCCGGGTTGCTGCTTCACGTATTGCAGGCGGTGGCCCGCTTCTTTGTAGGCGCTCCAGCGGCTGCGGGCGCGCTGCACCGTGGCATCATCGCTGCCGTCGAACACATCCAGCACCTTGGTGAAACTGGTGAGCGAGGCGGGCGAGGAGCCATCCATCACGCACAGAATATCGGCGTTGTTCGCGTTCGCATCGGTCAGCGACAGCAGGATGGGCTGTTCGCTCGCGTGCGCGTCGCGCGGGGTGCCGTGGGGCAGGAAGCCGTTGGGGTTGGCGCTCCACAGCGCGTCGCTCATGCTTTTCAGCGTCGCCTCATTGTCGAACAGCATCAGCACGCGTGCGCCGCTGGCCAGCGCTTTTTCCATCAGCTTCGGCACCGCGCGCTCGGGCGAGGTGGAAAGCAAATGGTAGAACTGGATGGTGGTGGTCATTGGTACCTTGCGTAGCGCCGCAGCTGCGCGAGCCGCTTGCGGCAGGGGTTAGCCCCGAAGGGGCGAAGGGGGGGGCAAGCCCCCCTTCATCCATGGTTACTTCTCATAATTCGTGGCGATCCACTGGTTCAGCAGGCGCACGCCCCAGCCCACCGCACCGCGCGGGCAAAGCGGGGTCGCTTTTTTGCTCCACGCTACCCCGGCAATGTCCAGATGCGCCCACGGCGTGCCATTGACGAAGCGCTGCAGGAATTGTGCTGCCGTGGTGGAGCCTGCCTCGCGCCCATCGCTGATGTTTTTCATGTCGGCGATGTCGCAATTGATCATGGCGTCGTATTCGTCGCCCATGGGCATGCGCCAGAGCTTCTCGCCGGTGGCGTCACCCGCGGCGGTGAGGGCCGCGCTTAAGCCATCATCGTTGCTGAACAGCCCGGCCTTGTGCGAGCCAAGCGAGATGATGATGGCGCCGGTGAGCGTGGCGAGATCGACGATGCAGCTGGGCTTGAAACGGTCCTGGCAATACCACAGCGCGTCGGCCAGCACGAGGCGGCCTTCGGCGTCGGTGTTGAGCACCTCGATGGTCTGGCCGCTCATGCTGGTCACCACGTCGCCGGGGCGCTGGGCGTTGCCGTCGGGCATGTTCTCGACGAGGCCGACGATGCCGACCGCGTTCACTTTCGCGCCGCGTGCCGCCAGCGCGCGCATGGTGCCGATCACGGCGGCGGAGCCGCCCATGTCCCACTTCATTTCTTCCATGCCGCCCGCGGGCTTGATGCTGATGCCGCCGGTGTCGAAGGTGACGCCTTTGCCCACGAGGGCGATGGGTTTGCCACCTTTTTTGCCGCCGTAATATTGCATGACTACCAGTTGCGATTCACGCTCGGAACCCTGACCCACGCCGAGCAGCGAGCCCATGCCGAGCTTTTTCATTTCCGCTTCGCCCAGTACTTCCACCTTGATGCCCAGCTTGGCCAGCTTGCGCGCTTCGGCAGCCAGCGTGGCGGGGTAGAGGATATTGGCGGGCTCGCTCACCAGATCGCGCGTGAAGGCGATGGATTCGGCCACGCCCTGCAGCGGTGCGAAGGCTTTCTTCGCCTTGTCGGGCGCGACACCTGCAATGCTGACGCTTTTCAGTTTCGGCTTGTCCTCCGGCTTGTCCTTGGTGCGGTATTTGTCGAAGCGGTAGCTGCGCAGCAATGCCCCGAAGCCGAGATGGGCTGCGGCCTGCGCCGCATCGATCTTCGCGGCTTTCGGCAGGCCTGCATGAATTTCAACGCTGGCAACTTTGGCCACCAGTGCGGCGGCGACCACGCTGCCGCCCAGCTCTTCGAGCACGGCGGCAGTGGCGCTTGCCGCTTTGCCGAGGCCGACAAGAATGGCGATGCTGCCCTGCGGGTGCACCAGCGTGAGGGTTTCGTTCTTTTTACCGGCGAAGCTTGCGGTCTTGATGGCCGTGCTCAGGAACGCGTCCTTCACGGGCAGGGCGAGGTCGTCGCCCACCAGATAGGCGCGGGCAGGGGTTTTGGCGGCAGGCTTGGCGGCAAAGGAAACGGAAAGCATAGAACCTCATGGAGCGGAGATGAATGCCACTGATATAGCGTGAAAACCTGTGCTTCACAAGTGCGCAGGCAGGGCGTATAACGCCGCCATGCGCCAGTTCGAACGCTATCTTTTCCTGCATCTCGTGTTGCCCACCGTGTTGGTGACGGCATCGCTCACCGGCATTATCTGGCTGACGCAGGTGATGCGCTTCATCGATTTCATGCTCAACCGCGGCCTCACGCTGGGCGACTTCCTGTACCTGACCGGCCTGATGCTGCCGAGCCTGCTGCTGATCCTGATCCCCATCGCACTCGGCATCGCAGTGATCTACACCTATAACCGCCTGACGGCCGACAGCGAACTGATCGTGCTGAATGCGGTGGGGGTGAGCAAGCTGCAAACGGCGCGGCCTGCCATGGCGGTCGGGGCCATCTGCATGGTCATCTGCTACGCGCTGGCGCTGTACCTGATGCCGATGGCGAACCAGAAATTCCGCGACATCCGCACCTATTTCCGCGACAAATACGCCTCCGTGCTGTTGGAGGAAGAGGTGTTCAACACGCCCATCGACGGCATTACCGTGTTCGTGCGCGAGCGCGGCAAAAACGGCTACATGAACGGCATTTTGCTGCACGATAACCGCAACATCGACCAGCCCATCACCATGATGGCCGAGCGCGGCCGCATGGAGCAGACGAAGACCGGCCCGCGCTTCTACCTTGAAAAAGGGGTGCGCCAGCAGATCAAGGACGGCCGGGTGAGCTGGCTGAGCTTCGATAATTACGCCATCGACATTGCGTTCTACGCCAAGAATATCGAGCGCCGCCGCGACCCCGACGAGCGCACGATCAGTGAACTCTGGGCGGGCAACGCCGAGAACCCGGCGGAGAATGCCTCCTTGCGCGCCGAAGCGCACCAGCGGCTGACATGGCCGCTGTTCGCGCTGGCGCTGCCGGCCTTGGTGCTGGGCATCCTCTCGGCCGGGGAATTCAACCGCCGCGGCCAGTGGCGCCGCATCGTGCAGGCCGCGGTCAGCATGGTGGCGGTGGTGATGGTGTATTTCGCGCTGCGCAACGTCATCGTGAAGCAACCGTGGCTGACGCCTGCGCTGTATCTTGTCGTCATTGGCGCAGGCGCGGCGGGCCTGCATTTGCTGGCCACGGGCCGCTGGTGGTGGGCGCGCAACAGCATCGGCCCCGTGCCCGCCGAGGTGCTGTGATGCGGCTGCCGCTGATCCTTTCGCGCTATATCGGTCGCCAGTTCATTTTTTCGGTGCTGGCGGTGCTTGCCATCATGCTGCTCATCATCGGCCTGATCGAACTGCTGGAGCTGGTGCGCCGCGGATCGGACGTGCCGCGCGGCGTGCCATTCCTGAAGATCGTGGAAATGACGCTGCTGAAGCTGCCGACCACGGCCGAGAAGATCTATCCGTTCGCGTTCCTCATCGGCGGCATGGTGACGCTGTCGCGGCTGACCCGCACCAACGAGCTGGTGGTGGCGCGCGCGGCGGGCGTATCCGTGTGGCAATTCCTGATGCCGGGGCTTATCGCCGCGGGCCTGATGGGGGCGTTCTTCGTGGGCATCATGAACCCCATCGCGGCGGCGACGATCTCGCGCTACGAACGCATCGAAGGCAAATACATTTCGGGCACGGCGAGCATCCTCTCCATTTCGCCATCGGGCCTGTGGCTGCGGCAGGTGGGTGAGGAGCCCATCAGCTTCCTCGACACCACGGCGGATGAATATATCCTGCATGCGCTGCGCATGGACCAGAGCAACCTGACGCTGGAGCGGGTCATTATTTACCTGTACCGCGAAGGGCATGGATTCGTGGGGCGCATCGATGCCGACAAGGCCGTGCTGGCCCCCGGCCGTTGGGAAGTGAGCAACGCCATTCTCTCGCGCCCCGGCACCACGCCGGAAGTGCTACCGCAATACGTGATGCCCACACAGCTGACGCTCAGCCAGATCCAGGATAGTTTCTCGGCACCGGAGACCTTCTCGTTCTGGGCGCTGCCCGGCTTCATCGACGTGCTGGAGAAGGCCGGATTCTCGGCGCTACGCCACCGGCTGCATTATTTCAGCCTGATGGCCATGCCCACCTTGTTCGCGGGCATGCTGCTGCTGGCCGCCGTGTTCACCCTGCGCCAGCCGCGCCGCGGGCGCACCGGGGTGCTGGTGGTGGCGGGGGTGGCCAGCGGCTTTGTGTTTTATTTCATTACCAACCTGATCTATGCCATGGGAGCGGCGGGCACCTTGCCGGTGGTGCTGGCGGCATGGGCGCCGTCACTCATTGTGCTGATGGTGGCATCCGCCGCGCTGCTGCACCTGGAAGACGGCTAGCCGCGAAGCGGTGCGTAACCTGCCTAAATCATTTGAAGAATCCACCGCCTGCGTCTATCACCTTCGGTGATAACCCAAGGGCCTTGCCGACGTGATTTTCTCGCGCCTTCGTATTTTGTTGCTGACTGCTGCGGCCTGTGGGTTGGCGGTGGCTTCCGCGCATGCGCAGGTCAGCGGGGTTGACCTGCTGCGCACCAACCCCACCGCGGGGCGCTATAACCTGCCCGCCCGCCAGAGCGACGAGGTGACCCAGCCCGGCGCGGCGGTGGACCTGCCCGACATGCAGATCCGCGATGATGAGCCCTTCGCCATGGAAGCCGACGAGGTCGGCTACGATCAGGCGAACGGCATCGTGGTCGCCCGCGGCAATGTGGAAGTGGTGCAGGGTGCGAACATTCTCAACGCGTCGCAGATCACCTATTTCCAGCGCCGCAACCTGGTGCAGGCCAGTGGCGAGGTAAGCGTGCTGCAGCCGTCGGGCGATGTGTATTTCGCCGATTACGTCGAACTGAAAGACGACATGAAGCAAGGCGTCATTCGCAATTTCCGCGCGCGGCTGGCCGATAATTCGCTGTTCGCGGCCAACGAAGCGCGCAAAGTGAACCCCAACGTGACCGACCTGAAAGACGCGGTCTACACGCCGTGCAACGTGTGCGAAGACATGGAGCCATTCTGGCAGATCAAGGCGCGCGACGTGCAGATCGACCAGGGCGATGAGACCATCCGCTACGCCAACGCGCATATGGAAATCTATGGCGTGCCCATGATGTACACGCCGGTGCTGAGCCACCCCACGCCGGATGCCGAGGCGAAAAGCGGATT
Source organism: Azospirillum brasilense (assembly GCA_003241645.1). Classification (GTDB taxonomy): domain Bacteria; phylum Pseudomonadota; class Alphaproteobacteria; order Rickettsiales; family UBA3002; genus QFOX01. The sequence goes on along the minus strand of QFOX01000014.1, from coordinate 27,489 downwards.
CCTGACGCCGTCCTACTCGCGCAACAGCAACCTCGGCACCATTCTGCAGGTGCCGTATTACTGGCGCATCGCCCCGGATAAGGACGTGCTGCTCACGCCATGGTACTCGACCGATACCGGCCCGCTGCTGCAGGGCGATTACCGCCAGCTGCGCGACCATGGCAATTACCAGCTGCGCTTCTCGGGCACGTTCCCGGAAGAGCTGGACAGCGCGGGCAATGAGATCGGCGGCAATGAATTCCGCGGCCATGTCTATGCCGATGGCATCGAAGAACTCTCCACCTACAGCCGCGTGGGCTTCAACATCCAGCGCGCGTCGGATGACACCTACCTGCGCCGCTACGGCTTCGGCGACCAGCGCGCGTTGTTCAGCCGCGTTTACGCGGAAGCCGCCAAGGACCGCAACTATGCCACGGTGGAAGGCCTCGCCATCCAGGGCTTGCGCGTGACCGACGATGCCGACACCACGCCGCTGGTGCTGCCGACCTTCGAGGGGTACTACGAAACGGACCCGTATGATTACGGGCTGACGCTGCATGCGTTCGGTAACGCGCAGTCGCTGCGCCGCGACGAGGGCGTGGACCAGCACCGCCTGTCGATGACGACGGGTGCGACCTTGCCCGTGGTGACGGAAGGTGGCCACGTGTTCAAGACTACCGCCAGCGTGCGGCAGGATTTCTACCAGACGGATAATATCCTCATCAACGGTGGGGCGCAGGAATTCAGCGGCAGCAATGCGCGCACCATTCCGCAGGCCGCGCTGGAATGGCGCTACCCGCTCATTCGCAGCTTCGGCTCCGACGCATTGACGATCGAGCCCATCGCGCTGGCGGTGGCGCAGCCCAGCGGCAATAACCCGCAGGAAATTTCGAACGAGGATAACACGCTCATCGAGCTGACCGACACCAACCTGTTCAGCCTGAACCGCATGCCGGGGCTCGATACGGTGGATAGCGGTTCGCGCTTTGCTTACGGTTTCCGCAGCCAGTATCTGTTCGCGCAGGGCACCTCGGTGGATACGCTGCTGGGCCAGAATTATAACGTGGACGACGATACGCCCTTCCCCAACTCGACCGCGCCGGGTGAGAATGTTTCCGACCTGATCGGCCGCGTGGCGCTGAACTACAACCCCATCACGCTGGGCTACCGTTTCGCGCTGGACCGCAAATCGTTCGATTCCAACCGTACCGAATTCACCGTTGGCTATTCCGAGCCGTGGTTCAACATCGACGCGGTCTACCGCTCGCTGGATAACAACCGCTACCTGCGCGATTCGGAAGAGGGCATCGTCAATGCCAGCATGCCCATTCCCGGGTTGGATGAGTGGAGCGTCTATGGCGGCATGCGCCGCGACCTCGCGCTCGACCAAATGGTTGCGACCAACGCAGGCCTCGTTTATCAGAACGAATGTTTCAACCTCTACCTGCAATCCCTGCGCACCTTCACGCGCGACCGCGATATCGAACCCTCCACCCAGTTCACGCTGCGCGTCGGGTTCAAGAACCTAGGAGAGTTCGGTGACAACTAAACCCATGCCATGGCTGTGCCTTGCCACCTTCCTGCTGGCGGCGGCCCCCGCGCTTGCCGAGCAGGTGGGCATTGCCGCGATCGTCAATGATGCGGTCATCACCACCACCGACGTGACCGAGCGCCGCGACCTCATCATGGCCAGCAACAACATGCCCATGACGCCCGCGAACATCCAGCGCATCACCCCGCGCATCGTGCAGTCGCTGATCGATGAAACGTTGCAGCTGGAAGAAGCGAAGCGCCTCTCCATCACGGTCAAAAAGGAAGAGATCGAATCGGCCATCCGCCAGATGGAGGAAAGCCGCCGTGCGCCTGCGGGCACGCTGCGCGAATCGTTCCGCAAGCAGGGCCTGTCCGAGCGTTCGCTGGACGCGCAATTGCGTGCGCAGATCGCCTGGAACAAAGTGGTGCAACGCAAGCTGCGCCGTGAAGTGACCATCACGGCCGACGAGGTGGCGCGCGCCCAGCAGGCCGCCGCGGCCGATCCCGGTGCGCCGGAAGTGCGCATTGCCGCCATTTCGGTGCTGGTCGCCGGCCCGCAGGACGAAGCAAAGCAAGCAGCCTTCGCGCAGCAGATCTCCGACCAGATCCGTGCGGGGGCGCCCATGGGCGCGCTGTTCGATGCGCTTTCCAAACGTAACGATGTGCGCCTCAGCCCCCCGGGCTGGATCGCCGAAGAAAAACTGCAGCCTGCCATGCAGCAGGCCTTGCGCGGCATGAAGGATGGCGAGGTGACCCCGCCGCTGAAAAGCCTCAACACCTACCAGCTGGTGCAGGTGCTGGAGCGCCGCACGATGAAAAAAGTGCCGGAGAATACCGAAGTCGTGCTGAAAGAAATGGCGCTGCCCGTGCCCGCCAAGCCCGATCAGAAAGCGGTGCTGGCGCTGCGTGCCACGGCCGAACAATTGCGCGCCAACCCCGGCGAATGCATGGAAGGCCCCGTCGGCACCCCGGAAATGAACGCGAGCGTGAAATTCCGCCGCGTGACCATGGGCCAATTGCCGCCTGAGTTGCGCGCCGTGGTGGGCCCGCTGGGCGTGACCGAGGTGAGCGCGCCCATGCTGACCGAAGACGCGCTGCGCCTGTTCATGGTGTGCGAACGCATTGAACCGGCGCAAGGCAACCTGCCGCCCGCGGCCGAGGTGCGCCGCCAGCTGTTCAACGAGAAGATCGAGCTGGAAGCGCAGAAGCACCTGCGCAACCTGAAGCGCGATGCGTTCATCGAGATCAAATCGCCCGCACTGGCGAAAGACGCTTCATGAGTGCCGAACATCTACCACCGCTGCGCGACATCATCGCGCTGTTCGAACTGAACGCGAAGAAAGCCCTCGGCCAGCATTTCCTGACCGACACCAACCTGCTGGCCAAGGTGGTGCGGGCGGCTGGCCCCATCGATGGCATGCAGATCGTGGAGGTGGGCCCCGGCCCCGGCGGGCTGACACGGGCCATTCTGGAAAGTCCGGCGCGCGAGCTGATCGCCATGGAAATGGATAGCCGCTGCGTGGTGGCGCTGCAGTCGCTGCACGACGCGTATCCCGGGCGTTTCACCCTGCATCAGGGCGACGCACTGAAAATGCCGCTGGCCGCGCTGGGGCAACAGCCGCGCGCGGTGATCGCCAACCTGCCCTATAACGTGGGCACGCAACTGGTGGTGAACTGGTTGCAGGAAGTGGCGCAGCATGGCCCCGCCGTGCTGCAGCATTTTACGGTGATGCTGCAAAAAGAAGTGGCCGAACGCATGGTGGCACAGGTGGGTGACGATGCGTATGGCCGCCTGTCGGTGCTGATGCACCAGTTCACCGATGCGCAGATCATGTTCGACGTGCCGCCGGGCGCGTTCAGCCCGCCACCGAAGGTGATGTCGAGTGTACTGCACGCGCGCGTGCTGGCGCAACCGCGCGAGGACGTGCCGCTGAAAGCGCTGGAAGCCGTGGTGGCCGCTGCCTTCAACCACCGCCGCAAAATGCTGCGCCAGTCACTGAAATCGATCGAGGTGGATGCCGTGGCATGGTGCGAACGCGCGGGCATCGACCCCACCTTGCGGGCCGAGAACTGCACGCTGGAGATGTTCGCTGCGCTGGTGCGTGCGCGTTAATACGCGGTTCTAGCGCTTATCGCACAGCGCGTTGACGAAGTGGCGGATATCCAGCTGGCGCCAGCGTTTGAAGCGCTCGGCATAGAGGATGCTCTGGATGTTGCGCATGGCGTATTCCAGATTGTCGTTCACGGTCACGTAGTCGTATTCTTCCCAGTGCGAGATCTCGTCGATGGCGCGGGCCATGCGTTTCTGCACCACTTCTTCGCTATCCTGCGCGCGCCGGCGCAGGCGCTCTTCCAGTTCGGAAAGCGAGGGGGGGAGGATGAACACGCTCACCAGATCTTCCGGGCAGGTCTTGGCCAGCTGGCGGGTGCCCTGCCAGTCAATGTCGAACAGCACGTCGCGCCCATCGTCCAGCGCCTGCATCACCTGCTTTTTCGGCGTGCCGTATTTGTTGTCGAACACAATGGCGTGCTCCAGCAGTTCGTCGCGCGCGACCATCGCATCGAAGGTGGCCTCGTCCACGAAGTAATAATCTACGCCATCCACCTCGCCGGGGCGGGGTTTGCGCGTGGTCACCGACACCGACATGGACACTTGCTTCTCTTCTTCAAGCAGCTTGCGCGAGAGGGTGGTTTTCCCCGCACCTGAGGGCGAGGAAAGCACGAACATCAGGCCGCGGCGGGTGGGTTTGTCGGCCAGTTCGGCGGGCAGGTACTGTTTGAATAAATCGCGCATGGGGTCACTCAGTGATGGGCGTGGGCATGGGGAGCAACGTCCTGCTCACGCGAGGTTTTCAGGCGGTCCAGCAGCTTCTGGCGGTCCACCATCAGTTCAATGTTCTGCTCAGGCGCGTGCTTGAACTGCAGCGTCACGGGCACGGAATCGCCATCCTTCAGGGGCTTTTTCAGGCCAATGAGCATCAGGTGGTAGCCACCGGGGCGCAGCATGACCATGTCTTCGGCGGGCAGGGGAATGGAGGCGACCTTGCGCATGCGCACCACGTCGCCATCTTTCACGTGGGTGTGCAGTTCCACCGCCGTGCAGCAATCGGAGCGGGCGCTGAGCAGCGCATCGTCCTGCATGGCGTGCAGGCCCATGAAGCCGACGCCATTGGGTTGGTTCAACGAGGGCGGCGCCCACGGCATGCTGACATGGACAACGGGCTCGGCAGCAAGCGCAGGCGAGCACAGGGCGGCGAAGAAAAGGAAAAATAAGGTGCGCATGCGCTACCTTATCGCGGCATCAAGCCCTTCGGTCAATGATTGTTCGGCGATGCTGTGGGGAAAATGCGTGACGTATTTTCCGTCCGGGTCCATCAGGAACATGAAGCCCGAATGGTCGATGATGTAGCCGAGCGCGGAATTTTCGTCCTCCACCTTGCTGTAATAGACCTTGTAGGCGTCGGCCGCGGCGCGGATCTGTTCGGGCGTGCCGGTGAGGCCGACGAAGCGATCGCCGAAATTACTCACATAATTGCCAACGATTTCAGGGGTATCGCGTTCGGGGTCGAGGGTGATGAACACCGGCGTCACCTTTTTGCCTTTCGCGCCGAGCTGGTCGAGCGCGTTCTGCATCAGCAGCAGGCTGGTGGGGCAGATGTCCGGGCAGTGGGTGAAGCCGAAATAGACCAGCGCGTATTTCCCGCGCAGGTCGCGGTCGGTCACGGTGGAGCCATCCGGCGCGGTGAGGCTGAACGGCCCGCCGACTAGCGCTTCGCCACCCTTGTTCTTCGTGACGGGCACGATACCCGTGCCGAGCCATGCCACCAGGCCGATGAGCCCAAGCACGCAGACGATCCAGGAAAGTACAGGTAATTTCATGCGCCCTAGCTAGTCCTCGCGGGGGTGGCTGTAAAATGAAACTATGATGACAATACCCTTAACGTGGCTTAACCAAGCTTAACGGGGCTAGCCAAAACCCCTGATTTTGGGTATAATGATCCCAATACATAAATAAAAACAAAATTGAGCTAGGCAAAAATATGTTGCCGTTGGTGACGAACATCCTGCCGCAGAACACTGCGCCGCAGCCCAGCACGCTGGCGGCTCAGACGGCGTTGGTGTCGCAGCAGGCCAGCAGTACCGCCCGCCAGATCACCGCCGTGGCCATTACCGCGACGGGCGCGGCCAGCGCCTACAGCGCGCAAATGCCCGAGCGGCGCGACCCGGTTTCATCGCGCGCACCTGCTAGTTCCACAACCGATAGCCGCCCGGCCATTCTGCCAGACCCCGAATTGTGGCGCGTGCCGACGCGTGAGGCGAACACTGCGCCGCCCGCACCCTTGCCGGAACGTGCGCCGATCACGGTGAACCTGCCGCAGGTGAGCCAGTTCAACGCGCAGGCCATTGCCCAGCAGGCCTTGCCCGTGGCGCAACAGGAACAGCGCGCGGCCGCACCGGAGCCCGCGCCGCGCAAAACCACCGCCACCACCAGTGCGGCGGCACCGCCGCGCAGCAGCCTGGGTGGCAGCAGCGGGGTGCAGGCCTATGCAGTGGCGGCGCAACGCAATTTCGACCTGAGCTTCGCCAGCACCGTGGAAGCGATCAGCTGACGCGCCTGCCGCTTGCATGGCGGGGGCAGGGTTTGCTACAAGCAGGGCATGAAACTTTGCATTATCGGAGCAGGGGCCATGGGCTGCCAGATCGGCGGACTGGTCCAACGCGGCGGCCATGAGGTGACCTTCATCGCACGCGGCAAACAGCTGGAAGCGCTGCAGCAGCGCGGCCTGACCCTCATCACCACCAACGATCGCTACCACACCAAGGTGCGCGCCGTTGCCACCCCGCAGGAGGCAGGCACGCCGGACGCGGTGATGCTGTGCACCAAGTCGTACCAGCTGCCGGATGTGGCACCCATGGTGGCGCCGCTGCTGGGGCCGGACACGATCGTGGTGCCCACGGTGAATGGCATTCCGTGGTGGTATTTCCACAAGCATGGCGGCCAGTTCGATGGGCGCGTGCTGGAAACGCTCGACCCGCAGGGCATGCTCGCCAAGCACATTCCGCTGGAGCGGGTGGTGGGCTGCGTGAACTACCTTGCCGGCACGCTGACCGGACCCGGCGAAATGCATTACGTGCCGGAGCTGAAGAAGCGCCTCGCCATTGGCGAGCCGGACGGGCAGATGACCGACCGCCTGCAACAGCTGGCCGTGGCGCTGGGCGATGGTGGGTTCGCCCCGGTGGTGACCGACAGTATCCGCACCAGCATCTGGCATAAATTATGGGGCAACATTGCGTTCAACCCCATCAGCGCGTTGACGCATGGCACCATCGACCAGATCGCCGAGGGCTACCGCGACATTGACCTGGTGAGTGCGGTGATGAACGAAGCACGGTTCGTGGCCGATAAGCCCGGCATCGAACTGGCGCAGACCACCAAAGCGCGCGTGGAAGCCGCGGCGAAAATGCGCGGCCACAAGACCAGCATGCTGCAGGATATCGAGCAGGGCCGTGCCACCGAGATCGAGGCGATCGTGGGCGTGGTGCGCGAGATCGGCCGCTGGCTGGAAGTGGGCACGCCCTACCTGAACGCGCTGTATTCGCTGGTGAAGTTGAAAGAGATCTTCTACCTGCGCGCGGCGGGCTCGCCCCACGCGTAATTCCCGCTGAGCAGCACATCCACCGGCACGGCGGCCAGCGTGGCCAGCTCAGCGTGGATGAATGCGGCCATCGCATCCAACACGGCAACATCGCCCTGTGGCACGGTGCCATAGAGGTTGCGCGCCAGTGCCGCGCGCAGCGCGACCGCATCGCTCAGGCCTGCTGCGTAGCTTTGCAATGCGCCATGATAGGCCTTGCCCATGCGCTTGATGCGCTTGCTCACGCCGGTATCCGCCACGCCAAGCTCGCGCACCGAGCGGTCCATATCGTCGAAGAAGGCTTCGCTGAGCTGCCGCGCGAATTCCGTGGCGGCAGGGTTGCCGGTTTCCTGCAGCAGGCGATGCTGCAGCAGGAACAGATGCAGCACGATCATTTCGAAGCGGCCATCCAGCGTGTCGGGCACCTGCATCTGCGTGTAGAAAAAGGGATTTCGCGCCCGCGCAACAAGTGCTACATAGGTGTTGTCCACGCTTGGCGGCGTGGTGTTGCCAAACCATTTTTTCAATAACGCGACCATGCGATCCATCCTTCTGTTGCCTCTCCATATAGCCATGCTATTCGTGCTTGCAAGCTGCACGCCGATCGTGGACCAGCGCGGCCACAACGAAGAGCAGGCCGATTATTCGCAGATCATCGAGGGCCAGACCACGCAGGACGATGTGCGCGCGCTGCTGGGCAGCCCCAGCACCGAATCGACCTTCGGCGAGAAGATCTGGTATTACGTGAGCACGAAAAAAGAAACGCGCGGCATGCTCGCTCCCGAAGTGGTGGACCAGCATGTGGTGGCCATTCACTTTAACGAGGATGGCACGGTCAAAGCCATCGACAACGTGAAGCGCGACTCCGGCGAGGCCGTGGTCTATGTGGACAAGGAAACGCCCACTGAAGGGCGCGAGCTGGGCATCATGGAACAGCTGATGGGTAACTTTGGCAAGTTCGGCACGCCCGGCCGCGAGATCAACCCGCGCGATATGGGTAGATAGAGATTCTTAATGAAGGGGACGCAGCCCCTTCATAAATTAAAAACTAATACTCCCAGCCGCTTTGCATGCTGAACGCGTGCTCGCCGCGTGCATCGCGGTAGCGAAGGTGCAGTTCCTCGGTGATGTGGCCAATGGCGGTAATGGCGGTGCCGGTAAAGCGCGCCATTTCCTGCAATGCCTGCGCCTGCTCCGCCGGGGCGGTGAAGATGAGCTCGTAATCGTCGCCACCGGTCACCAGCATCTGCCACAGCGCGCTGCGGCTGTCGGCGTCGGGCGCGGCGTCCAGCAGTTGGCGCGTCGCATCCGAGATGGGCACCTGCTCCAGTTCCACGCGCGCGCCCACGCCGCTGGCGTCGCACAGGCGCTGCAGATCCAGCCATAGCCCGTCCGAACAATCCATGGCGCTGGTGGCTTTGCCGCGCAACGCTTTGCCAAGGGCAAGGCGCGGCTGCGGGCGGTGGTAGCGCTCGACCCATGGGCCGTCGGCGCTGGCATCGTCCTGCAGCATGGTCAGGCCCAACGCCGCATCGCCAATGCTGCCGCTGACGAAGATAGCATCGCCCGCGTTCGCACCGCGGCGGGTGAGGGCGGGTGCATCCGTCAGCCCCAGTGCGGTGAGGGTCAGGTGAACATGGTCGCCGCCAAGCGTGGTATCGCCGCCCGCCAGCACCAGCCCGAACTGCTGCTGCTCGGCCTGCAGGGTTTGCGCGAAGGCGGCGAACCATGCGTTCGGTGTTTCGCGCGGGGCGCGCAGGTTCAGCAGGTAGCGCCACGGCGTGGCACCCATGGCGGCAAGGTCCGAAAGGTTGCGGCGCATGAGCTTCTGCGCGAATTGCTGCGGGCTGGCGTGCGGCAGCACATGCACGCCTTCGATCACGCTATCGGTGGTGAGCACCAGCTGCTGCCCGACTGGAACATCCAGTGCCGCCGCATCGTCGCGCAGTGAAAAAGCACCGGGTTCGTCGCTGGCCAGCGGCACAAAATAATTCGCGATGATGTCGCGTTCCCGCATGGTGCCTAGCTGGCGGGGGCCAGCGCATCCAGCAGCAGGTTGAAGCCTTTATGCGCGTAGGCGAGCTCGTCGTCGCTCACCAGCTGCGAGGCCACTTCGGTGTATTCCTCGATCAGCACGCCGCGCGGCCGTGTGGGCGATACCAGCGCCTCGGCGGCGCAGGTGCGCAGCACCGAAAGCAGCGGCAGCGACATGCGCTCCTTCTTCCATTGCGGCAGGATGAGCCCGTCGATCGCCGCTTCGATGCGGTCCTTATGGTCGATCGCGCCGAGCACCAGTTTGCTGGTGAGCGCGGCTTCGGGTTGGGTGTCGTACGGCACGTCGCGCGCGTCGCTGGCTTTGCTGTCCTTCCAGCTTTGCAGCACCTGCGCCACCAGCACTTCCGGTTTGGTGCGCTTGTGGGTGAGGGCGCGCGCATACAGCGTTTGGGCGGCGGCGAGGCGCGCGGCGCGCTTGCGCATCAGCGAGGTGCGGGGGGCGGGTTTGTTCATGCGATCTCTCCGAACGCTTCGGCAAGGCCGATGATGTGCATGGCCGCTTTGGCCGCTTCGCCGCCTTTGTCGCCCTGTTCGGGGTCGGCGCGTTCGATGGCCTGTTCGAGGTTCTCAACGGTCAGGATGCCAAGGCCAATGGCGGCATGCTCGCGCAGCGCAATATCCATGCAGCCGCGCGCGCTTTCGTTGCAGACAATATCGTAATGCGAGGTTTCGCCGCGGATGACGCAGCCCAGCGCCACGAACCCGTCGTAGCGGCCGCTTTCATGTGCAATGGAAATGGCCACCGGGATCTCGAACGCACCGGGCACTTCCACCACCTCGGCGGTGCGGCCTGCGGCCTCGATGGCGCGGGTGGCACCGCGCAATAACATCGCCGCGATGTCATGGTAATAGGGGGATACAACGAGCAGGATCGGTTTCATGAAGCAGCCTTGGGTGGAATGTGGCCGGCGATGTGTAGACCATAGCCCTCCAGTCCGACAATCATTTTCGGCTGGGTGGTAATGAGCTGCATGTCTTTCACGCCCAGATCCAGCAGGATCTGCGCGCCAATGCCGTAGTCGCGCAGGGCGGGCTGGCCGGTGGGCTCACCGGCGCGGCTGCGGGCGGCGTCGCTCACGGCGCTGGGGCGGGGCTCGCGCAGCAGCACGATCACGCCGCTGCCCGCTTCGTGCACCATGTGCATGGCCTGCTGCAGCACCCCGGCGCGGCCCATGGCGTTATCGCCCAGCACGTCGCTCAGGAAATCATGCGCGTGCATGCGCACCAGCGTGGGCGTATCGGCCGCGATGCTGCCTTTGACGAGGGCGATATGCTCGGCATATTCCGGGCTTTGCGCGTAGACGTAGCAGGTGAACGCGCCCGCATGCGGCGTGGTGATGGAGGTCTCCGTCAGGCGGCGCACCAGCTTTTCCGAACGGCGGCGGTAGGCGATGAGATCGGCGATGGTGCCGACCTTCAGGCCATGCTGCGCGGCAAAGGCCAGCAGCTCCGGCAGGCGGGCCATGGAGCCGTCGTCGTTCATGACTTCGCAGATGACGCCCGCCGGGTTCAGCCCGGCCAGCCGCGAAATATCCACCGCCGCTTCGGTATGGCCCGCGCGCACCAGCACGCCGCCGGGCCGCGCTTCCAAGGGGAAGATATGGCCGGGGCTCGCGATGTCGGTATGCAGGGCGGTGGGGTCGCTCGCCACCTGGATGGTGCGCGCGCGATCGGCCGCGGAAATACCCGTGGTGATGCCTTCGCGCGCTTCGATGGAAATGGTGAACGCCGTTTTGTGGCGGCTTTCGTTGTGGCGGGCCATGGGCGGCAGGCCAAGGCGCTGCACCTGTTCCGAGGCCAGCGCCAGGCAGATAAGGCCACGGCCATGCTTGGCCATGAAATTCACCGCTTCGGTGGTGGCAAACTGCGCGGGAATGATGAGGTCGCCTTCGTTCTCGCGGTCCTCATCGTCCACCAGAATGAACATGCGGCCCGCTTTCGCGTCGGCGATGATGTCTTCAATGGGGCTGAGTGTGCTCATGCGTTTACCTCGCGCATGCGGGCCACATAACGGGCCAGCATATCGACCTCGATGTTCAGTTTCTCGAGCAGCTTCAACGTGCCGAAGCCGGTTTCCTGCGCGGTGTGCGGAATGATCATCACCGTGAAGGTATTGCGCAGCACGGAGTTCACGGTGAGCGACACCCCATCCAGCGTGACGGAGCCTTTGGTGGCAATGAATGGGGCCAATGATTCGGGCACTTCGAACATCCACTCGGTGGATTCATGCACCGGCGTGGCCGAGAGCGCCACGGCCAGCCCATCCACATGGCCGGAAACGAAATGGCCGCCCAGCCGGTCGCCCACGCGCAGTGAAGGTTCAAGGTTGATGCTGTCGCCTTCGCGCCAGAGCCCGGCGGTGGTCACGCGCATGGTCTCGGCCGAGAGGGTCACGGTGAAGGCATGGTCGGGCAGGATCTCGGTGACCGTGAGGCAAATGCCGTTGCAGGCAATGGATGCGCCCATGGCCAGCGGAAACGCCGTGCCACTGCGCGGGGCGATCTGCATCACCACGTCACCCTGATGGGTGATGCGTTCGATGGTGCCGCGATCGGTAATTAAGCCGGTAAACATGAGGGCATCTCATAGACGCTACATTGGTCGTCGCCTAGTGAAAACTGGGCAACACAGCGTGCACGTTCGGCCGTGGCCAGATCGACCGCCAGCGGGCCGATGGCGGGGCTGCCGCCGCTGCCCAGCAGGACCGGGGCGCGGTACCAATAGAGCGTATCCACGGCCTGATCGGCCAGAAAACGGGTGGAAAGCACGGGCCCGGCCTCGACCAGCACGCGTGCTGCGCCATGGGCCGCCAGCGCGCGCAGCATGCTCAGGGGGGTGAAAGCTTCGGCTTCCAGCACCTGCAGCACCACGCCGCGCTCGCGCAGCTCGGTGGCGTGGCTGGCGTTCATCTCCACCGCCTCGGGCGTGGTGAACACCCATGTTGGCTGCATCTCAGCGGTGCGCACCAGCTGGGCGGTCAGCGGCAGGCGCAATTGCCGGTCGGCCACGGCGCGCAGTAAACTCGGGTGCGCGTCACCGGGCAGGCGTGCGGTCAGTTGTGGGTCGTCGGCCAGCACGGTGCCAATGCCGGTGAGCATGGCATTCACGCTGCTGCGCAGCAGGTGCCCATGCTGGCGCGCGCGGGGCCCGGTGATCCACTGGCTCATGCCGTGCATGTCGCGCATGTGGCCATCCATGCTGGTGGCGAGCTTCAGGAGCACTTCGGGCAGGCCGTGTTGCGTGCGGCGCAAAAAGCCGCGATGCAGCGCGGCGGCGTGCGGAATGGGAAGATGCAGCACGTCGATACCGGCATGGCGCAGCATGGCGGCACCTTTGCCGTCCACGCGGGCATCCGCGTCGGCTACGGCATAGACCACGCGGGCAACGCCCGCATCGATCAGTGCTTGGGCACAGGGCGGGGTCTTTCCATGGTGGGCGCAGGGCTCCAGCGTCACATACGCGGTGGCGCCGCGCGCCGCATCACCGGCCTGCGCGAGTGCCTGTGTTTCGGCGTGTGGCCTGCCGCCGAGGGCCGTGACCGCGGTGGCGAGCACATGGCCATTCTTGACCAGTACGCAGCCTACGCTGGGGTTCTCGGCCGTGCGGCCCTGATGGCGCAAACCCAAACGCACCGCGTGCTGGAGAAACTGTTGATCGGCTGCCGACATAGATCCTGTTTGTTGTGTCATCCTCGGAAAATTTTCAGCAGAAAATTTATCCGGGGATCCAGACCATATGGCGGTCAGTAGACCGCCGTCGTCAAAAAATGCCTGCTGTCATTTTTTGCGTGGATTCCCCTAGGATTCTGCCTGCTGGCAGCATCCGGGGAATGACGGTTAAAGTTTTTCCACGAAGGTTTCGAAATCCTCGACCTTGCCGAAATCACGGTACACGCTGGCGTAGCGGATATAGGCCACGGCATCGAGCAGTTTAAGCTCCTCCATCACCAGCGAACCGACGCGACGGGTGGGAATGTCGGACTCGCCTTCGGACTCGAGCTTCTGCACGATACGGTTGATGGCCATTTCCACCGAATCCGCATCCACCGGGCGTTTGCGCAGGGCGATCGCCATGGATTTGGCGATCTTCTCGCGGTCGAACAGGCGGCGCTCACCGTTGCTTTTCACCACCGTCAGCTCGCGCAGCTGCACGCGTTCGAACGTGGTGAAGCGCGAGTTGCAGCTGGGGCAGAAACGCCGGCGGCGGATGGAGCTGCCGTCTTCCGACGGGCGGCTATCCTTCACTTGCGTATCTTCGTGGTTACAGAACGGGCAGCGCATCAAACACCTAGCTATAAATCGGGAACTGGTCGGTCAGCGCGCGCACTTTTGCCATGGTCGCTTTTTCGACCTCGGCGTTCGCTTCCGGTGCTTCCGGGTTTTTGCTCAGCCCATCCAGCACGTCGCCGATCAGCTCACCGATCTGCTGGAATTCGGCAATGCCGAAGCCGCGCGTGGTGCCCGCCGGGGTGCCAAGGCGAATGCCCGAGGTCACGAACGGCGAGGCGGGGTCAAACGGAATGGCGTTCTTGTTGCAGGTCAGGCCGGCGCGCTCGAGCGCGTGCTCGGCGGCTTTGCCGGTCACGTTCTTCGGGCGCAGGTCCACCAACACGAGGTGGTTGTCGGTGCCGCCGGAGACGATGTTCAGGCCACGCTTCACCAGCACCTCGGCCAGCGCGCGGGCGTTATCGACGATCGCTTGCGCATAGTTTTTGAATTCGGGCTTCAGCGCTTCGCCATAGGCCACGGCCTTACCCGCGATCACGTGCATGAGCGGGCCCCCCTGAATGCCGGGGAAGATGGCGCTGTTGAGCGCCATGCCCAGCGTCTGGTCCTTGCCCTGCATGGTCTTGCCGACCACGAGGTCCGGCACGTTCGACAGGATCATGCCGCCGCGCGGGCCGCGCAGCGTTTTGTGCGTGGTGGTGGTGACCACATGCGCATGCGGCAGCGGCGAGGGGTAGGAACCGCCCGCGACGAGGCCAGCGACGTGCGCCATGTCCACCATCAGGTACGCGCCCACGCTGTCGGCGATCTGGCGGAAACGTGCCCAGTCCACCACACGCGGATAGGCCGAGAAGCCCGCGATGATGAGCTTGGGTTTATGTTCTTTCGCGAGTTTTTCGATCGCGTCGTAATCCAGCAGGTGGTTGTCTTCGCGCACGCCATAGGACACGGCGTTGAACCATTTGCCCGACTGGTTGACCGACGCACCATGCGTGAGGTGGCCGCCCGCAGCCAGATCCTGACCGAGAATGGTGTCGCCCGGCTTCAGCAGCGCGGTGAACACACCCTGGTTGGCCTGGCTGCCGGAATTCGGCTGCACGTTCGCGTAGCCGCAGTTGAAGAGTTTGCAGGCGCGGTCGATGGCGAGTTGCTCGACCACATCGACGAACTCGCAGCCGCCATAATAGCGCTTGCCGGGGTAGCCCTCGGCGTATTTGTTGGTGAGCACCGAGCCCTGCGCATCGATCACGGCCTTGCTGACGATGTTCTCCGAAGCGATCAGCTCGATCTGGTGTTGCTGGCGGCCGAGCTCTTTTTGCATCGCGCTGAACAGCTCAGCATCGGTGGCGGAAAGATCGGCGGTGAAGAAAGCGTTGCTCATTGCGGGGTCCTGTTTGCGTGCGGCGTTTGCCATGGTGAAATCTCCTTCAATTCTTATCCAAGTTTTTCGACGCGGGCGGTGTGGCGCCCACCTTCAAAAGCGGTGTTCACGAACGCGTGCACGCAGGCAATGGCCTGTTGCTCGCTGATCATGCGCGCACCGAGTGCGATCATGTTCGCATCGTTATGCTGGCGCGCCAGCGTGGCCTGCTCCGGCGTGTGCACCAGCGCGCAGCGCGCACCCGGCACGCGGTTGGCGGCGATGGAGATGCCAATGCCCGACCCGCAAATGGCCACGCCATACGTCGCGCTGCCGCTGGCGACGATGCGCGCGAGCTTGCTGCCATAATCGGGGTAATCGACGGAGGCGGTGTCATCGGTGCCGAGGTTGAGCACCTCGCAATCCATGGCGCGCAGGGCATCGCTCAGCGTGTGCTTAAGCGCTACGCCAGCGTGATCGTTCGCGATCGCCACCACCATGGTCATGCCAATTCCTTGCCTTATGCCTGTCGTTTCATGCGTGCCACTCTTTTCGCGGTGGCATCGGTTTACCATATATAGTATGGTGCCCGCGTGTTTGCCACGAACCTGTGGATAACGCAACAGGAAAAGACTGAAAAACAAGGGCGCACGCCCATCGATGCACGGAAGACCATGACCCTCGCGGAACTCTCTGCGCACAGCCCGTTTGTGCTTTCTATCGTTGGCTTCCTTGGCGCCGCGATCGGTTCATTCCTGACGCTGGTGACGCATCGCCTGCCGCTGGAGCAGGGCATCGTCGTCAAAGGCTCGCACTGCCCGAAATGCGGCAACACCCTCAAACCGTGGGACCTTGTGCCCATCCTTTCGTGGATCTTCTGGCGTGGCAAATGCCGCCAGTGCAAGGTGCCGGTGAGCATCCGCTACCCGTTGACCGAGCTGGCCTGCGCGCTGGGCGCGGTGCTGCTGGTGTTCCATTATGGCCTGACGCTGGAGGCGCTGGCGCTTACGGGGTTGTGGTGGTGCATCGTCGCCATCGTGCTGACCGACCTTGAGCATTACATTATCCTGGATGAAGTGCAGATCGCCGGGGCGCTGTTCGGCGTGCTGTATGTATATGCCACCGGCGTGCCGTGGATCGACGCGCTCTATGCGGCCATTGCCGGGGTGGCGGTGGGGCTGGCGCTGAAATACGGGTTCCTGCTCGCCTGCAAAAAGGATGGGCTCGGCATGGGCGACGTGAAGTTCCTCGGTGTCGCTGGCATCTGGCTGACGGATGCGGCGAACTTCATTCCGTTCCTGTTCTATTCCGGCATTCTCGGCATTCTCTCCGGGGTGCTGTGGCGGCTGCTGACCAAGAGCGAGCGCTTCCCCTTTGGCCCGGCACTTGCCTTCGCCCTGTGGCTTTGTGTGCTGCTGCCCGCGCTGCCGAATGGCTTCTGGCAACTCTATGGTGTGTTGCGCTGAACACGGCGTGGGAAAAAGATGCGAAATAATTTGCCATTCGTGTCATGGCACTACAAACATGTGGTGGGCTAGTAGATGTATTGCTACTAACTGTTGAAAGATTTTGCCTTTAAGGAGTCTGGTGTGAACATGCGCCAATTCGCGAAAACGAGCCTGGCACTACTGGCCACCGCCACCATCCTGTTCGCGTGCGACTGGTATCCCATCAAATCGAAGGATGGCACCTACAGCGATATGCAGGATCGCCAGCAGGAGCTGACCCGCCAAGATTACCGCAATATCAACAAGGTCAGCAAGCTGCTGCCGGATGGCGCGCAGACCGACGCCGACCTTGGCGCGCCGCCGATCCCCGATTTGGCGCAGGTGCTTGCCGCGCCGCGACCGCCGAAAATTGCCAATGCGAAGCTGGTAACCCTTTCCGTGACTGACGACGTGCCGATGCGCGACGTGCTGTTCGAGCTGGGCCGCCTTGCGAACGTGGACATTGAAGTGGGCAGTGGCCTTGATACCTATGGCATCAACCTGCGCGCGACCGATCGCCCCTTCAACGAGGTGATCGAACGCATCGCCGACCTAGGCGGCTTGCGCTACAGCGTGCAGGGCAACTCCATTCGTGTGGAGCGTGATGTTCCCTACATGAAGAACTACACGCTGGATTTCGTGAACGTGGTGCGCTCCTCGCAAAGCAGCTACACGCTTAGCACCAGCATTCTGGCCGGTGCCAGGGGCGGCGGTTCGGGCGGCGGCGGCACCAGCGGCGGTGGCAGCAGCGGCAGCGGTTCGGGTGGCGGCAGTGGCACCACCGGCGGCAGCGTAGGCACCAGCGGTTCGTCCAGCAGCATCGACGCACAGTCGGAAAGCGACCTGTGGGCGTCGCTTGAAGCCAGCATCACTGAGATCCTCAATTACTTCCCGCAAGGCGGTGGCGCGGCTGCGCTCAACGCGGATTCGACGACCGCCGCCGCCGGTGCGCCCGCTGATGCGGGTGGCGCGGCTGCTGGTGCTGCACGTGCAAGCGGTTTCGTGATCAACCGTCAGGCAGGCGTGCTCTCCGTGAACGCGACCCAGCGCCAGCACGAAATGATCGAGCGTTTCCTTGCCATGCTGCAGCGTAACGCTTCGGCGCAGGTGCTGATCGAAGCGAAGATCGTGGAAGTGTCGTTGCGCGACCAGTTCCTCGCGGGCGTGGATTGGAACAGTGTCATTGGTAACTTTGGTGGCGTCGGCATTTCGCCGGGCACGTTCACGCCCATTGGTGACGTGAACAGCTCCATGAACTTTGCCAGCAATGGTGCCACCACGTTCGGCATCAACGAGGGCGATCTGGACATTCTCGTGAACCTGACCGAGCGTTTCGGTACCACGCGCACGCTCTCCAGCCCGCGCCTTTCGGCCATCAACAACCAGCAGGCCGTGCTGACCTTCGCGCAGAACGTGGTGTTCTTCGATTGCACCGTGGAATCGCCGACCGCGACGACGACGGATACCTCGACCACGGAAAGTGCGGGTTCGGCCGATTGCGAAGCGAACTCCGTGCCGATCGGGATCATTCTGAACATCCTGCCGTCCATCAACATGGATAAGCAGGAAGT
The DNA here is from genome assembly GCA_003241645.1 of Azospirillum brasilense. GTDB lineage: Bacteria > Pseudomonadota > Alphaproteobacteria > Rickettsiales > UBA3002 > QFOX01. Next base: position 9,642 of record QFOX01000014.1, on the reverse strand, counting down.
GACGCTCAGCGTGCGCCCGACCCTGACGCGTCAGGTCGGCCAGCAGGAAAACCCGGAAGGCCGCCTGATCGCGGCGATCGTGGCGCAGCAAGGTGGGGATCCGACCACCGTGCCGCGGACCTTCGTGCCCGTGATCGAGGTGCGTGAGATCGATTCCGTGATGAAAGTGAAATCCGGCGGCGTGATGGTCATTGGCGGCCTGATGGAAGACGCGACGACGACCGAGAACCGTGGCATTCCGGGCATGAGCGACCTACCCATCGTCGGCAGCGCATTCAAGAGCCGCGACGAGGATATGCGCAAGCGTGAGCTCATCATTTTCATTAAGGCCACCATCATCAACCCGGATGGCAGTGCAGGCCGCGTCGATAAAGCGATCGCTGATCGTTTCACCACCGACCCGCGCCCGCTGTTCAAGCCCAAGCTCTATGATGCGCGCTAATCCAGCGTAAGAACGGGGACGTTACCATGTGGACCAATATTCGTTACGTGCTACTCACCGCCATGCGGGACCGGCTGTTCTTTGGCCTGCTCATCGGCATTCTCGCGGCGGCCTATATCTCGAGCGTGCTGGGTTCCACCGCCATGCTGGAAACCGAGCAGATGACGCTGACCTTCAGCGCCGCATCGGCACGGGTGATCATCATGGTCGGGCTGATCGTGTTCATCGGTTTCCATATGCGCAACGCGTTCGATGCGCGCGAGATCGATGTGTTGCTGTCGCGGCCCATTTCGCGCACCACGCTGGTGCTTTCCTACTGGCTTGGGTTCATTTCGGTAGCCACACTGCTGGTGCTGCCCACCATCGCCATGATCTATGTGGTCGGCGTGCTGAACACCACGGGTTACCTGCTATGGTCGCTCAGCCTCGTGCTGGAATCCTGGCTGCTGGTGAGCGTCGCGTTGTTCGCGTCGCTGACCATCCGCAGCGGGGTAGGCACGGTGCTCGCATCGCTCGCCATCTACACCATTTCGCGCATGATGGGCTTCTTCGTGGCCACCACCAAAACCGGCGTGCTGTTCGAAACGCAGGAAGTGACGATGGGCGCGAAATACCTGATGACCGCCATTTCCACCGTCGTGCCGCGGTTGGATTTCTTCGCGAAAAGCCAATGGCTGATCTATGGTGCGAAATCCTACGAGGACCTGACGCTGTTCCTGTTGCAGGCGCTGGTGTTCATTCCGTTGCTGTTGGCGGCCTCGGTGATCGATTTCAAACGTAAGCAATTCTAGGATCACCATGCGCTGGCCCTGGCAGAACGACGGATCGCAAGCCAAATGGAACCTTCGCCGCGACCGCTCCATGCAGCTGGCCGTGGGCGCGCTGGTGCTGTGCCTAGCGGCGCAAGGCGCGTTCTGGAACCATAGCCGCGCCGTGATGCCGGAGATGGGCATTGTGCCCGCCGTGCCGGGCGAGCGCACGGTGCGTGCGCTTTCGTTCGGCGACGAGGAGGCATTCTTCCGCCTGCTGGCGCTGAACATCCAGAATTCGGGCGACACGTTCGGTCGCTTCACCGCGCTGTACAAATATGATTTTAACAAGCTGTACCACTGGTTCCACCTGCTGGACGGGCTGGACAACGAATCGAACTACCTGCCCAGCATGGCCACCTATTATTTCAGCCAGACGCAGAACCGCGACAATATCCGCTACATCGTCGATTACCTCGACGAGCACACGCTTGGCCGCGAACAGGATAAATGGTGGTGGGTGGCGCAGGCGAGCTACCTTGCCAGCCACAAAATGAAGGATAGTGACCGCGCGCTGGAAATGGCGCTGCGGCTGCGCGGCGTGAAGGGTATCCCCATGTGGGCGCAGCAGCTCAGCGCGTTCGTGCACGAGGAGCGCGGCGAATTCGACCTCGCGCTGGGTATCATTCAGGAGATCCTGCGCGATCCCGAGCAGTATTCGCAGGGCGAGCTCAACTTCATGAAGTATTTCATTGATGAGCGCCTCGGCAAAATGAAGGAAATGGATGCGGAAATCACCCAGATCCAGAAAATGAAGGACGCTGATCGTGCGGCCGGTAAGCCGGATGTGGAAATGAAAGAAGCGCCGCCTTCAAACGTGGGCGCGCCCAAAGCGCCCATGTAATGCGGCGCGGCGGCTTCACGGCGGCGGTAATTACTTTTTCTTAGTGAGTTTGGGGGCGCTGGCGGTTGCCACGCCATAGCACTGCGCATCCGTCGGGAACTGGCCGCTGCGCACTTCGGCGGCGTATTGCGCGGCCGCGTCGCCAATGGTGCGGCGCAGGTCGGCGTATTTCTTCACGAAGCGGGCGGTATGTTCGAACATGCCGAGCATATCGTCCACCACCAGCACCTGCCCATCACACACGGCGGAAGCGCCGATGCCAATGGTGGGAATGCGGATCGCCGCGGTAATTTCGCGTGCGAGCGGCTCCATCACGCCTTCCAGCACTACGGCGAATGCCCCGGCTTCGGCCACGTCTTTCGCGGCCTCAAGGATCTGGCGGTAGGCGGCCGAATCCTTGCCCTGTGCCTTGAAGCCGCCCAGCGTGTGCTGGTGTTGCGGCATCAGCCCCACATGCGCCATCACGGGCACGCCGCGGGCACTCAGGAACGCAATGGTCGGGGCCAATTCGCTGCCGCCTTCCATTTTCACGGCGGCGCAGCCGGTTTCTTTCAGCACGCGCGCGGCAGATTCAAAGGCCTGCTGCGGCGATGCCTGGTAGCTGCCGAACGGCAGGTCCACCACCACCGAGGCCTGACGCGCGCGGCGCACCACGGCGGCACCATGCGCGATCATCATTTCCAGCGTGACGGGCAGGGTGGAATCCATGCCATAGACCACCATGCCCAGCGAATCGCCGACCATGAGCATGTCGCAATGCGCATCCAGCAATTCGGCCATGGGGGCGGTGTAGGCCGTGAGCAACACCAGTTTTTCGCCCCCCTTGCGTGCGCGGAATTCAGGAATGCTCAGCGGCTTGCGCGCGCTGCTAGGTTGGTGCGACATCGCTCTCTCCCTCGGCCGCGGCGGCGGTGAACTCGCCGCCCTGCCAGTTCTTCGGCTGCTTCGGTACGGTCACCGTAATGGTGGTGCCCACGTTCAGCTCGCTTTCAATGGCGAACGAGCCGCCCATCGCCTCGACGAATTTCTTCGACAGCGGCAGGCCAAGGCCGGTGCCTTCGTATTTGCGCGACAGCGCGGAATCGACCTGCCCGAACGGCGTCATCACCTTCGAAATATCCTTCGGGGCAATGCCAATGCCGGTGTCGCGCACCTGAATGACCAGCGATTTGGTGGTCACGTCTTCCCATGCGTGGCAGCGCACCGCGCCGCCGGCCGGGGTGAATTTCACCGCGTTCGACAGCAGGTTCAGCAGCACCTGCTTGAGCTTTTTCGGGTCGGTCACCACCACCATGTGGTGGTTGGGCAGGTCTTCCACCAGCGTGACCTGCGCGGTCTCCGCCCGCGGCAGCACCATGCGCAGCGAATTGCGGATGACCTTGTTCGCGTCGGTCTCGGCCCATTCCATTTGCAGTTTGCCCGCTTCGGCCTTCGAGAAATCCAGGATGTCGTTGATGAGGCTGAGCAGGTGTTTGCCCGAGGCATGGATATCGTCGATGTAGGTCTGGTAGGTCTTCTCGAGCTGCTGGCGCGCTTCGTTCTTGATGATGTCGGAGAAGCCGATGATGGCGTTCAGCGGTGTGCGCAGCTCGTGGCTGACGCTGGCGAGGAATTGCGACTTGTCGCGGCTTTGCGCTTCTGCGGCAGCGGCGGCGGCGGTCAGTTCCAAATTCACTTCGTGCTGGCGGGCGATGATGCCCTCGGCACGCCAGCTGGTGAACAGCAGCATGCCGATGAGCAGCACGAACGTGCCGATCATGGTGCCCACGATGAGGTATTGCATGAAGCGCAGCTCACGCCATTCGCTGGTGATGTCGGTATAGATCTCGGCAATGGCCTGCGCTTTGCAGTTCGGGGTCGGCGTGACCGCGCAGGCGGCGCGCATCTTCTCGGTAAAGCCGGGTGCCATCACGGGCACGATGGTCTGGATCAGCACGCGCTCTCTCTGCGGATCGTTGCTGCCGGTCAGGTACACGTCATCCAGCAGGCGGCCGACGGTCTGGCCCTGGCGCACCTTGTCGAGATCGAACAGCGTCACGCGGCTGCTGCCATCATAGGTCGCGTAAGCGGGGGTCGAGCCATAATACAGCCCGGTCACGTCGGTGGTGACGATGGTGATCTTGGCCATCAAATGGCCGCTGAAGAAATGCGCGGTTTCGGTCTGCAGGGCGGTGGCGCCCCCCGGAATAAGGCCGGCGCTGTATTGTTCCCAGATCGAGGCGCTGTAGCTCTGGATGGCTGCCTGGCTTGCTTCCATGCTGCCTTGCAGCAGCTCCTGCTTCTTCATTTCCTTGTAATAGGTCGACAGTGCCACGGCCCCAATGACCACGAGCAGCAGGCTTAATACGGCGAAATAACGTAGGTAGGAAAACATGTTAGGCTAGTTATACCGTGTCTTCGGGGCGCTGCCTAGCGCGATTGTGGGGCCAGCATCAATTCCGGTGCTTGACAAGGGCGGGGGTAGCCGATAAAAGGCCGTTCCTTTGAAAAACAACGAATCTGGAGCGTGCCATGAAACGCACATACCAACCGAGCAAGCTTGTCCGTAAACGCCGCCACGGCTTCCGTGCGCGCATGGCCACCGTAGGCGGTCGCCGCGTTCTGGCTGCCCGCCGCGCTAAAGGCCGTAAGGTTCTCTCGGCTTAAGCGAGCATGGCCGCGTGATGGGTGACAACCCCCACAGCACGCCGCCGCTTTCTTCCCCCGCGCCCATCACGATCACCCAGCGTGCCGATTTCGTGCGCCTGAACCGTGGGCGCAAAACCGTGACCCCCTATTTCATCCTGCGCAGCGCCCCGCATGCCGAGGGCCAGACCCGCGTGGGCTTCACCGTGACCACCAAATGCGGCAACGCCGTGGTGCGCAACCGCATCAAGCGCCGCCTGCGCGCGCTGGTGCGCGAGCTGTTCGCGGCGCATGCCATGCCGGGCAAGGATTATGTGTTCATTGCACTGGCGCAGGCCAACCCAAGCGCCGCCGACGTGGCGTATGATGCGCTGCGCGAGGCCATGGTGCGCGCGCTGAAACATGCTGGCCAGCCCGCATGAAACGCCTTGCCACGCGCATCATGCTCGGGCTGATCTGGTGCTACCAGACCATGCTGTCGCCCTTCATGGCAGCCAGCTGCCGCTATGCCCCCAGCTGCTCGGCCTATGCCGCCGAAGCCATTGCCCGACATGGGGCTTGCGCCGGGGGGTGGCTTGCCCTAAAACGCCTTGCCCGTTGCCACCCGTGGGGTGGCAGTGGCTTTGATCCCGTTCCAGAAAAAGAAGACCATTAAGATGCAACCTACCGCTCCCGGCGCACCCGATTTCAAGAACCTGCTGCTTGCCATTCTGTTTGCCACCACCATCATGCTGGGCTGGCAATATTTCTTCGAACGCCCCCGGCAGGAAGCGCTGCGCGCCGAGCAGGAGCAGGCCGCAAGCGAACAGGCCAAGCTTGAGCAGGAAAAGACCATCGCCAAAGCTGAGGCCGCGGAAGAGGCCGAGAAGACCGGTGCGCGCATTGCCATTAACAGCAAGCGCCTGCATGGCTCGATCGCGCTGACGGGTGGTCGCATCGATACGCTGACGCTGGCGAAGTATCGCGATACGCTCGAGGATGACAGCGGCGAAGTGGTGCTGCTGCGCCCGCGCTACGACGATGAGGCCTACTTCGCCGAGTTCGGCGTGCTGGGTGCCGGCGGCGTGAACGTGCCCACGGCCAGCACCGTGTGGAAGGCCGACCGCGACGTGCTGACCCCCGACCAGCCGGTGACCCTGAGCTGGGATAACGGCGCGGGCCTGACCTTCGAGAAGACCATTTCGCTCGACCGCAACTACATGTTCACGGTGAGCACGCGCGTGATCAACAAAAGCGCCGGCGACGTGCAGCTCTACCCCTATGGCCTCATCAGCCGCAACTACGCGGATGTGAGCAAGCATTACATGATCATGCATGAAGGCCCGCTGGGCGTGAGCAACGGCGTGCTGAACGATGTGACGTATAAGGACCTGCGCGAAGACGGTGCGCAAAAATTCAAGGATTCGACCGGCTGGATCGGCATCACCGATAAATATTGGCTGACCGCACTCATTCCGGGCGACGGCATGAAGTTCGATGCCGAATACAAATACAGCAAGCGCGGCGAGACCGATGCCTATCAGGTGGATCTGCGCGGCGAGCCCGTCACCGTTGCCGCCGGCAAAAGCAGCGATTTCACCATGCGCCTGTTCGCCGGTGCCAAGGAAGTGAAACTGCTCGACCAGTACCGCCTCGAATACGACATTCCGCTGTTCGACCGCGCGGTGGATTTCGGCTCGCTCTATTTCCTCACCAAACCGATCTTCCTGCTGCTGACCTACTTCCACGCGCTGGTAGGCAATTTCGGCCTCGCCATCCTGCTGCTCACGGTCGTGATCAAGCTGGTGCTGTTCCCGCTGGCCAACAAGTCGTATACCAGCATGAGCCAGATGAAACTGCTCGTGCCGCAAATGACCGAGCTGAAAGAGCGCTATGCCGACGACAAGCTGAAAATGAACCAGGCTGTTATCGAGCTGTATAAGAAAGAGGGCGTCAACCCCATGTCGGGCTGCCTGCCCATCCTTATCCAGATCCCGGTGTTCTTTGCGCTCTACAAAGTGCTGTTCGTGACCATCGAGATGCGGCATGCGCCGTTCTTCGGCTGGATCCATGACTTGTCCGCGCCGGACCCCACCAACCTGTTCACGCTGTTCGGCCTCGTGCCGTGGGACGCGCCGGGCTTCCTGCATATCGGCATCTGGCCGCTCATTATGTTCGCCACCATGGTGGTACAGCAGCGCCTGAACCCGAAACCGGCCGACCCCGTGCAGGCTGCGGTGATTGGCTACATGCCCTACATCTTCCTGTTCCTGTTCGCGAGCTTCCCGGCGGGTCTGGTGATTTACTGGGCGTGGAACAACACGCTGTCGATCGCGCAGCAAAGCCTCATCCAGCAGCGCATCAAAAAGCATGGCTACAAGAAGAAGCCGGCGAAGAACGCGGCCGCTGCTGCCAGCAGCCGGGCGAAGAAGAAGTGAGCGACGCCGCGCTCAGTCCGTCGCTTTTCCTGAAGCCGGTGCAGTTCGTGGCGGGTGTGCAAACGCTCGACCAGCTGCCCGATCTTCGCCTGCCGGAAGTGGCCTTCATCGGCCGCAGTAACGTGGGCAAATCCAGCCTGCTCAACGCGCTGACCAACAACGGCAAGCTGGCGCGCACCAGCCAGACGCCGGGCGCCACCAAGCAGCTCAACTTCTTCAACGTGGTCGATGTGATGCACCTGGTGGACGTGCCGGGTTATGGCTACGCCAAGGCCGCAAAGAAAGACGTGAAGATGTGGCAGGGCACGCTGTTTTCGTACCTGCGTGGCCGCGCGCAACTGGCCCGCGCCTTCATGCTGGTGGATGCACGCCACGGCATCAAGGACGCGGATAAGGAAATGTTCAAACTGCTGAACGATTCGGCCGTGTCCTTCCAGATCGTGCTGACGAAGATTGATAAGATCACGGCGGAGGAGCTGGAGCGCGTGCGCGAGCAGACGCTGGCCATCGCCGCGAAGCAACCGGCGGCGCACCCCGGCATCATCAGCACCAGCGCCGATAAAAAGCTGGGCATTGACGTGCTGCGTGAAGCTGTTATCGAGGCGTTGGAAGGCAAACGATAGGGCATCCCATGGAAATCAAATCGCTCAAGACCAAGGAACTGCTGCTGCGCACCGCGAAAACGGTGAGCGAGGCCTTGCCCTACATCCAGCGCTTCGCGGGCCAGACCTTCGTGATCAAATACGGCGGCCACGCCATGGGCGACGAGCGCACCGCCGAGACCTTCGCGCGCGACATCGTGATGTTGAAAACCATCGGCATCAACCCGGTGGTGGTGCATGGCGGCGGCCCGCAGATCGGTGCCATGCTGGAGCGCATGAAGATCCAGTCCAGCTTCGTGGACGGCCTGCGCGTGACCGATGCGGCCACGGTCGAGATCGTGGAGATGGTCCTCTCCGGCACCATCAACAAACAGATCGTTACCGCCATCAACCAGGCGGGCGGCACGGCCATCGGCATTTCGGGTAAGGATGGTGGGCTGATCCAGGCGGAGCAGCTCAAGCGCACCAAGCGCGACCCTGATTCGAACATCGAAAAACTGCTGGATCTCGGCTTCGTGGGCCAGCCAACGCAGGTGAACCCGCAGGCGATCGAGAACATCACCGCCTCGGGCATGATCCCGGTGATCGCGCCGATCGGCATGGGCCCCAATGGCGAGACCTACAACATCAACGCCGATACGGCGGCGGGGGCTATCGCCAGCGCGCTGAAAGCACACAAGCTGATGATGCTGACGGATGTTCCGGGCATTCTCACCAAGAACAAGGAACTCATCAGTGACATCAACGCCGAAGAGATCGACGGGCTGCTGGCCAATGGCACCATCACCGGCGGCATGATCCCGAAGGTGGAAACCTGCGTATCGTCGTTGCGTGCAGGCGTGAAACAGGCGCACATCCTTGATGGGCGCATTCCGCATGTGCTGCTGATCGAGGTGTTCACCGCCGGCGGTGCTTCCACCATGATCCGCGCGTAAGCGCCCCGCATGGCGTTAAATAATGGCAGCGATAAAGCCCGTGGACGTAAGCGTAATATCCGCGCTTTGTTCATCCAGAACAGCTTGCCGGTGTTGCTGCTGATCGGATTGGTGGCGCTGATTAGTTACTTCCTGCTGCTCCTCTAATTCAGGCACTGCCTTAGAGTTTCATCAGTAACGAACAGGCAATGGCGGTTGCGTTCAGTGAATAGGTCGCATCTGCTGCGGCCGCTGTCACGCAGGTGACGCCGTTGCTGCCGGTGCGCACGGTGCCGGTGAAGGGCATGCCATCATCCATTTTGGTGTCAAGGTTCCAGGCTTCTTCCGCTTTCACGGCCGCGCCGAATAATTCGAGCTGCGACGTGCCATTGAAGGCGTGCGCCCCAAAAAGTATCCAGTTCTGCATGCTGGTGGTGGAAAGCGGTTCCAGCCACTCAATCACATTGAATCCCGCATTTGAAATGCGCGATGCGGGCACGTTCTGGCGAATCACGGCCGCACGGCATGGGTAGGTAACACTGGTGGATGCCGGGTCATACACCCCGCTATAGGTACCTTCTACCAGCCCTGCATTTGCCATATGCTGCCACAGCCGGAAGCGCTCGAAGTTGCGCTGGCACCAAATCGTCGTGTTGCTAATCGCACTGCCAATGCTGCCATCCCCGTTGCCGTTGCAGGTCGCGGTGCCTGTTGCAGGTGTCGTCAGGCCGCTGCAGGTGCTATCATATCCATCCGCGGTGCCACCGGCTTGTGCACCCCAAAATTTCACGGCATTGCTCATATCACCCGGCAGGGCGAAATATTTGTCACGGAAGCTGTAGACCGCGGTGCGGTAACGGCTTGAATCAGCGCTGACGCTGCGTAGTTCTGCGGCACGGATGAGTGATTGCCCCCCTAAAATACCGCCCGTCAGCAGGCCGAGGATGACCAGCACGATGGAGAGTTCGACGAGTGAGAACGCACGATTT
>QFOX01000013.1 GCA_003241645.1 Azospirillum brasilense | reverse complement strand
CCAGCGAAAGCTGGAATCCATTTATCGATGCAAAGATAGATTCCAGCTTTCGCTGGAATGACGTATGGAGAAAGTATGAACGCACCCCTTCCCCCCTTTTACTCGCTGCCCGACTTCGCCGCCGCCCTGCCACCCCTCGGCCGCCTCGTGGCGCTGGATGTGGGCAGCACCACCATCGGCGTGGCGGTGAGCGACGCCACCCGGCTGGTCGCAAGCCCCGACCTCACCGTCATGCGTAAGAAATGGAGCGCCGACAAAGCCGCGCTTTCCGCCATGCTGGAGGGGCAGGACGTGGTCGGCATCGTCATTGGCTACCCGCTGAACATGGACGGCACGCCCGGCCCCCGCGCACAGGCCACCCGCGCCTTCGCCCGCAACCTGCAGGAGGAATTCACCCTGCCGCTATTACTGTGGGACGAACGCATGAGCACGCAGGCCGTGGTGCGCATGATGGAAAAAGAAGCCGACCTGAGCCGCGCCCGCCGCGACGTGCTGGTGGACAAGCTGGCGGCCAGCTACATCCTTCAAGGCGTGCTGGACGGGCTGGCCATGCACAAGCAGGCACATTAAAAATTGCTTGTTGAAATTTTCACCGAACCGCTACGCTCGTACGCGTATGTACGTGAGCGATGGCATTCTGATCCTTCTCGGCAGCTTCCTTTTGGGCAGCGTGCCCACCGGCGTGCTGCTGGCCAAGGCCTGCCGCCTGCCCGACCCGCGCACCATTGGCTCCGGCAATATCGGCGCCACCAACATGCTGCGCACCGGCAATAAGAAAGTCGCGCTCGCCACCCTGCTGCTGGATGCGGGCAAAGGGGCGGCTGCCGTGCTGCTGGCCGTGGCGTATGATAAAAGCCGCCACATGGGCGTGCCGATTGTAGAAATCGCGAACCCCGAATGGTTCGGTGGCGTCAATAGCGGCCTTGTGTGGCCTGCGCTGGCCATGCTCGGCGCGCTGCTGGGCCATTGCTACACCCCGTGGCTGAAGTTCAAAGGCGGCAAAGGTGTTGCCACCTATCTCGGCGGGCTGGCCGCGCTGAATGGCTGGTTACTGCTCGTGTTCTGCCTGTCGTGGCTGCTCACCTTCCGCGCCAGCCGCTATGTATCACTCGCCTCGCTCGTCGCCATGCTGGCCGTGCCGTTCTTTTTAGCAGTCGCAAAACTCGCCGTGGCACCCGGCACGTTGCCGCTGAGCGTGACCGTGCACACGTTCTCGCCCATCATCCTGCTGCTGGGCATTGCCAGCGCGGTGGGCATCTGGCGGCACCGCGAGAATATCCGCCGCCTGCGCACCGGCACTGAAAGCAAATTCAGCAAGGGGAAGAAAGCATGAGTTTCGGCTTCATTCCCAACCCCAGTTTGCGCGGCACCGACCCGGTGGATGCGATCCGCCTGATCCGTTCGGAAAATGTCGGGCCCATGACATTCTTCCAGCTGGTGAAATTCTGCGGCTCGGTGGCCAAAGCCCTCGACATGGCGCCGGAGATCAGCCGCCGCGGCGGGCGCAAAAAACCCATTACCATCACCAGCAAAGCCGAAGCCCAGCGCGAGTTCGACGCGCTCACGAAATTCGGCGCGCGCGTGCTGCTGTTCGGTGAGCCGGAATACCCCCGCCTGCTGCAGACCGTGGCCGATGCGCCGCCGCTGCTAACGCTGCGCGGCCACGCGCATCTGTTCGCGCACGAAAAACTCATCGGCATGGTGGGGGCGCGCAACGCCAGCGCCAATGGCTGCGCCTTCGCCAAAAAACTGGCGCATGAACTGGGTGGCGCGGGCTACACGGTGGTGTCCGGCCTTGCCCGCGGCATCGACACGCACGCGCATCGCGGCGCGCTGGCCAGCGGCACGGTCGCGGTCATCGGTGGCGGCATCGACAATATCTACCCGCCCGAGAACGAAGCCCTGTTCGCCGAGATCGCCGAAAGCGGCGCGATCCTGAGCGAAATGCCCTTCGGCATGAAACCGCACGCGCATTCCTTCCCGGGGCGCAACCGCATCATCGCGGGCATGACGCGCGGCACCGTGGTGGTGGAAGCCAGCCTCAAATCCGGCTCGCTCATTACCGCGAATTTCGCGGGCGATTACGGGCGCGAAGTGTTCGCCGTGCCCGGCTCGCCCATGGACCCGCGCTGCACCGGCACCAACGGCCTCATCAAACAGGGCGCGACCATGGTGGAGAACGCGCGCGACGTGCTGGGCAACCTCGCAAGCTATGGCCAGTTACCACTCGCCGAGGGTGACCATAGCGGTTTCCGTGATGCGCCCGCCGCCCAGCCCAGCGACGAAATGCTGGCCGAAGCGCGCCACACCGTGCGCAGCGCCATGGGCGCAAGCCCCGCCTTCGTGGAAGATATTCTGGCCATGACCGGCCTGACGCCGCATCTGCTGATGGCGGTTTTACTTGAATTTGAACTGGCAGGCAGCCTACAACGCCACCCCGGCGCGAAGGTCAGTTTACGGTATACAAATGAAGCGTAATGTATCAATCCCCTGTCATTCCCCGAATTTCCGCAGGAAATTATAGGGGAATCCATCTGCGAATATGGATGGATCGCCCTATAATCGCGCTGCGATTCGGGCGATGACTCATAAAAGTAAAGGTATAACTATGAGCCACGCTGTTGTTGTCGTCGAGTCGCCCGCCAAGGCAAAGACCATCAATAAATACCTCGGCAAGGATTACACCGTGCTGGCCAGCTACGGCCATGTGCGCGACCTGCCCAGCAAAGATGGCTCGGTAGAGCCCGAGAACGACTTCACCATGCATTACGAGGTGGATGTCGATTCCAAGAAGCAGATCGCAGCCATCGCCAGCGCCGTGAAGGGCGCCGACATGCTCTACCTCGCGACTGACCCGGACCGCGAAGGTGAAGCCATTTCGTGGCACGTTCTGGAAGCGCTGAAGGAAGGCAAGAAACTGCCCAAGGATATCGGCGTCAAACGCATCGTGTTCCACGAGATCACCAAGAAGGCCGTCACCCACGCCATCGAGCATCCGCGCGACATCGACATGGATCTGGTGAATGCCCAGCAGGCGCGCCGTGCGCTGGATTACCTCGTGGGCTTCAACCTCTCGCCCGTGCTGTGGCGCAAGCTGCCCGGCTCGCGTTCGGCGGGGCGCGTGCAGTCGGTGGCGTTGCGCCTGATCTGCGAGCGCGAAGCGGAGATCGAGACCTTCATCAGCCGTGAATACTGGGACCTGACGGTCGCCATGGAAGCGGGCACGAAACAGAAATTCACCGCGCGCCTTGTCGAGTTCGATGGGCAGAAGCTTGAGAAATTCAGCCTCACCACCGAAGCGCAGGCCCGCAAGGTGGAAGCCACGCTGAAAAGCGCCGCCTTCCGCGTGCAGAGCATTACGCCCAAGACCGTGCGCCGCATGCCGTATGCGCCCTTCTCCACTTCCACCCTGCAAATGGAAGCCAGCCGCAAGCTGGGCTTCGGTGCCAAGCGCACCATGCAGGTGGCGCAAAAGCTCTACGAAGAAGGGCTCATCACCTACATGCGTACCGACGGGGTAACGGTGAGCACCGATGCGATCGCGCAAGCGCGCGGCCTTATCGAGCGTGAATACGGCCCGCAATACGTGCCCGCCGCACCGCGCGTGTTCAAAAGCAAGATCAAGAACGCACAGGAAGCGCACGAGGCGATTCGCCCGACCGACCTGTTCCGCCGCGCCGCCGATATCGGCCATGCGCCCGATTCCGAATTCGCGCGCCTGTATGACCTCATCTGGAAGCGCATGATGGCCAGCCAGATGGAACAGGCCGTCTACGACCAGGTGAGCGTGGAACTGCAGGATACCGGCCACACGCACACCCTGCGCGCCAGCGGTTCGGTGCTGAAGTTCGACGGCTTCCTTTGCCTCTATCAGGAAGTGCTGGAAGAGGATGAGAAGAAGGACGACGCCACTGACGACGACGTGGAACAGCAAAGCAGCCAGCGCCTGCCGCAGCTGATCGTCGGCGAAGCTGTGAAGACCGACGCGGTGGATGCGAACCAGCATTTCACCACCCCGCCGCCGCGCTATTCGGAAGCCTCGCTGGTCAAGCGTTTGGAAGAACTCGGCATCGGCCGTCCGTCGACCTATGCGAGCATCATCTCGGTGCTGGGTGATCGCGGTTATGTGGTGCTGGAGAAGCGCCGCTTCATCGCAGCGCCGCTGGGCCGCATCGTCACCGCGTTCCTCGTGTCGTTCTTCGACAAATACGTGGAGTATAACTTCACCGCCAGCTTGGAGGAAAACCTCGACCGCATCGCCGATGGCGAGCGCGACTGGAAAGAGGAACTCCGCCAGTTCTGGACGGATTTCTCCGCCCGCGTGGAAGACTCGAAAAAGCTCACCATCACCGAGGTGCTGGAGAAGGTCGATCAACTGCTCGAGCCGTATATTTTCGGCGTGGGCGAAGCGGCGCAGAAAGCGCGCATCTGCCCGCAATGCAGCAGCGGAAAACTGCACCTGAAGACCGGCAAATTCGGCAGCTTCCTTGGCTGCGATAACTACCCCGAATGCAACTACACCCGCCAGCTCACCGCCGGGGGCGACACCCCCTCGACCGACGGGGCCGAAGGTGCGGAAGGTACCGAATTCCCCAAAACGCTGGGCAACCACCCCGATAGCGGCGAAGTGGTGAGCCTGCGCAAAGGGCCGTATGGCGTGTATGTGCAGCTGGGTGAGGAGAAAAAACCCAAGCGCACCGGCCTGCCCAAAGGCATGCACCCAAGCAGCGTGGACCTTGAAAAAGCACTCGCCCTGCTGAGCCTGCCGCGCGAAGTGGGCCCCCACCCCGAAACGGGCGACATGATCACCGCCAGCATCGGCCGCTTCGGCCCCTACCTGTTCTATCAGGGCGGCTATGCCAACCTGCAACCCGGCGACGACGTGCTCACCGTGGGCATGAACCGCGCGGTGACGCTTATCGCCGAGGCCGCCGAGAAGAAAGCCGCACGCGGTGGCAAAGGCGGTGCCCCCGCCCCGTTGAAGGAGCTGGGCGAACACCCCGAGACCGGCGAGAAGATCGTGATCCTGAAAGGCCGCTACGGCCCCTACATCAAGTTCGGCAAAAAGAACGTGACCCTGCCCAAAGGCAGCGTGCCCGAGGAGTTCACGCTGGAGGAAGCCCTGCCCCTGCTGCCCGCGTCGGGTGGCGGCAAAGCCAAGGCTGGCGCGAAGAAAGCCAAAGCGCCCGCCAAGGCGAAGGCCAAAACCGCCAAGGCCGAGCCCAAAGCCGCCGCCAAAGCGCCGGCCAAGAAGGCTGCTCCCAAAAAGGCTGCCGCCAAGAAACCCGCCGTGAAAAAGAAAGCGTCGTAAAGCGCAGCCTTGATTATTTTTTTGGATACAGTAAGAGCAACCCCATGAGCGCAATCATTTACCAACCGGCCAAAACGGCCATGCAATCCGGCAAGGCCAAGACCCGTTACTGGCTGCTGGAATTCACCCGTTCCACCCCCATGACGCCCGACGCGCTGATGGGCTGGAACACCATGGCCGAAACCGTGCCGCAGCAGTTGCACCTGAAGTTCGACCGCATGGAAGACGCCGTGGCCTACGCCGAAGCGCATGGCATTCCCTACAGCATCCGCGAGCCGCGCGTGGCGCGCATTGCCCCCAAATCCTACGCCGAGAATTTCAGCCCCACGAAACGCAAAGCGTTCGGCAACGCGTAACCCACTGATCTTTCGTTACCCAACGGGCACGTTGCGGCATAAAAACCACGGCCAAACGCGTGGTTTCGTCACGATTTTGTAACAATTCCGCGCTATAGTGTAGGGTAGAAGAAACTCTCCTTGCGAAGGACGAACCATGAAACGTTTTACCGTACCGTGCGATTTCAATGGCGTGAAACACCCCTTCCACGTCTATATCGGCGACCCGCACCCGAAGAAGCACCCGCTGCAATTCCAAAGCTGGTGGCTTAGCTCGGAGCGCGGCGGCAACATTCCGCAGGACGTGATGGACAGCTTCGAGAAGCTGTTCAAGATCAGTCAGGAAAACAACGTGTCGTTCGAGGATCTCTGCGTGTATGCGCTTGGCGCAGCACAGCAGGAAGGCGGCGCATCGCCGACCTCGGCCTAACCGACAACGATCGCAAGAAAGCAGGCGGCCAGCATGGCCCAGTCACCCGAACAGGACGGAACGATCAGCAGCCTCGTGCAGGAAGCAAGCGCGCTTGATGGCGCCATTGCGCAGGCACAGGCCGAGCTGAGCGAGATCACCGAGGCCGCCAGCGAAGCCGACCGCGTGGCCGCCGCCAACCTGTACGACAACTGCACCATCCACGAAGCCATGGGCGTGGGCCGCTACGCGGTGCCCAACGAGCCCGGCTGGGATGCGCTGATCGCCATCATCCAGGATCGCTCGGTCGATATTAATTTCTCCATCATCGACTACCCGAGCTTCGACGGTATCATCACCAAGATCGTTGACAGCCCGTATTTCGACGACCCGGAAGACGCGAAATTCGACAGCGCCAAGTTCCGCAACACGCGCGACAACATCGCCGCGGTGCGTAACTTCATCATGGAAAGCTACTACGCGAACACGCCCCCGGGCATGACGCAGGAAAAGGCCAAGCAGGCCATGGAACAGATCGCCAATTTCGTGGGCGAAGGGCTGAAGAACAACCAGCTGTTCCTTGGGTTCGTGCCGAACCATGACCCGTCCAAGCCGTTCATCGACATTGACCTTGCCTGCCAGCCCGACGGCAAAGGCGCGCAATACATCTACGAGCGCATTCTGGAAATGCAACGCCAGTCCAGCTGGAAGCGCCCCTTCTCGGCCGTGGTGGCGCTGTTCGGCGGCAAAACGTTTGATGACTGGATGCTGCCCAGCGCCTTCGCCACGCCGTTCGCGGGCGGGCTCATGGCGCAGGCCGAAAAAGGCCACCTCGCAGAGGACGCCGTGCAGGAGCGCCTTACCAACCTGCAATCCGAGCGCGGTGCGCTGCAGCAGGTGATGGAAAAGACCGCTCTCGCCGTGGACCTTGAAGCGATGGGGAATAACCTGCTGGGCACGGCCGACCGCCTGAACGACGTGAGCCAGCTTTCCGAGCCCGTGCGCCGCGACGCGATCGAGATCGCGAAGGATATTCTACGCAAATTGAAGGTCAGCATCGGCGATAAATTCGTGCTCGACGGGCTGCGCATGAAACCCGGCGACGACGTGGCCGCCGTGGGTGGCGTGCAGGGCGTGGCCATGGTGTATGAACGCCTGCTGGCGTGGGGCCGCGGCATCGACGCGTCCATCGCGCAGCACCCGGCCATTGCCTCGGCCACGCTGGCCGTGGGCCAGTTGGGCTACATGGCCAAGCTGGAAGCACTGCGCATCGCGCAATCGGTGGGCAACAATGCGCTGGCCGAACGCATCGGCAACCGCATCGCGCAATTGCCCGCGGCTTACAAGCAGGTGGGCAACGCCACCGTGGGTGACCTGCTGGGCCGCGTGGAAAGCGGGATCGATACCGTGCTCAACCGCATTCAGGCCATCAACGGCCCCGGTGCTTCCGTGGGCCACAAGGCTGGCAACGAACTGGGCAGCACTTACATGAACGCCGCCCCCATTGCGGGCCAAGCCATGCTTACCACGAACGACGGCAGCAACCGCGACAGCGTGGGCAAACGCAATGCCGAGATCATGGCCGCCGAAGCCGCCGTGGCACAAGCGCAGGCCAACCGCATTCAAAGCCAGACCGCCCAGCGCGCCGCCCAGCAAGGGCAGCAGGCACCGCAACCCACGCAACGCCCCGCCACGGGCCGTCAGGCCGTGCAGCAGGCCAACCGCAACGCACAGCAACAACAGCGCAGCAGCAGTTCCAGTAGCGTTAATCCTGCGGCGATGGCCAACCTGAATGCCGCCCAGCGCGCCGCCCTACTTCAGCGCAACGCCGCCATTCGTGCTGCGAACGACCACGCGCACGACGACCATCATCACCATGATGCGGCCAAGGTGGCGCAGCGCATTGACCCGAACCTGATGAAATCCTTCAAGGCCGCGACCAACACCAGCGGGCTGAAGGAAATGCCGGTGCAGCAGGCAGGCACGGCGCCCGGCTACCGGTCCATGCTACAGGGCAATGGCCTGAAGCCGTTGGCCACGCCGAATGCCAAAGGCACCAGCATCAAACCGCCCAGCGCGGCCAATAACAACACGCGTCCGGCGGATAACGACGACCGTAAATCGCCCACGCAGCACGCGGGCTACGTACCGCCCGGCGGCGGCAAAGGCGGCGGCCGCGGCTTCTAGCCGCGCACGCGATCATTCCATGGAAATAGCTTACGCCGCAGTGTGATGCGTCACGCCTTGCGGAATGCTGACCGTGTTCTGCACCGGCACGCGCTTGGGACCGCATGGGCTGCCTTCCAGACCCACGCAGGGGCTCTTCAGCGGATCGACCGATTCCGAGGCACAGGCCGCAAGCAGCAGCGGCGCGGCGCAAAGCATTAATCCAACCATACGTTTCATATCAGATCCCTATCAGCGGCGGCGTGTGCCTGTAGCGGATTGCTGCGTGCGCGCCGCGGCATCCATCAAGCCCGTCCCGGTTTTACCGGACATAACCTGATCCAGGCGACCACCCGCGTCAAGCGCGATGTAGGTGTTGGACAGTTCGTTCGCGATGCGTTCGATCACCCCGGCAAAACGTTTGGCCAGATACACCAGCATCAGGAACGTCAGCACGTCGATGATGTTCACGGGGAACTCTTTGCAATCCGTTTTACCGCTG
Organism: Azospirillum brasilense; assembly: GCA_003241645.1. Taxonomy (GTDB): domain Bacteria; phylum Pseudomonadota; class Alphaproteobacteria; order Rickettsiales; family UBA3002; genus QFOX01. The sequence continues at coordinate 28,066 of QFOX01000013.1, read as the reverse complement.
ATGATGCAGTCGAACGACCCTTTCCACGTCATTTCCGCGACGATGGGCTGCTTGGAATCGGGGTCCACCATGCGCCAGAAGGTCTTCTTGTTCGTGGTGCCTTCCACGCCCTGATATTCCGTCCAGCAAAGCTCGGTGCCCAGCATGTCCTTCGTGGCGCTCTCGATGAGCACGATGAAGAACGACAGGAAGGTGAACAGCAGGATGGGCTGCAACGACAGCGAGATGAGCGCGTTCAGCCAGCTCATGAACAGCTGCTTGGTTTTCTCGAACAGCAGGAACACGAAGAAGACCGGGCCGAGGCCAAGGAGCAGCGCCCGCGCCACGTACGACACCGCATAGACCTTCAGCGCCTGGATCAGCAGCATCACGAACTGGCTGATGGCCAGGAACATGAGCCCGCCCATGAACAGGCCGAACGGCCCGCCCGCGAAGGTCATGCCCATCCACGCGACGATCGTGTCGGGGTGGATGATGAATTCCGCCAGCTTATCGAACTGGTAGAACGGCGTGGAACCCGCCGGTGCGGCCACGCCCGTGCCGATCTCGGTCACGGCCATGATAAGATCGTTGGTGCCCTGGTTGAAGAAGGTCACCACATAGGTGTTGAAGAACTGCCAGCCCGTGGTGGAGATAATGCTGATGATCAGGCCGAACTTGACCAGCCGGATCAGCACCTGCCCGAAGCTTGGCTGGATCACGCCGATCAGGAACCCCACCCCGAAGATGACGATCATGAGGGTGAGCGCACCGAACACTGCCTTCTGGTAGGCGGCGTTGCCGACGAATGCTTCAAACAGTTTCTCCGTGGCGTTATCGACCACTTCAACGATGTATTTGTACACTTCGCTCAGCAGGCCCTCACCCCCGGCGGTTGCGGTGCCCCCGGTGCCGCCCGTGCCACCCGTTCCGCCCGTACCGCCGCCGGAAGCATTGAACACGGTATCCTTGCGTTCGGCGAAGTTGGTGCACACATCCGACTTGCCCGTACCGCTCGGCGGCGTCTGTGCCGAGGCGGGTTGAGAAAAGCCCACCAGCATGACCTGCAGCAGCAGGGCCATGGCCATCATCATTAGACTACGTTGTGCCATTGGTTTCCCCATCTTAGGCCCCCGGATTTCGTGTAATGCCGCCAAGGAAGCCACTGCCTCCCGGGCGTTCGCTTGTTCCTGTTTCGCCGATGGCCGCACGCAATCCGGCGGGCACGCGCGCCATGAAGCCGGCACCGCTGGTGGCTTTGCCCTCGTCATCGTAGGAAAGCTTATTGCTGAAGGATTGGCGCGCCCCGGCGAAGCCTGCCTTCAGGCGCTGCTCCTCGGGCGAGGATTGGTCAAGGCTGGCCACCGCCGCGCCCGAGCCCAGCAACGGACGGATGGACGCCATGAGGGTTTTGAAGCCTTCGCCGATCAGCCAGCCCATCACCAGTATCTTGAACATCTCTTTAAAGAGCCGCTCGAAGCCTTCCTTCTGCGATTTATACTCGCTGTCGGTCGCCTTCAGGTCGAACACCGGCAGCTTGGCCCCGCCGCAGAGATTGTTCGCGCCGCTAAGCATGGGGTTAATGAGGTTCTGCAGGAACGGGCTGTTATAGATGGATTTCTCGCTCACGCCCAATGCCTTGGCGCGGAAGGCCGGTTCATTGGTAAGCTGCTTATCGCAGGCGTTCTTTGATTGCTGCATGCCCTTCTGCACGGTCGGGTAATCGAACAGCGTTTTGATCTTCGCGTCGTCGGCGAACAGCAGGCTGTCATACATTTGCAGCGCCAGCACCACATACGACGAGATCACCAGCGGCATGAGCATGGCCGCGATAATGCCCGACACCCATTTATCAAAGTTCGACGTGGTCACTTTCAGGAACATGAGCGGCACGAAAATCGGCGAGATGATCATGTACAGCGCAATGAACAGGTACGAGTTCACATACGCCATGATGATGCGGATCACGAGGGTGAACATATTCACCAGCACGCCCACGCAGATGAAGAACAGCGCCACGCCGAAGCTGCCGCCAAAGAAGAAGCCGCCAAGCATGCCGAAGATACTGCTGGCCAGCAGCATGTTGGGCTGCGCCTTACCACTGGCATCGTCGGCGCCGGTGGTAAAGCCGTAGAGCTTGCCCAGCACGCAATCCACCTGCGCCCAGATCAGCGGCGTGTTGGCCCCCTTGTAGCGATCGATCTCGCAATTGATGCTGCCCTCGTCGGCCAGCGTTTCCATCACGACCGCCTGCCCCTCGTCGATGATGTCGTAGGCGGCGGGCAATAGGGTTCCCGGAATAAGCGCGAGGATGGTCAGCGCGAAACCGATCTTGATCAGAAGCTTTAGGGCTTCGGCCTGCAGCTGCCCTTCGTTCTGCAACACCTTGATGCCGAACATGACGATCACGAAGGTGAGGAATGAATAGAATAAGGGCTGCAGCTTATCGATCAGCTCTTCGCTGAAGCGCGCCGCGCTGTTCTCGATGGTGTAGACAAGGCATGGTACAATGCGCCCGACCAGCACGCCACCCTGCGCGGCGGGCACGTCGTCGCACTTGATGCGGTTACCGTCGCCATCCACCGTTTCGGGGTCGGAATTGGCGGGGGCGTTCGGTGTTTCGTCACCCGCGGCGGGCGGTGTTTGCGCGTAACCGTCATGCGTGCTGCTCACCATGGCGCCACCGGCCAGGAACACGAACATGGAAGCCAGCATGGCGAACAGCATGGCGCGGCGTGAAACACTGAAGAGCTGCATCATCGCACGATCCCCGTTCCACGTATGCGGTTGCTGATATTCTGGCTGATCTGGTCGAGCCCGCCCATGCCTGAGTTACGGCTGACCGCGCCGAACAGGTTCGGCGACTGGAACGAATCACCCAGCAGGTCGTTGACGATGTTCGGCACCACGCGCATCAGCCCGTTCATGATGAACACGACCACGGCAGCGAACAGCAGCGCGGCGATCACCTCGCGCGAGATCTGCTGGCCGGGCGTCACATCCGCGCCGGAAACGGTCACGGCGGGGGTGCGCACTTCCGCCAGCTTTTTCCAGTCGATGGAATCGCGCCAGACCTGCACCGGGTAGCTCTGCGAGCATGCCGCTTTCGCCTTCGGGTCGCCGTCCATCACCTTCTTACTGCAATCGATCCAGGTGGAGTTGTCGAAAATACTGCCCACCGTTTTCTCGAGCTTATCGGCCGAGGTGCGGCCCGTGCGCACCTGCACGGGCGCGGAAGGTACTTTCTTCGAAACCTCATTCTCCTCGAGGTATTTATTGAGGTTGAACCCCTTCTGGCGCGACGCATCGCCCGCGATGCGGTACATCACCGAATAATCGCCCGTGAACAGGGCAAGGTCGATCGCTGCGATCGTGAAGCTGATGAACACCAGAATAATGACCGGCTGCAGCATGAAGGAGATGACCAGCTTGGCCCATTTCGTGAAATATTCCTTGGTGGGACGGAACAGGATGAGCGGAATGAAGATGGGCGCGAAGATGACCATGAACGCCAGCGCGATATAGGCGGCAAGATACGTGAACAACGCCTTGGCGATAAGCCAGACCAGCGAATACACGAAGAAGAAGCCGATCACCGCGAACATGAAGCCCATGACCGAGCTTTGCAGCGTGGAGAAGAAGAAGCCGATCACCCCGCGCGACAAACCTTCCTTGTCGAGATTGTCGTTGAACCACTTATCCGGCGCGCCTTTGGTGGGGGTGGTGCCATCGCCATTGGTGGGCACCTTGATGCCGATGACCGAATCGATCATGCAATCCACCGCCAGCCATGGCGGGCTGAAATTCTTCGAATCCGTCGCGCCGATGGCCTCACGCATGCGCTTGAGGCAGGTTGCGTTGTCGGCATTGGTCTGGTCGGTCAGCGGCCCGCTATCGGGCGTGAACTCCACCACCGATTCCCCGGCCGCATCCATGGCCTTCACGATGTTCTCATACATGAAGTCGGTGTTGGTGATGAAGAAGGTGATGCAGGCCAGCTTGATCATCAGCACGAACGTGTCGCGGCCGATCTTCTCCAGCATCCCGAACGACGCCATGATGCCGTAAATGATCACCGATAGCGTGAGGAAGCCCGCGATCATGCCCTGCACGTAGGGGTAGAATTCATCGTAATATTTGTAGGATACCGCCTCGATCGTTTCGCGCACGCAGGTGACGATGCGGTTGGTCACGCCCACATATTCCGAGCATTTGGTGGGCGGCGTGGTGGCCTGTGCCATGGCGGGGCTGGGCGCAGCAAACAAGGCTACCATGGTGCACACCATGGCAAGCAGGCCCAACATGCGCGCGCGTACGGTCAAAGTTTCTTTACCCTCTGGGTGAAAATGGGCAGCCAGTCTTCGGGGTCGTCGCCCACCTGCGCGCGGATCTCGTCCAGCAGCACCACGGTTTCCGCCCGCCCCGAGAGCACGTTGATGATGTCATCCATGCCCGACAGGTCGATGCGCGCGACCACCACGTCCTTGCCCTGCTTCACCAGGAAGTAGCGCGTCGCGGGGTCGGTGTTCTTCAGCAGGTTGAACTCGCGCTCCGAAAGCATGAAGGCTTTGCGGTATGGCTCGGTCGCTTTCGGGTTCGGCAGGAAGATCTGCGTCGCCGTCTGCTGGATGAGCGTGTCGGAGATGCCGGAATTCACCGCATCTTCCACCGACTGGGTGGCGAACACCACCATGCCGTTCAGCTTACGCAGCGTTTTCAGCCAGTCTTTAATTTTGCCCGCGAAGACTTTGTTATCGATCAGCGCCCATGCCTCGTCGAGGATGATCATGGTCGGCGTCCCATCCAGCGAGATCTGGATGCGGTGGAACAGGTACAGCAGCACCGGAATGAGCGTGGCCTTGTTGGCCAGCACGTCGCCCATCTCGAAGCCGAAGACGGTGTCGGCCTGGAAATTCACCACGTCCTGCGCGTTGTCGAATATCTGGCTGTAACGCCCGCCGGAATGCCACTGCTTCAGGCGCGCGGCAATGCTGCCCGGCGTTTCCAGCCCGAAGAACGGCGCGATGTTGCGCAGCACCCGGTCTTCCTTGGCGAGTTTGAAATTCCCATCCACCGCGCGGGCGATGATGTCCAGATCCTCGGCGGTGATGACCTCGCCGGTGGACGACACCAGCGCCGTGACCCACTCGCTGATGAAGCTGCGATTCTCCATCGTATCGTCGAGCTGCAGCGGGTTGAAATAGCACGCGCGCCCGGGGTCGATGTTGGTGTATTTGCCGCCCAGCGCGCGCACAAAAATTTCCGCCCCGCGATCTTTATCGAACATGAACATGCGGCAGTTATATTTGCGCGCCTGCGCGCACAGGAAGTTCATGAGCACGGTCTTACCCGCACCGGTCGGGCCGATGATGGTGGTGTGGCCCACGTCGCGCGCATGGAAATTGAAGAAGAACGGCGTGCCCGAGGTGGTGTCGAACACGGTCACTGCATCGCCCCAGTGGTTGCCGCTTTCGCGACCGATGGGGTAGTTGTGCATGGCCGCAAAACCGGCGATGTTCAGCGTATTGATCTTCGAGCGGCGGCCGATGAAATCGAAGTTCGCGGGCAGCTGCGCCCAGAAACATTGCTCCATCACCAGCTTTTCGCGCACCGGGTTGATGCCCACATTCACCAGCTCGGCGATCACCATGGAAAGCGCGCCTTCCAGCGCGTTCAAATTATCTTCGTAGCAAAGCACGGTCAGGTGGTGGTCGCCGAACGCGATATGGCCGGACATGGACATATCCAGCGCTTCGGAGATCTCGCGCACCTGGCTTACCGCCACGTCCTGCGCCTGCATCATGCGGCGCTGCTGCAGCTGCATGGAGCCGATATTGGTCTGCCGGTTCTCGAACTGGTAGCTTTGCGACACCACGAATTCGAACGGCAGCTGCAGGAACGCATCCATAATGCCCGCGGCGGTGTGCGGCGAATATTCCTTGATGCTGATCATGCCTGCGTATTTCGTGCCCGTGGGCGTGCGGATCTCGATGGCGCGGCTGCCGAAATACAGGCGGTTCACCGGCAGGTAATGCGCAATGTCGATGGTGGGCACGAGCATTTTCTGCGTGTCGCCGGCATTCACCAGCTTGCCCAGGAACTCCAGCGGTTCGGATACGGGCCCGTATTCGGTCATCTTGGTGGTCAGGGTGCGTGCGCCATAATCCTTGAAGGTCGCCATTACGCGGTAGACGGCCTCTTTCAGCTCCTTGTGCATTTCCTTCAGCTGCACACTGTCGGCGTCTTTGTTGGTGCGGCGCTCAAGCTTGCTGAAGATGTTCTCGATCTTCGCCGCGCCCTTGGTGTCCTGCTTGCGCACCACGGTCACGTACAGCTCGTTGACGAAGCTGGAGCGCGAATGGTGCTTATGCTTCCATTTATCGTCCACGTATTTGGCGTAGCCCGGCGGCATGTCGCCGCCCGGATAGGCGCTTTGGCGGCGACGAATGGTGTGGAACCACATGGCGAAGGTACCTTCCGCCATGGATTTATAGAGCGAGTTGCGCACCATCTTCTTCATATCGACGACGTCGTCGTCGGCGGTCTCGAAGGAGAAACCCTCGATCTTGATCACCTGCAGCAGTTCACGCTTTTTGGTGATGATGGTCTCTTTGTCCCAATGGTGCTCGTAGGGAATAAAATCCGCAGCCGAAACTTCGCGCCCGGCATACACAGCCTTGGACACCTGACGACGTTTCAGCGGCTTCAATAACATGGTTCAGCAATGCTCCTAGAACACGTCGTAGGAATTGGTGTGGTGGTAGAAATGGCGGTTCCAGCTGCGGTAGCCGTGTTTCATGCGCAGCATCCACAGTTCCACCGCGCGCGGCTCCTTCATGCAGAGCAGGTAGCCGAACAGGTGGATGATGCCGCCGATCAGGAACGACAGGAACGAGTGCGTGTTGATGAACATGACCATGGTGATCATGGCGTTCAGCACGAAATACATGTAGCTGACGCCCGCGATCATGGGCGGGCGTGCAAGCCCCTGGAACAGCGGATCAGCGCGCAGGCGACCGGTGGACATCGATGTACCCCATTGGTTTTTTGGCAAAGGCACCGTTAAAAACGGCGAATATGCTTATAGTTCCGCCGATTATACTTAATTCTAAAAAGAATACCAAGAATTTACTAAATTTGCGTAAATATCGCGCCTGTGCCGCACCGATAGCGGCCAAGTTATCACAGCCGAAACTCAGGCCGCCACGCCCGCCAGCGCACGGGCAAAATCCTCGGCCCGGAAAGGTTGCAGGTCACCCTCGCCCTCGCCCACGCCAAGTGCATGAATTGGCAGGCGAAACTTCTCGGCAAGCGCCAGCACGACGCCCGCTTTCGCGGTGCCGTCCAGCTTGGTGACGACCAGCCCGGTCACCCCGGCCACCTGCTTGAACGCCTCCAGCTGCATCAACGCGTTCTGGCCGGTGGTCGCATCCAGCACCTGCAGCACGTGGTGCGGCGCGTCCGGCACCAGCTTGCGCATGACCTTGGTGATCTTCTCCAGCTCGGCCATCAGTTCCTTCTTGGTATGCAGGCGACCGGCGGTGTCGATGAACACCACATCGGCGCGTTGCTGCATCGCGGCTTCCAGCCCGGCATAGGCCACGGCGGCAGGGTCGGCCCCTTCCGCCCCGCTGAAGAACAGGCAGCATCCGCGTTCGGCCCAGCGCTGCAGCTGCGCTACGGCGGCTGCGCGGAACGTATCTGCCGCCACCAGCGCCACCCGGCGGCCCGCCTGCTGGTGCTGGTAGGCCAGCTTGCCGATGGTGGTAGTTTTTCCGTTGCCATTTACCCCCACCACCAGCACCACGCAGGGTGCGTGGGCGGCCACGTCCAGCGGCGTGGCGAAGGGGGCCAAACGCTTGGCGACCGCGGCGGCCAGCAGCGCGCGGATCTCCTCGGCCGAAATATCCTTATCCACGCGGCCTTCCGCGATCTCGGCCACGATGCTCGCGGCCGTCGCCGCGCCCATATCCGCCATGATGAGCTGTTCTTCCAGCGCATCGAGCGTGTCCTGATCCAGCTTGGTCTTGGTGAACACTTCGGTGAGCGATGTGGAGGTCTTTTTCAGACCATCCGACAAGCGGGAGAACCAGTTCATGCGGCGTATCCATACTGTGCGTCGGCGTGGGCGATGCGCACCGTGTGCAGGCTACCCACCGGCCGTGGCGCGGTTAGTTTAATGGGGGCGAACCCGGCAGCGTGGCCACTCAGCCCGTCCTGCTCCACCACGATCTGCTGCGCGCTGCCCACCAACCCGGCAAGATAGCCCGCCAGTTGGCGCGCGCCCGCTTCGCGCAGCTGTGCCGCGCGGGCCTTGCGCACGTCCTTGGGCACTTGCGGCATGCGCGCGGCCGGCGTGCCCGGGCGCGCCGAATAGGGGAACACATGCAGGTAGGTCAGGCCCACCTCGTCCACCAGCTGCAGGGTGTTGTCGAACATCGCGTCCGTTTCGGTGGGAAAGCCCGCGATGATGTCCGCGCCGAACACCATATCCGGCCGCAGGGCGCGCACCTTCGCGCAGAATGCAATAATATCCGCCCGCAAATGGCGGCGCTTCATGCGCTTGAGCACCATGTCGTCGCCCGCCTGCAGGCTGACATGCAGATGCGGCATCAGCCGCGGCTCTTCGGCGATGAGGCGGTAGAGATCCTCGTCCACTTCCACCGCGTCGATGCTGGAAAGTCGCAGGCGTTTGAGCTCCGGCACCAGCGCCAGCACGCGGCGCATCATCTGCCCCAGCGTGGGCGCGCCGGGCAGGTCCTTGCCATAGTCGGAAACATCCACGCCGGTGAACACGATCTCGTTATAGCCGGCTTCTACCAGCGCACGGGCTTGGGCCACCACTTCGCCCACGGGCACGCTACGTGAATTGCCGCGGCCATAGGGGATGATGCAGAAGGTGCAGCGGTGGTTGCAGCCATTTTGCACCTGCATGAAAGCGCGGGCTTTGCCGTCGAACGACGCGACCAGATGCGCCGCCGTTTCTTTCACGCTCATGATGTCGTTGACCTGCGCGCGCTCGCTGTCGATGGCGAGGTACGGCGCGGCATGCATTTTCTCTTCGTTGCCCAACACGGCGTTCACTTCAGGCATTTCACTGAACTGCTCAGGACGCGCCTGCGCCGCGCAGCCGGTCACCACGATGCGCTTGGACGGGTGCTCGCGCCGCGCACGGCGAATGGCCTGGCGGGCCTGCGCTTCAGCTTCCGCGGTGACGGCGCAGGTGTTGAAAATGATGGTCTCGGCGAGCCCTGCGTCCTGCGCGTGCTTCTTCATCACCTCACTCTCGTAGGTGTTCAGGCGGCAGCCGAAGGTGACAACATCGATGGACATGGCCGCCTATCTAGCGAAAAACCGCAGAAAGTAAAGGTTTGCTTCGTATTCTGTCATTAAACCGTCATGCATTGCTGCTAGGGCAGCGCCGTTCTTTTCTTTTTTAAAAGATCCAATCGCAAGCTCACAATCCTGTGACCCGATTGAAGTATGGGAGTAAACGCATGACGGATACCACTCTGACGCAAGACGCTTTTGTTGCGTTGGCGGTTCGTGAATTTGCCACCAAACGCATCATCACTGCGCTCGAGAAAGAGGGAACGGACATCGCCCAGCTGAAATGGAAAAACAAACCCAAGAAGCTGGTCGCCAAGTTCCCGCCCAGCCAGCGCATTTTGCTGGTGCTGTCGCAAGTCGCGATCCAGCACGGGCTGACATTCGAGGGCTATCCTCACCATGTCGGCGCGTCGGAAGCCCGTTTTACCGTGTACCTACCTCAGTGAGGCTTGGGAGTCGCTCCGGCGACTCCCCCTCCGTTTTTCTACAGAGCAATCTCGCCGTTGAACACGTAAGCGACCGGGCCACTCATCAGCACGCGGTCGTCGGCGGTCCATTCCACTTCCAGTGTGCCACCCGGCAATTCCACGGTGGCCTTGCGCAAGCTTACTTCACGCAGTGCCCCGGCCACCACCGCGGCGCAGGCGGCCGAGCCGCAGGCCATGGTCAGGCCGGTGCCGCGTTCCCACACCACCATGCGCAAATGATCGGGCGCAATGACCTGCACCGCGCTGATATTGGCGCGTTGCGGGAAGAGCGGGTGGTGCTCCAGCTTCGGCCCCGCCTCGGCCATTTTGATGTGCTTCAGGTCACGCACGAAAAAGATCGCATGCGGGTTGCCCATGCTCACGGCCACGGGGTCCATCAGCAGGCCTTCCTGCAGGCCGAGATGCAGCGTGTTGCGCGACTCGGAAAGCGGGATCGCCTGCCAGTCGAACTGCGGCGCGCCCATATCCACCTGCACGCTGGATTCGCCCACGCGCGTGCCGGTGCGAATGCCCGCGGCGGTCTCGATGCTGGCGGTATCCTTACCCGCTTCGCGCATCACGAAATCGGCCATGCAGCGCGTCGCGTTACCGCAGGTGCTGATCTCCGAACCGTCGGCATTGAAAATGCGCATGCGCACATCCGCCACGTCGGATTTCTCAAGCAACAGCAGCTGGTCGCAGCCAATGCCGAACTGGCGGTGCGAAAGCTGCGCGGCCAGCGTGGCGTTCATGCTGATGGGGTGCGCACGGGCATCCAGCACGACGAAGTCGTTGCCGGTGCCGTGCATTTTCAGGAAGGGTGTTTTCGTCATACGATCCACTATGTCATTGCGAACAAAGTGTGAAGCAATCCACCTTGGGAGAACCCCTAACGATGGATTGCCGCGTCGCTTCGCTCCTCGCAATGACGGCTAACTAAAACGGGATTTCGTCGTCCAGTTCGGCTTCGACAGCGCGCGCACGCTGGGGTGCTGCGTTACCATAGCTGCCCTGCTGGCTGAAGCCGTCATCGTTGCTGTAGCCACCGCCGCTGCTGGCGCCGCGGTCACGCGGGCTGTCGAGCATGGTGAGGTTGCCGTTATAGCCCTGCAGCACCACCTCGGTGGAATACTGCTCCTGGCCGTCCTTGTTGGTCCATTTGCGGGTCTGCAGCTGGCCTTCGATGTAGAGCTTCGAACCTTTTTTCAGGTACTCTTTCGCCACGCGCACCAGCGGCTCGTTGAAGATCACCACGCGGTGCCATTCGGTTTTCTCTTTGCGCTCGCCGGTGTTGCGGTCTTTCCAGCTTTCGCTGGTGGCAAGGCGAAGGTTCGCGATCTCGCGCCCATCCTGCGTTGCGCGGATTTCGGGGTCGAACCCAAGGTTTCCTACGAGAATCACTTTGTTAATGCTGCCTGCCATCGTCGTCTCCGTGTAAAAAAAAAGAATAAGACGCCCATCATAGGCAACCGCGCGGTGCTGGCAAGCAGCATCCGCAGCAGTGGATAAGCTCGTGTTTAGCGTTCGCGCGCGTTGTCCCAGCGGTTGCTGCGAAGCAGGTCAACCCATTGCTGGTGCTGGCCCGGCGGATAGGGCGCGGATTGCTGGCCGGGGTTCGCCTTGTCCCACGCGCGCTGCTCTTCCACGCTCATGCCTTCCGATTCGTCGCACACGGCATGGCGCGGCTGGGCATGTACATCGTTGCTGGGCACCGGCGGCTCGGCCGGGCTTGCGGTCTTCAGTAAGCGTCGAAAATCAAACGGTTGATTCATGCGGCATGCTCCCTTTCCTGCATTCTAGCGGCGGGGGCCGGTTTGTTTATGACAATCCGGTGAAATTCACACCCCTCGCGCATTGACTAGCCATGCCGTTGCCCCATATAGTGCGCTCCCCCAAACGGCAAGGAAACCCATGGCACAGCAAGACGTCATTTCCATTCGCGGCGCGAAGCAGCACAACCTGAAGAACATCGACCTCGACCTGCCGAAGGAAAAGCTGGTGGTCATCACCGGGCTGTCGGGTTCGGGCAAGTCGTCGCTCGCGTTCGATACGCTCTACGCCGAGGGCCAGCGCCGCTACGTGGAATCGCTCAGCGCCTATGCGCGCCAATTCCTGAACATCAACGACAAGCCGGATGTGGAAAGCATCGACGGGTTGTCGCCGGCCATCGCCATCGACCAGAAAACCACAAGCAAGAACCCGCGTTCGACCGTGGGCACCGTGACCGAGATTTACGACTACCTGCGCCTGCTCTACGCGCGCATCGGCATTCCCTATTCGCCCGCCACGGGCCTGCCCATCGAATCGCAGACCGTCAGCCAGATGGTGGATGCCATCACCGCCCTGCCCGAGGGCACCAAGCTGATGCTGCTGGCCCCCATCGTGCGCGGCGGCAAAGGCGAACACCGCAAGGAATTGCAGATGCTGCAAAAGCGCGGCTTCACCCGCGTGAAGATCGACGGCGAACTGCATGAGCTGAGCGACCTGCCGAGCCTTGATAAGAACAAGAAACATGACATCGCCATTGTGGTGGATCGCATCAAGGTGAGTGCTGAATTGGGCAACCGCCTTGCCGATTCCATCGAGACCGCGCTGGGCATTTCCGAAGGCCTCATCCAAGTGGAATTCGCCGAGGACGCGCAAGACAAAAAGAAGAAATACGCCAAGGGCGACACGCTGACCTTCAGCGCCAAATTCGCCTGCCCCGTTTCCGGCTTCACGCTGGCCGAGATCGAGCCGCGCATCTTCTCGTTCAACAGCCCATTCGGCGCCTGCCCCACCTGCGACGGGCTGGGCACGCAAATGTATTTCGACGAAGCGCTCATCGTGCCGGACCCCGGCCTGAGCCTGTCGCAAGGCGCGATAGCGCCATGGGCCAGCGGCCACGCCAAGTTCTACCAGCAAGCGCTGGAAGCCGTGGTGCGCCACTACAAGCACAGCATGCAAACGCCCTTCCGCGACCTGCCGGAATCGATGCAGGACATCATCATCAACGGCACGAAAGAGCCCATCAAGATCGCGTATTTCGACGGCTCGCGCACCTTCCACAGCCACAAGCCGTTCGAAGGCGTGGTCGGCAACCTGCAACGCCGCTACGAAGAGACCGAGTCCGACTGGACGCGCGAGGAGCTGGAGAAATTCCAGGCCACCGCGCCGTGCGAAAGCTGCAACGGTGCGCGCCTGAAGCCCGAATCGCTGTGCGTGCGCGTGTCGGATAAGAACGTCGCGCAGGTGACGGAGCTGACCATTGAGCAAGCCGTGAACTGGTTCGCGCAACTGCCGCAACACCTCACCGAGAAACAGAACAAGATCGCAGAGAAGATCCTAAAGGAAATCACCGCGCGCCTTGGCTTCCTGCAGAATGTGGGGCTGGATTACCTGACCTTGCGCCGCGAATCCGGCACGCTCTCGGGCGGCGAATCGCAACGCATCCGCCTCGCCTCGCAGATCGGCTCCGGCCTTTCCGGCGTGGTCTACGTGCTGGATGAGCCCAGCATCGGCCTGCACCAGTGCGACAACGACCGCCTGCTTGGCACGCTGGAGCATCTACGCGCGCTGGGCAACACCGTGATCGTGGTGGAGCACGACGAAGACACCATGAAGCGCGCCGATTACCTAGTGGATATGGGCCCCGGCGCGGGCGTGCATGGCGGCCATGTGGTGGCCAAGGGCACCCCCGAACAGGTGATGAAGAACCCCAAATCGGTGACCGGCCAATACCTCAGCGGCGCGAAGGAGATCGCCCTGCCCGCGCAGCGCCGCACGCCCATGAAGAATCGCCGCATCAGCATTACCAATGCGCGCGCCAACAACCTGCGCAACATCAACGTGGAAATTCCACTTGGCCTGTTCACCTGCGTCACCGGCGTATCGGGCGGTGGCAAAAGCTCGCTGGTCATCCACACGCTGTACAAGGCGGTTACCCGCCGCCTGCACGGCACGAAGCTGCAACCCGGCGCGCATGACCGCATCGACGGGCTGGAGCATATCGACAAGATCATCGAGATCGACCAGTCGCCCATCGGCCGCACGCCGCGCTCCAACCCGGTGACCTACACCGGCGCCTTCCAACCCATTCGCGACTGGTTCGCGGGCCTGCCCGAGGCGAAATCGCGCGGCTATCAGGCCGGGCGCTTCAGCTTCAACGTCAAGGGTGGCCGCTGCGAGGCCTGCCAAGGCGATGGCATGATCAAGATCGAGATGCACTTCCTGCCGGATGTGTACGTGATCTGTGACCAATGCAAAGGCGCGCGCTACAACCGCGAAACGCTGGAAGTGAAGTACAAGGACAAATCCATTGCCGACGTGCTGAACATGACCGTGGAAGAAGCGGCCGAGTATTTCTCGGCGCATGTCAGCATCCGCGAAAAGCTCGTGGCGCTGCAGGAAGTGGGGCTTGGCTACATCAAGCTCGGCCAGTCGGCCACCACACTTTCCGGCGGCGAGGCGCAGCGCATCAAGCTGGCAAAAGAGCTGAGCAAGCGCGCCACCGGCAAAACGCTCTACATCCTCGACGAGCCGACCACCGGCCTGCACAGTGAAGATATTCGCAAGCTGCTCGGCGTGTTGCAAAAGCTGGTGGATGCGGGCAACACCATGGTGGTGATCGAGCATAACCTCGACGTTATCAAGACCGCCGACCATATCGTGGATATCGGGCCCGGCGGCGGCGACAAGGGCGGCTACGTAGTGGCCACCGGCACGCCGGAGCAGGTCGCGGCCACGGCCGCTTCCATCACCGGGCGCTACCTGAAACCGCTGCTGGCCAAGAAATCGCCCAAGGTGAAGGCCAAAGCCGAAACGCCTGAGCCCAAAGCAACGGCGAAAGCAAAAGCCAAGCCTAAGCCGAAAGCGAAAAAGAAGGCGGCCTAGTAAAGCGCCAGCCCCTGCCCGTTCGCGGGCGCGCGCCAACTGGGAGCGATCGCGTCGGGCGCGACGTGGCATTGCTCATGAATGAGGCTGCGCAGTGCGGTGTATTCGTCTTCGGTGACGATGCCGATAAGCGCGCTTTTCTTCGGGCCCACCACGTGGCCGATCAGGTGCTTGCCCGCAGCTTCCAGCTTGGTGATGGCGGAAAGCGCAGGGAACACCCGCATGTCCGAAACGTTCAGGCTATCCAGCCGCAGGTCGAGCGCAAACGCGTTGCGTGGCAGCACCCGAATCACATTGTTGGTCATGGTCTTCCCCTTACAAAAGTGGGCTGGCGCGCCACAGGATCTCGCCGCCGAGAATGGCCAGCGCCGCCACGAACGGGCGCAGGCCGAAGAACCCCGCCGCGAGGATCAACATACCACCAACCGGCGTGGGTGACAAAATCAGAAGCCATGGCAGCCAGTGCATGGCCGCGCCACGCAGTTTTTCGATGCGGTCCTGCTGGGCCTCGGTGCTCACCTTTTTCGGCACGCGCCGCAGCCAGACCCCAACCGCGTAAAGCAGGGCACTGGCCAGTAACGCGCCCAGCGCCGCGAACAGGCTGGCCTGCACATAGGCTTCCGGCTGGAACTGCTGCAAGGCCTGCAACGTGGTTTCTTTGGCCGCTGGCAGCAACCGTGCCAAAAACCCTTCGCGTAGATAAGTGACCATCATTTCCATATTTTCTCCCGTCATTGCGAGCGATAGCGAAGCAATCCAGACCGGGCAAGTAGCACTTACTGGATTGCCGCCTCGCGGCGCTCCTCGCAATGACGTAATGCATAGATCAGGAATTCTTTGTTGCCCTTCGGCCCGGTGATGGGGCTCAGCGTGATGCCCTGCACCGCCCAGCCTTCGGCCTCTAGCCACTGGCGAATATCCACGCATACCGCCTCGTGCAACGCGGGATCGGTAATGACGCCCTTACCGCGCGACACTTCGGCCTTGCCCACTTCGAACTGCGGTTTGATGAGCGCGACCAGTTGCGCTGCCGGTGCGGCCAGCGCCAGCGCGGCGGGCAGCACTTTCTTCAGCGAGATGAAACTCGCGTCGCACACGATCAATTGCAGCGCATCGGCAACCATCTCACGCGTCAGGTGGCGGGCGTTGGTCTGCTCCATCACCACCACGCGCGCATCGTTGCGAATTTTGGGGTCGAGCTGGCCAGTGCCCACATCCACCGCATAGACTTTCGCCGCGCCATGTGTCAGCAGCACGTCGGTGAAGCCGCCAGTGCTGGAGCCCACATCCATCGCGACCATACCGGTGGGGTCGATGGCGTATTCGCTGAGCGCTTTGGCCAGTTTCATGCCCCCGCGCGACACCCACGGGTGCTCTTTGCCGCGTACGGTAATGGCGGCATCCTCGGGCAATTCCTGCCCAGCTTTGTCGAGTTTCTTCTCGCCCAGATAGACCAGCCCGGCCATGATATAGGCCTGCGCCTTGCTGCGCGATTCGGCAAGGCCTTGTGCAACTAACAGAAGATCGAGGCGAAGTTTCCCCACATTGTCATTCCTGCGGAAGCAGGAATCTCCTTTAATGTACGTGGATTCCTGCTTCCGCAGGAATGACAAAAACCTAGTTCTTACGGGTCACCACGAACTTCGCGAGTTCGCGCAGCGCGGTGGCGCGCTCATCGAACGCGCTGAGATGATCCAGCGCCTGCGCGGCCAGCGTGTTCGCCTGCTCGCGCGCGCGTTCCACCCCAAGGGCGGATACCAGCGTGGCTTTACCAGCAGCAGCATCTTTCTGCGTACCTTTGCCGGTTTCGGTGCGGGTGCCTTCCACGTCCAGCAAATCATCGGTGATCTGAAACGCAAGGCCAATGTCATGCGCGTAGCGCTGCAGGCGTGCGCGCAGCTGTTCGGGCGCTTTGCCGAGAATCGCACCGGCTTCACAGCTCACCGCGAACATCTCACCGGTTTTCAGGCGCTGCAGGCGGATCACTTCTTCCACGCTCAGCTCTTTATGCTCGGCGTCGAGGTCCATCATCTGCCCGCCGACCATGCCGCGCACACCGGCTGCACGCGCCACGCTGCGAATGAGTTCGCAGCGCACGTTCGCATCGGCATGCACTTTGGGGTTGGCCAGCACTTCGAACGCATAGGTCAGCAGCGCATCGCCCGCCAGAATGGCGGCGGCTTCGCCGAACTGCTTGTGGTTCGACGGTTTGCCGCGGCGGAAATCATCGTTATCCATGGCAGGAAGATCATCGTGGATGAGCGAGTAAACATGCACGAATTCCATGGCGGCGGCGGTCATCATCGCCGCGTCGGGGTTCACACCGAACAGTTTGGCCGATTCCACGGTCAAAAACGGGCGCAGGCGCTTGCCCCCGCCCAGCGCGGAATAGCGCATCGCTTCCATTACCTTCGCTTCGCCGCTGGGTGCGGGCGCCACTTCCGCTTCTTCCTGGCGGCTGTTGAACGAGATCACCTTGGTGCTGAGCGTCAGCGGGCTGGGCAGCAGGTCGTTCATCACCGCATCCAGTTTTTCGGAGACACTGGCGAGGGCGTTTTGCAGGTTGGTGGTCATGCTTGGCTCGGTTTTCATGGGTTACTCAGCGGGAAATGGTTGCGTGGTGAGCGACCCATCGGCCGCGACGGTGATCTGCTCCACCTTCAGCTTGGCTTCGGCCAGCTTGGCAAGGCAATGTTCTTTCAGCGCGTTGCCGCGCTGGTAATCCGCAATGGCGCGGTCAAGGTCGGCATTGCCGGATTCAAGCGATTTCACAATCGCTTCCAGCTCTTTCATGGCCGCTTCAAAGCTCAGCGAGGCGATGTCTTGCGTGGGGGTAGGTGTTGTCATCCGGCGATTCCAGTATTTAACGAGGCGCCACCATACGCAAACACAGGGAAAACAGCAACCTATACTCCCACCCATCGGCGCACGGCTTTCTATTAACAACTAATTCATTAAAAATCATCATGTTAAAATTTATGTTGCGAATGATTATCACTCGCGATAGTACTGGTGCCGATTGATTCTGTGTCTCTCAAAACCTTATGCCGCTGCGCCCCTCGGGCCTGCGGCATTTTTTTATCGTCGCGGCGCGCTTGTGTTTTTGCTTCGCTGCCTCTACTTCCTGCGCATCATGTTTGAGAATCTTTCCAAGAAACTGGCCGAATCCTTCGACAAGCTCCGCCGCAAAGGTGTGCTGAGCGCCGAGGACGTGGATGCCGCCATGCGCGAAGTGCGCATCGCCCTGCTGGAGGCCGACGTGGCCCTGCCCGTGGTGAAGGACTTTATCGCCGGGCTGAAAGAGAAAGCCGTGGGCGCGCAGGTGATCGCCACCGTGAACCCGGCGCAAATGGTCATCAAGCTGGTGCATGACGAACTGGTCTACCTGCTGGGCGGCGAAGCAAGCCCGCTCCCCGGCCCCGCGACGGAACAAAGCGCGGGCGGCCTTGCGGAGCAACTTCAAAAATCCCTCGCGCCGGCGAACGAACTGAACCTTGCCGCCACCCCGCCCGCGGTGGTGCTGATGTGCGGGTTGCAAGGCTCGGGCAAAACCACCTCCACCGCCAAACTCGCCAAACGCCTGAAAGATAAACAGCGCAAGCGCGTGCTCGTAGCGTCGCTGGATGTGTATCGCCCCGCCGCGCAGGAACAGCTGGCCACCGTGGCCGTGCAAGCGGGGGTGGATAGCCTGCCCATCGTGCCCGGCGAGCAACCGCGCGCCATTACCGAACGCGCAATGGATGCGGCACGCAAGGGCGGCTACGACGTGCTACTGCTGGATACCGCCGGCCGCCTGCATGTGGACGACGCGCTGATGCAGGAACTCATCGACGTGAAGGCCATGGCGCGCCCCATCGAAACCCTGCTGGTGGCCGATGCGCTGACCGGGCAGGACGCGGTGAACATCGCCAAAAGCTTCCACGACGCGGTGGGCGTAACCGGCATCATCCTGACGCGGATGGATGGCGACGCGCGCGGCGGTGCCGCGCTTTCCATGCGCCACGTCACGGGCCAGCCCATTAAGTTCGTAGGGCTTGGCGAGAAGATCGACGCGCTGGAGCCATTCCACCCCGCACGCGTGGCGGGCCGCATTCTGGATAAGGGCGATGTGGTGGCGCTGGTGGAACGCGCCGCCGAAGTGCTGAACGAGAAAGACGCCGAAGAATCCGCCAAGCGTATGATGGCCGGTGCGTTCGACATGAACGATATGTTGAAGCACATGCAGCAGATCAAAAAAATGGGCGGTGTAGGCAGCATGCTGAGCCTTATGCCGGGCATGGGCAAGATCAAGGAAGCCATGGCGGGCAAAGAGATCGACGAGTCGGTCTTCGCCCGTCAGGAAGCGATCATCCTCTCCATGACGAAAAAAGAGCGCGCGCAGCCGAACCTGCTCAATGCCTCGCGCCGCCGCCGCATTGCCACCGGGTCGGGCACCACGGTGCAGCAGGTGAACCAGCTGGTAAAACAATACCAGCAAATGGAAACCATGATGAAGCAAATGAAGAAAATGGGCGGCAAAGGCATGATGAACCCGATGGCGCTGAAGCGCATGTTCGGCAATCTCGGCTAGAACAGCCTGCCCTGCGCCTCGCCGGTCTGTTCGCGGCGCTCCTGCTGCATTTCCGCATGGGTCTGCGGTTTCAGCTTGCCCTGGTTCTCAAGCAGCTTGCGATTGCTTTTCACCGTATCGCCAATGGCATCGGCAAGCAGCGCCCAGCGCGCATGGTACACGCGATCCAGCATGGGCAATGCCTGACGGATGGGATCAAGCGCACCTTGCAACTTCGCGTCGTGGTGAATGAGTTTGCGATCCGCCTTGTAGGCAAGGCTGATCTGGCGGAACGCACGGTGCGCCGCGGCGCAGGCTTCGTAGCGCAGTTCGTTCACGCCTTTCTGGATATCCGCCACCGGGTCGGTGCGGTTGGGCATCATCGCAGCGGGCAGCGTGTTCAACGTGAAATGCAGCGATTGCAGGCATTCATTGTAACGCCCGAACTGGTCTGGCGGCAGGTAACGCTGGGCCACCTCATCCACCGGCACCAGCGGCGGCAATGCGTCGCTCAGTTTTTCGGTTTTTGATTTGATGGCATCGAACGCACGGCCACGCACCGCGGGCGGAATGGGCCCGCCAAACTGGCTGCGGTTGAATTCCTGCTCCAGCTCCACGCTGAGGTCATACGCCGCCACCATGTGCGCCGCCGTTTGCGCAGCGTGCCGCAAGTTCGGGAAATGCTGGCGGGTGTAGGCCGCATCCGGCCCGTCCCACTGGCTGGCGAATTCGCGCAGGAAGGCAATCGCCTGATCGCTTTCACGGTTAATGGCGTAACGGTATTTCGGCTCATGCTGGCGGCGCGGCGGCACCACTGCCTCGCGTGCGCTGCGAATATCTTTCAGCAGCCCGTCGATACTGCCCTGCCCCGGATCGATCGCCACATGCTGCGCGCGCGGCGGCGCAAGCGCGGCCAGTCCGCGCACCAGCCCTTCGATATGCTCGGCGCGTTCGGCCATGCTCAAGCCGCGCTGCCCGTGATGCATGTCGCGGTGCGCTACGGCGCGTTTATACTCGTCCCATTGCTGGCCGAGCGCATCGAGCGCACGGTTCGGCAGGGCATGTGCAGTAGGTTCCATGCGAAGAAGCCTAGCAAAAACCGGTTGCCAGTTGCGTGACAGTATGGTTAAAGCCACCACCCCTGCAACACGCAGGTTTCACTTGGGTATATGAAGCGCGATGCCACATGGGGTGGCTAAGTGGTTCAACCGAAAGGAGATTTAAATGTCTGCCGTTATCCGTCTCGCCCGTGGTGGCGCTAAAAAACGTCCCTTCTACAGCATCGTTGCTGCCGATAAGCGCTCGCCGCGCGATGGCGCCTTCATCGAGAAGCTGGGCACCTTCAACCCGCTCGAAGCCAAAGACAGCGCCCGCCGCGTGGTGCTGAACGAAGAGCGCATCAAACATTGGCTGGCCGTTGGCGCCCTGCCGTCCGAGCGCGTGAACAGCATCCTCTCGGCTGCTGGCCTCACCAAAAAGTCGGACGTAGCCGGCAAGCCGCAAAAGACCCGTAAGAAAGCCGACAAGCTGACCCGCGTTGAGAAAAAAGCCGCCGCCGAAGCGGAAGCAAAGGCAGCTGCTGAAGCAGAAGCCGCTGCCGCCAAGGAAGCCGAAGCCGCTGCCGCTGCTGCTCCGGCCGAAGCTGCAGAAGAAGCACCGGCCGCGTAAGCGTCACGGAATCTTCACTAGGAATGAACGCTGGAGTCCGCTAGGATTTCAGCGTTTTTCTTTAGGAGCCAATTATGGAAATCGCACTTGCTATCGTCGGCGTCGTTATGGGCGTGATCGGCATTATCGTACAGACCAACTAAAAAAAAAGACCATGACTCCCGCACAGAAAGAACAAGACATCGCCCCCACCCCCGCTGGCTGGGTCGCGCTTGGCGTGATCACGCAGCCCCACGGCGTGAGCGGCCGCGTGAAGGTGAAGCCCTTCACCGAGCCTGCCGAGAATTTTAAACGCTACAAAACCCTTACCGATGCGCGCGGCAACGAAATGCGCTTTCGCGTAACTGGCGAAGCGCAGGGCCAATACATCATCGAGATCGAAGGCGTGACCCGCCGCGAAGCCGCCGAAGCCCTGCGTGGGCTGCAGCTGGGCATGCCGCGTGAAGCCCTGCCCGCCCCGCGCAACCCCAACGAATTCTACGCGGTGGACCTGATGGGCCTGTGCGTGGAAACCGAAGACGGCAAAGCCTTCGGCACCGTGGTGGATGTGCAGAATTATGGCGCCGGCGACATCGTTGAGATCCGCCGCGTGGCTGGCCACACCGAGATGTTCTCGTTCACCCACGCCAATTTCCCGCAGGTGGACGTGGCGGCACGCCGCATCACCATCAACCCGCCGGAGCTGATGGGCAGCAAAGCCGAAGAAACCGAGCACGAGCCCAGCGGTGACTAAGCCCTGGCAGGCCACCATCATCACCCTGATGCCGGACATGTACCCCGGCCCGTTGGCGCATTCGCTGATCGGCGACGCGCTGGCGCGCGGCGCGTGGCAACTGCAGGTGATGAACCTGCGTGAGCATGGCGTGGGCAAACACCAGGTGGTGGATGATTCGCCCTATGGCGGCGGCGCGGGCATGGTGCTGAAACCCGACGTGGCGCATGCGGCCATCACCGCGGCACAGGCCGCCAGCCCGAACGCGCGCCTGATTCATTTCAGCCCACGCGGCGTGCGCATGAGCCAGCCGCTGCTGCGCGAACTGGCGCAGACCGACCTGATCCTGTTCTGTGGCCGCTACGAAGCGCTGGATGAGCGCGTGCTGGAAAAACACCAGCCGCTGGAGGTGAGCCTTGGCGATTTCGTGCTCACCGGCGGCGACGTGCCCGCCATGGCGCTGATCGAGGGGTGCGTGCGGCTGCTGCCGGGCGTGGTGGGCAAGCATGAATCGCTGGGGCAGGAAAGCTTTGGCGATGGCGAATACGCCCAATTGCTGGAATACCCGCATTACACCAAACCCGCCGAGTGGGAAGGCCGCCCCGTGCCCGAGGTGCTGCTCTCCGGCCACCATGCGAATATCGAAAAATGGCGGCTGCAGCAGGCGCGTGCGATTACCGCGGCGCGCCGGCCCGACTTACTGAAACGCGATTAATTACAGCGTACGCTGCTTGTACATGGGCACGGGCTCTTCCTGCACGCGCGTCTGCCATAGCGGCTTATCCGCGGCTGGGTGCGGGGCAGCAGGTGCCGCCGCCGGCTCGGGTGCCGGGGCGTGCGCAGGCGCAGGCGCTTTCTTTGTCGCTTCGCGCCACTGGCGGATACCACCGATCACCAGCGCGCCAAGCAGCACCACATCCACCACGTCGAACGTCATAAATGCGCGGCGCAGGGTACTGCCTTCATAGCGGTGGGTGAATTCTTCGGCGTCGTGCATAAAGTCGTGGCTGGTACGGGCGCGACTGCTGCCCGCATTCGCCCGCGCACCTTCGCCCGGCTTGGCACCATGGCTTGACGCGCTGCCCGCTCCGGCATGCGTACCGCTGCCGCTACTGGTGCGCTGCGCGAACGGATCGGAAGCGCGTTCGCGCCAGCCTTTGCCAAAAATATCCTCGAACGGGTCCCGCGCGGTGGATGACGATGCACCGCGCCCCGGCCGCGCGCGTGCGGCGCGCTCGGCGGCCTCCACGCCTGCATGGCCATTGCGGTCATAGTTCGCGCGCTTGGCGGTATCGCCCAGCACGTCATAGGCCGCACCAATACGCTGGAACGCCTGCTGGCCTTCCTGAATGGCGGCATCCAACGCGGCGCCTTCTTTGCCTGCCTTAATGGCAAGGCCACGCACTTTATCGGGGTGGAATTCTTTCGCGAGCTTACGATACGCGGATTTGATCGCCGCCTCATCGGCAGTGCGCTCCACACCCAACGTTTTGTAATGATCGTTATCGCTCATATAGCATAAACTATACGCGAGCGGCCGCCCGGCGTTCGTGAAGCTTTCGTGACAATCCGCCGTATTCCAGCGAATCCGCCGCGATTTTACCCGTAAAAAGCCCTTGCCAAAGCCAAGGCGGGCGTGTAGTAAGCCCCACCTTAAAGATAACCGATAAGCGCGCCCATAGGATTACGTCATGGCAAACATCATTGAACAACTCGAAGCTGAACAGCTTGAAAAAGTAATGAAAAACACGAAAGTCGATGCCTTCAAGGCCGGCGACGTGGTTCGCGTGAACGTGAAAATCATCGAGGGCGCGAACGAGCGTATCCAGGCCTTCGAAGGCGTGGTGATCGCGAAAAAGAACGCGGGCCTCAACAGCAGCTTCACCGTGCGCAAGCTGAGCCACGGCGAAGGCGTTGAGCGTATCTTCCCGCTCTACTCGGCCCGTATCGAATCGGTGACCCGCGTGCGTCAGGGTGAAGTTCGCCGTGCGAAACTGTACTACCTGCGTGGCCGTACCGGTAAGTCGGCGCGTATCCGCGAGAAGCTCGATCTGGCCGCCATCAGCGCTGCAAAAGCAGAAAAAGCTGAAAAAGCCAGCGAAGCCAAGGCATAACCCCCCTCACCCGAACTTGATTCGGGGCTCCATCGCAATAAGTACGTTTTGGATGGGTGCTGAATCAAGCGCAGCCCAGCGAAGAAACGTATGACCACGAAGCCCCGTACCTTATTCGACAAGATCTTCGACGCCCACCTCGTGCATGAAGCCGAGGATGGCACCTGCCTGCTGTATATCGACCGCCATCTGGTGCATGAAGTGACCAGCCCGCAAGCCTTCGAGGGCCTGCGCGCCGCGGGCCGCCCGGTGCATAGCCCCGCGCAGACGCTGGCGGTCGCCGACCACAACGTGCCCACCACCAGCGATCGCCTTCAAGGCATCAAGGACGAGACCTCGCGCATTCAGGTGGAAACACTGGAAGCCAACTGCGCCGAATTCGGCGTGCAGTATTTCCGTATGGACGACAAACGCCAGGGCGTGGTGCATATCGTGGGCCCGGAAGAAGGCTTCACCCTGCCCGGCACCACCATCGTCTGCGGGGATTCACACACCAGCACGCACGGTGCGTTCGGCGCGCTCGCCTTTGGCATCGGCACCTCGGAAGTGGAGCATGTGCTGGCCACGCAAACGCTGATCCAGAAGCGCGCCAAGAACATGCGCGTCACCGTGAACGGCACCATGGGCCCCGGCGTCACCGCGAAAGACATCGTGCTCGCCATCATCGGCAAACTCGGCACCGCCGGTGGCACGGGCTACGTGATCGAATACGCGGGCGAGGTCATTCGCGACCTCAGCATCGAAGGCCGCATGACCGTGTGCAACATGAGCATCGAAGCCGGTGCGCGCGCGGGCCTCATCGCGCCGGATGCGAAAACCTTCGAATATTTCCGCGGTCGCCCCATGGCACCACAAGGTGACGCCTACGAAGCGGCCGTGACCTATTGGAAGACCCTGCACACCGACGCGGATGCCCACTTCGATGCCGAGATCACGCTGGATGCGTCCGACATCGTGCCGCAAGTGACCTGGGGCACCAGCCCGCAGGACGTGCTGCCGATCACCGCCAGCGTGCCCGCGCCCGAGGATTTCCCCGAAGCGCAGCGCGAGACCATCGCCCGCTCGCTGGATTACATGGGCCTGACGCCCGGCACCCCGCTTTCGCAGATCCCGGTGGATAAAATTTTCATCGGCAGCTGCACCAACGGCCGCATCGAAGACCTGCGCGAAGTCGCGAAGGTCGTGGAAGGCCGCAAGGTCGCAGCCAATGTGAAACTCGCCATGGTCGTTCCGGGCTCGGGCCTCGTGAAAGAACAGGCCGAGACCGAGGGCCTCGACAAGATCTTCACCGCGGCCGGGTTCGAATGGCGCGAGGCGGGCTGCTCCATGTGCCTTGCCATGAATAACGACCGGCTGAGCCCGGGCGAACGCTGCGCTTCGACCAGCAACCGTAACTTCGAAGGCCGCCAGGGACGTGGCGGTAGAACCCACCTGATGTCCCCCGCCATGGCTGCCGCTGCGGCCATTACCGGCACCTTAACCGACGTCAGAAAGCTAGCATAACATGACTACCAACTCCGCACCCCTGCGCACCGGCGGCATCGCTGCCGCGCGCGATTACAATGAACTTCCCGCATGGCAGAAGGCCATCAACCTTGCCCAGCGCGCCTACGAGCTGAGCGATAGCTTTGCCGCCGCCGAGCTGAAAAGTGAACTGCGCGCCGCCAGCGCCCGCATTGCCACGCACATCGCGGCCGCCTCGGGCAAGCCGAACGAGCAAGGCATGCTCAACAGCTACTTTGATGCACAAGCTGCCACCGCCGAATTCGCCACGCTGGCCACGCTGGCCGAGCGCCTCGGCTACCTGAGCGAAGCCGACGCCACCGAGCTGAGCGACGCGCGCGACGCCGTATCGCGCCTGCTGGTGGGCATGCGCCATGGACTTAAAGTTGAAGCAAAAGATGAGAAGCGCAAAGAGCGTGAAGAAGCCGACCGCGACCGCGAGCATGCGCAGCGCCAGGAACGTTTCGACCGCAAGCCCAAGCGCGACTTTGGCGACAAGCCGCGCGGCGAACGTGCCGACCGCGAAGAGCGCCAGTACAAGCCGCGTGGCGAATACAAGCCGCGCGCCCCGCGCGAGGATGGCGACCGCCCGTACAAGCCGCGCGGCGACAAGCCGTATGGCGACCGTAAACCCCGCGGCGACGGCGAGAAGCGTGAATACAAACCGCGCGCCCCGCGTGAAGATGGCGAGCGCCCCTACAAGCCCCGCGGCGACAAGCCGTATGGCGATAAACCGCGCGGTGACCGCAAGCCGTATGGCGACAAAAAACCGTATGGCGACAAGAAGCCCTACGGCGATCGCGCCCCGCGCAAACCGTACCGCAAAGACTAACGGCACGAACGCACTGGCTTACCGCTGGTAAAAATGATAACGTCCCCTTCTCACGAGGGGGACGTTTTTTTATGTATTACGTTGGATTCTGGCGTCGCCTTGGCGCGCATTTCATCGACACCATGTTCATGCAGTTCGGCATGATCATTGGCGCGTTCTTCCTCGGCATTATCGGTGGCATTGCGTTATTCGCCACCACCCCTGCCCCTTCCAGCGACACCCGTACGCAGGTGGAGCCCTTGGCCTACCAGCTGGCGCAAACCGATGCGGGCATTCCCGCCGAACCCGCTTTGTCCGATGAGGGCTATGCTGAGGAGGATGCCTCTCAAGCGCCCGCCGAACCGGTCACGAACGAAACGGGCGATATGAATGAATACCCCGCCGAATCGGAATTCGGCCCCGGTGTAGTCGATGTACCGCTCCCGTCTGAGGGCGCGACGGACGCGCCCGAGCAACCCATGACCGCGGGCGAAGCCTTCATGAAAGGCTTCCGCGAAGGCATGGAAGAAAGCGTCGACCATACGCCCGAGGACGATACCGACGACCTGCCGCCAGCAGTGATTGGCCTTATCTATCTGGGCGCTTTCCTTGTTAGCCTCATTTACCACACGGCGTTCGTGGCTAGCCGCTGGCAGGCCACGCCGGGCAAGCGGCTGGTGGGCGCGAAGATCGTGCGCGCAAGCGACGGTGGGCGCGTGGGCGTGCTGCGTGCTGCGTGCCGCCACATCACCTGCTTCATCAGCTGGATCCCGTTCGGCCTGCTATGGATCATGGTGGGCGTCACGCGCGAAAAGACCGGCCTGCATGACGTGATCTGCGGCACGCGCGTGGTGTTCCGCACCGATGTGCCGTGGTGGAACCAACAGCATGTGGCTGTGACCCAGCCGCCACGCAACGATGCAATAACTGGCGCCTAAGCCCTTCCTTATGCGTGCCCCGGGTGTGTGCAGGCCTGCATTGCGCTAGGCTGCAGGCGTTCATTCACACTTAGGGGATATCATGAGCACTGTACCACCGCCTGCTGCCGGCATGCCGGCCATTTCCGCCCTCGGCACGCCGTTCGCCGGGTTCTGGATCCGTTTCGTTGCGGCCATCATCGACGGGCTGATCCTGTTCATTCCGAATTTCGTGGTGGGCATCCTGCTCGCACCGGCGGCACCCGCTGCCGGTCAGGCCGCGACCAGCAACCCGCTGGCCAGCCTTGTCAGCCTTGGCATCTACATCGCCTACTACACCGCCCTGCAGGGCGGCAAGTGGCAGGCCACCGTGGGCAAGCGCGTAGTGGGCATCCATGTGATGCGTACCGACGGTTCGCGCATCAGCCACCTGCGTGCGCTGGGTCGTTACTTCGCGTCGTTCCTGTCGGCGATCACCCTGCTGATCGGTTACATCATGGCGGGCTTCACGCGTGAGAAGACCACCCTGCACGACCTGATCTGCGATACCCGCGTGGTGTATGGAAAGCGCTAATACCGCACCCATCCGCTACGTTGGATTCTGGCGGCGCCTGACGGCCTATGGCATCGATTCCACGCTGGTGCAGATCATCGGTTTCCTGCTGATCTACCTGCTGGGCTCGGTGGCCAATGCCGCCACGCCGGAAGAATCCATCAACCTACTGATCCAGCTGGGGTGGCTACCACCACCCCAGCCCGGACAGTCGGTGACCGACGTGCTCATGGCCAGTGGGGCCAGCGGCGCGCCGCTTCTGGGCCTTGGCGACCTGTTCATCCTCACCGCCACGTCGGCCATCTACAATATCTGGTTCACTGCCGGGCAGTGGAAAGCCACGCCGGGCAAGCACTGGTGCCGCATGCATGTCATCCGCGATGACGGCAAGCCCCTCACCCTCGGCATGTCGGCCGCGCGCTGGTTCGCCAGCGGCGTATCGTGGCTGCCGCTGGGCTTTGGCTACCTCATGGTGGGCTTCACCAAGGAAAAACAGGCGATGCACGACGCCATCTGCGGCACGCGCGTAATCCATGGGCGCCTGAGCGCGTAATCCAAGGCTTGCCCTGCTTTCGCTTGTGCTTTATAAGG
>QFOX01000012.1 GCA_003241645.1 Azospirillum brasilense | reverse complement strand
ACTGGCCGCCAATGGGCGGCCGCAGGAAGCGCTGAGCATGCTCAGCCAGGATGCGAGCATGGACGGCGCGCTGCTGCGGCTGGATATTCTCTGGGCCATGCAGGACTGGCCGAACGTGATCAACACGGCCGAGGAGATCCTCGCCATGCGCCAGAGCCTGACCGAAAAAATGAACGATCGTGAAATGCAGGTGCTGCTGAAGCTTGCGCTCGCCTACACGTTCGAGGAGGAGCCGAACCAGCTCAGCTACCTGCGCGATTACTACATGGGGCTGATGCCGGAATCACCCTACAAAGAGATCTTCGATTACATCACCAACGATACCAACCCGCTGGATACAGAAGATTCGAAGCTGGTGGCCGCGCAAATCAGCCGCACGGAGAGCTTCCTTGATATGTTCCGCAAAAAGATCGCGCAGGGCCGCCTGAGCGAGGTGGCCGCCGCCCCCAGCACCGCGGCGACCACGCCCGTGCCCGTGCCGGCAGAAGAAGAAGAAGAAGAAGAAGAACCGGCTCCGGCTCCCGCGCCCGCGGCCACGCCACCGGCAGAGGCGGCACCCACGGCGGATACCACGGCGGAGGCACCCGCTGCAGAAACAGCGCCCGCCACCACAGAACAAGCGGCACCCACGGCAGACGCACCTGCCGACGCCGCAACAACGCCGCCTGCCGAAGATGCTTCGGCAGCGGGTGAAGAGAACGCGGGCGAATAAGCGCTATTCTTTGGGTTCGTCGATACGGGTGAAGTCACCGTCGATCACGGTGATGTGCTCGGGCGCGTCCTCGGCCTGCGGGGCAATGCCCGGCGTGGGGTTGAGGATGCCCTTTTCGGTCAGGAAATCGCGCGCGTAATACAGCGCATAGCCAATGACGCCGACCACCGCGAGCCCAATGAACAGGATGGCCGACATCCAGATCACGAAGATGACCGCGGCAATGATCGCAAGGTTGATGAGAAGTTTTTTCATACGTTCCACCTGTTAACTGCCACCCGCCCCGAACGACCGCACCAGCGATCCGGCGAGCATGTACCATCCATCCACCAGCACGAAGAAGACGATCTTGAACGGCAGCGAGATCACCACCGGCGGCAGCATCATCATCCCCATCGCCATGAGGATACTGGCCACCACCATGTCGATGATGAGGAAGGGAATGAAGATGAGGAAGCCGATCTCGAAGGCGCGTTTCAGCTCGCTGATCATGAAGGCCGGAATGAGCACCTGGAACGGCGTGTCGGCCGGGGTTTCCACTTTCGTTTCCTGCATGTCCATGAACAGGCGCAGGTCTTTCTCGCGCACATGCTCCAGCATGAAGGTGTGGAACGGTGCGGCGGCAAGCGGCAGCGCCTGCTCTTCGGTGATCTCTTCGTTGATGAGCGGGCGAATGCCCTCGTCGTAGGATTTCTGGAAGGTGGGCGCCATGATGAACAGCGTCAGGAACAGCGCCAGCGCCACCATCACCTGGTTGGGCGGGGTGTTCTGCGTGCCGATCGCCATGCGCACGAACGACAGCACGATGATGATGCGCATGAACGACGTGGTCATCACCAGAATGGACGGCGCTAAACTGAGCACCGTGATAAGCAAAATAAGCTGGATCATGCGCGCGGTGCTGCTGCCCCCGCCGCCATCGCCCGCGTCGATGTTGATGCTTTGCGCGGCGGCCAGCTCCGGCAGCGCGGCCATGCCCACGAACAGTAGCGCCAGCGCCACCCAGAGATACTTACGCATCCGTCTTCTCCAGTTTATCCACCACGGTCACCTGATCGCCCGCGACCAGTAGCACATACTCGCGCGCGTCGGCGCGCACCAGCAGCAATTTGCGTTTGGGGTCAAGGTACAGCACGTCGTTCACGGCAAGGCGGCCCTGCCCGCCGGTCGCGCCGCGCAGTTTCTTATCGAGCCCGAATTTCTTGGCCAGCACGGCGCACAGCCAGATCAGGGCGATGACCGCGGCCAGCGACAGGAAGAAGCGGGTAAAATCGACCGTTTCCATGGCTACTCGCTGCGATAGGCGCGGCTGGCGCGCTGGCGTTGTTGCGAGGCCTGAAGCTCGTCCTTCATGGCCGCCTGCGTTTCGATCATGGCGTCCTGCAACTGGCCAAGGCGCTGCTGCAGCACGTCCAGCTGGTCGGCAAAGGGCTTGCCCGCATCGGTCGGCATGGCGAGCACGCGCTCGCACAGCGTGGCCACCACGCTGTCCAGCCCGGCCAGCTCCACCATTTCGCGCGCCGCGAGGTGCGCATGCGCGCGGGTGATATAATCATCCAGCGCGGCGAGCAGCGCCTGCGGGCTGGCATGTTCGGTGGTGTCGGGCAGCTTCATGGTTCGCTCCGTAGGGTATGGCGCGGTTTCATGGCCGCATTGGCCTGATACACATGCGCGAGGATTTCGGCAACCGCAGCGAACGCTTCCAGCGGAATCGGCGAATCGACCTCGACCAGCGACAGGATCTCGACCAGCTCGGCGTCCTTGCGCACTTTAATGCCGCGCTCGAACGCGATCTGCAAAATTTGCTCGGCAATGCTGCCGCGGCCCGAGGCGGTCACGCGCGGTGCCCCCTCGCTGGCGCGGTCATATTCAATGGCCACCGCCATGGCGGGCTGTTCAGGGGCAGTTGGGCGAACCGGGCTCTCGGTCAGGTCGATACGGGGAGGTTTTTCCATTACGCTTTACCCGGCGGATCAAAGTGCGAGAGGTCAAAATCCACCTCCATGAAGTCCACACTGTCATCCCCGGCATGCGAGGCCGCTACGTTCTCGGCCGTCACTTTATCGTAGATTTCCTTGCGCAGCACGGTCGCTTCCGGCGGGAAGACGAACCCCAGTTTCACGGTCTTGCCCCGAACTTCGACCACGGTGAGTTCGATCGTGTTGTTGATCACGATCGCTTCCCCGACCTTGCGCGATAGATAAAGCATAAACCGACCTACTGGTGCGATGAACCTACTGGTCTTTTGGCTATAGCACAGGGCTTGCGCAACCACTAGCGCATAATTTGTTTGCATTATCGGTAAATTTTGCCTATATTGCATTTAACAGCGGGAACCATCCGCGCCCCAAGTCGCTAGGCAACCAATCGACCCCACCCTGCTTTTTGGCATCGGCTTTGCATTACTAAGCGAAACGACGCCGCAATCGGAGCCTGAGATGACGAGCACCCAATCGACCCTGATGCAGATGTTACAGACCCAAATGCGCTACATGGGCCAGCGCCAGGGCGTGCTTGCACAGAACATCGCCAATGCTGATACGCCGCACTACAAGGCGCGCGACCTGAAGCCGCTGGATTTCAACCAGATGGCCAATGCCGAAGCCGGCCGCCTGCAAATGCGCGTGACCTCCGAGAAGCACCTGAGCGGCACACTGGGCGGCGCGAACGAGTATTCGACCGCGAAGGATAACAACACTTTCGAGATCAACCCCAATGGCAACAACGTGGTGCTGGAGGAGCAAATGGCCAAAGTGTCGGACACGGGCGCGCATTTCCAGACCGCCAGCTCGCTGATCCGCAAATACACCACCATGCACCGCACGGCGCTGGGCCAGAACTAACCGGGAGTAGACCATGGACCTGCTGGATACGATGCATATCTCCGCCTCGGGCATGAAGGCCCAATCGTCGCGCCTGAAAGTGGTGTCGCAGAACATCGCCAACGCCGAGGCCGTGGGCAGCACCAACGGCAAGCAGCCCTACCGCCGCCAGACCATCACCTTCCGCAACGAGCTGGACCGCGCCACCGGCGCCACCATGGTGAACGTGGACAAGGTGGGCGTGGACCAGTCGGACTTCGACAAGCGCTACGAGCCCACCAACCCCTACGCCGACGCGCAGGGCTACGTGCTTTACCCGAACGTGAACCCTATCATGGAGATGATGGACATGCGCGAAGCCCGCCGTGGCTATGAAGCCAACATGAACGTGATCGAATCCTCGAAATCCATGCTGACACAGACCATTGGTCTGCTACGCTAGCTGCCTTAACGGAGTGCCGCCATGAGCAACGTGAATTTCCTGAACGCCACCAACGCTTACCGCGACGCGCTGCGCACGGCGGAGCGCATCCTTGAGCAGACCTCGCTGCCGGAAAGTAAGGCCACCGCGAAGACCGAAGGCCCCAGCTTCATGGACATGGTGGGCAGCGCGCTGGAAGGCGCCGCCGACACGGGCTACAAAAGCGAATTCATGACCACGCAGATGCTCAAAGGCAAAGCCGACCTGACCGACGTGGTGACCGCCGTGGCCAACGCCGAGATGGCGCTGAGCACCGTGGTGACCGTGCGCGACCGCGTGATCAACGCGTACCAGGACATCATCAAGATGCCGATCTAACGGGCGTTGACCACCGCGCGCGGAGCGTTTACCGTGCGCCAGCAATTAACCGCGACAGCACCGGGCCCCATGGATTCGATCGAAGTTATCAATATCGTGCGCGAAGGCATCTGGGTGCTGGTGCTGGTGAGCGCACCGCTGATGATCACCGCACTGGTGGTGGGCCTTGCCGTGTCGCTGGTGCAGGCACTGACACAAATTCAGGAAATGACGCTGACCTTCGTGCCGAAAATTCTGGCCATGCTGTTCGTGATGATGCTGACCATGCCGTTCATGCTGCAGGCCCTGCAGGATTACACCGAGGAATTGTTCACGCGCATCGCGACGATGGAATAATGCCATGAGCATCAACCTGCTGGATTATTTCCTCGCGACGCAGCTGAGTGCCGTGACCATTTTGTTCCTGCGCATCAGTTCGGCCATCATGGTGCTGCCGGGCTTCGGCGAAATGTATGTGCCGCCGCGCATTCGCCTGCTGTTCGCGCTGGTCTTCTCCATTTTGCTGACGCCGCTGATGCAATCGCAGGTGCCTGCCCTGCCCGCCAGCCCCATGGCGCTCATCGTGCTGCTGCTCGCCGAGGTGAGCGTGGGCGTGTTCATGGGCCTCATCGCCCGTACGGTGTTAATGACCCTGCATGTGGCGGGTAACATCATTGCCGCGCAGTCCTCGCTGGCGGTGGCCAGCATTTTCGACCCCGCCTCGGGCCAGCAATCGCCGGTGGTATCCAACCTGCTGAGCCTTGCCGCCATCACCCTTTTCTTCACGCTGGACCTGCACCATCTGGTGCTGGTGGCGCTGGTGCAAAGCTACGACGTGTTCCCCGTCGGCGTGTTCCCGCAAATGCAGGACATGAACATCCTGCACCTGCGGCTGGTGGCCGATGCGTTTGCGCTGGGCGTGGGCCTGAGCGCGCCGTTCATCGTGTTCTCGCTGCTGTTCTACCTCGCCGGGGGCCTGATGACGCGGCTGATGCCCAATTTCCAGATCTTCTTCGTGATGATGAGCCCGCAGATCATGATCGCGTTCTTCCTGATGCTGGCGCTCATCCCCACGATTCTCAGCGTGTACGCCAACTTCATGGAAACGCAGTACATGAATTTCGTGGCGGGGGGTGGCGCATGACGCACGCCACGCAACAAACCATGCGTAGCGCTTTACGGCGCGAGCCGCGCCGCGCAACCAAACCTTCCGACAGGAGCGTAGCGCATGTCGGAAGATAATGACGACGCTTCCAAGACCGAAGAACCTTCCCATAAAAAGCTGGAGGAAGCCCGCAAGAAGGGCCAGACCGTCAGCAGCCGCGAGATCAACCACTTCTTCATGATGCTGGCGCTGACCTTCTTCATCATGGTGCTGGCGCCGGGCACGGGCAAAAGCATCTACGAGCTGCTTTCGCCCTTCGTGACCGAGCCGGACCAGATGGAGATCAGCGGTGCGGGCTTCAAGGACATCATGAGCAACGTCGCCATCGGCATGATCGCGGTGCTGGCGCTGCCGTGGCTGGCCACGTGGGCGGCGGCCATTGCGCCCGCCGTGGTGCAGAACAAGTTCATCGTGTCGGCCGAGAACATCAAACCCAAATTCGAGAAGATCTCGCCCAAGGCAGGGCTGAAGCGCCTGTTCGGCAAGAAAGCGCTGGTGGAATTCGGCAAGAACGTGCTGAAGATCAGCATCGTGGGCGGGGTCGCCATCATGCTGGTGCTGCCCGACAAGGAGCATTTCTACCGCCTCACCGGCCTGACCAAAGTGGAAATGCTCAGCTTCGCGCAGACGCAGGCCGGGCGCATGCTCATCGCCACCTGCATGATCCTGTTCCTGCTCTCCATCGGTGATTACCTGTGGCAACGCTTTGCCTTCATGAAGCAGATGCGCATGACCAAGCAGGAAGTGAAGGACGAATACAAACAGCAGGAAGGCGACCCGCACATTAAGGGCAAGCTCAAGCAGATCCGCCGCGAGAAGGCCCGCCAGCGCATGATGGCCAACGTGCCCAAGGCCGACGTGATCATCACCAACCCCACGCACTATGCGGTGGCCCTGCAGTATGACGCGCAGCGCATGCCCGCGCCGAAACTGCTCGCCAAGGGCACTGACGACGTGGCCGCGCGCATTCGCGAGCTGGCCACCAAGAACAAGATCCCCATCGTACGGAATCCGCCCCTCGCCCGCGTGCTGTACGACACCACCGAGATCGACGACGAGATCCCCGTGGAGCATTATGCCGCCGTGGCAAAGGTCATCGGCTACGTGTACAAAATCAAGGGCAAGACCCCACAGAAGCCCGGCGGTGGCGCACCGGGCGGCGGGGCTGGCAAAATGACACTTCAGATGCCGCCGCGCAAAAAATAGGCCGCAGCAGGCGGCATGGCGCGCCTTTTTGCTTGCGAACCGCCCTGCAAGCCCTAATCTGGCGGCCAAAGAGGCCCCATATGCGCTACATCGAATCCGATAAGAACAACCCCTCGCAAATGGATTTTGTGCCACGCGAGCGGCGTAAGCAGGTGTGGAACGTCATCATGGCGTTCAGCATCGCCATCGCGCTCATCTTCATTCTCAGCTTCGCCCCCGGTGTGGTGGGCGGCCGCGCCGTGGCGGGCTTCATCTCCATGGGCGTGGTGTCGGTGCTGTGCTTCTACGTGGTGTTCCACAAGCAGCAGAACCTCGACCTCGTCATGTCCACCGAATACCAGAACATGCTGTTCGCGCAGGCGGCAGCGCTGGGTTCCAGCTTCTGCATCTTCGCCAAGCGCAACGGCACCATCGTGTATGCGAACGATGGTCTGCGCGACCTGTTCCCCCACATCGCCTATTCCGATTCGCAGGCGCTCGAAGGCCTGTTCGAACAGGGCGGCGTGCGCAAGACCGACCGCGAACGCATCATGGCGTCCATTTACAGCGGCACGGCGGATCGCATCGTGTTCCCCATCCGCCAGCGCGACGGCAACGAGCAGGATTACATCCTCACCACCGAGCCGCTGCTGCGCCCCGGCGGGTTCATGGTCATCCGTGGCCGCGAATACCGCGACAGCCGCGCCGGCACGCAGCTGATGCCCGACGTGCTGCGTTCCACCTCGGCCGACAAGCTGGACCATATGCTGGCGACCACGCCGGTGGCCCATTACGCGACCGACGCCTATGGCCGCTTCGAATACGTGAACCCCGCGCTTGAAACGCTGCTGGGCTACGAGGGCGGTGAAATGCTGGAGAGCAAACTGGCCATCTACCACATCCTCTACCAGATCGATGGCCAACCCGTGAGCGAGGATTACAGCCTCGTGGAATATCAGGGCGACGCGCTGTTCCAGAAAAAACAGGGCAGCCTGGCCAATGCCGTGTTCCATCAGGCCATCCTGCGCGACGAGCAGGGCAAGGTGCTTGGTGCCACCGGCAGCATCCTGCCGCATCCCGGCCGCTAGTTTCTCTTTCCCGAGGTTTTCCGCATGCCTATGTCGCTTGGCTTCTCTTCCAGCCGCCCCACGGGGTTGAGCATCAACAGCTTCATTGAATTCTCGCCGATCGCGATCATCCGCCTCGCGCCGGATGGTGAGATCCTCGAGGCGAACGCCGCGTTCCGCCGCATGCTGGAAGGCCAGCTGCCTACCGACCGCGTGGTGCGGCTGATCGAGTTCATCGACACCGAGGACCGGCCGAAATTCACCGAATCCATCGATAAGCTCATGAACAGCCGCGCCGAAGTGCCGCCGCTTTCCATGACGCTGCGCCTGCCCAACGGCCAGGTGCTGATGGTCTACGCCTATCTCAGCCGCATGCAGACCGACGGCCACGAGCCGGTGCTGATCCTGCACCTGATCGACCAGACCGAGCAGAAGAACCTCGAGATGCGCTTCAGCCACAGCCAGAAAATGCAGGCCGTGGGCCAGCTGGCGGGTGGCGTGGCGCATGACTTCAATAACCTGCTCACCGCCATGATCGGCTTCTGCGACCTGCTGCTGATGCGCCACCCCGCGGGCGAGCCCAGCTTTGCCGACATCATGCAGATCAAGCAGAACGCCAACCGCGCCGCCAACCTTGTGCGCCAATTGCTGGCCTTCAGCCGCCGCCAGACGCTGCAGCCCAAGAACCTCGACATGACCGACGTGCTGGCCGAGCTTTCCAACCTCATCCGCCGCCTGATCGGCGAGAACATCCAGATGAAAATGCAGCACGGCCGCGACATCGGCCTTGTGCGCGCCGACCAGGGGCAGCTGGAGCAGGTCATCATCAACCTTGCGGTGAACGCGCGCGACGCCATGAAAGACGGCGGCACACTGACCATCCGCACCAGCAACGTCAGCGTCAGCGGCCCCGAATCACTGCCGCGCGGCTCCATCGCCCCCACCGAGGATGAATTCATCACCGCGGGCGATTACGTGCTCGTGGAAGTGGAAGATACCGGCACCGGCATTCGCCCGGAGATCGTCAAATCCATCTTCGAGCCCTTCTTCTCCACCAAGGAAGTGGGCAGCGGCACCGGCCTTGGTCTTTCCACCTGCTACGGCATCATCAAACAGTCTGGCGGGTTCGTGTACGTAAAGACCGAGATCGGCGTGGGCACCAGCTTCCTGATCTACTTCAAACGCATTGCCGATGCGCCCGTGACCGCCGCCGCCGAAGCGCCGGAGCCCAGCATGCCCACCGACCTGACCGGCCGCGCCACCGTGCTGCTGGTGGAGGACGAAACCCCGGTGCGCATCTTCGCGGCGCGCGCGCTGCGCAACAAAGGTTACGAGGTGCTGGAGGCCGATTCCGGTGAAAGCGCGCTGGACGTGTTCAAATCGCATGACGGCATGGTGGACATGATCATCTCCGACGTGGTGATGCCCGGCATGAACGGCCCGAAAATGATCACCACGCTGTACGAGCAATACAGCGAGCGCATGAAGGAAGTGAAGGTCATCTTCATTTCCGGCTACGCAGAGGATGCGTTCGTGGACACGTATGGCGAGCAGCGCAGCTTTAACTTCCTGCCCAAGCCCTTCACGCTGAAACAGCTGGCCAGCAAAGTAAAAGAAGTGATGGATGCACCGCTGACGGAGTAGCGGCAGCGCGGTGCCACGGTGCACAGGCTGCGCATATATTCCTCTTTATATTAGGTATTCCAGCCCGACGCGCGTATAGTGGCGAAGTTAACCTGCGCGGGAAACCTTATGAGCCGTTCTGCCTTTACCCTCGTTGAACTCTCCATCGTACTTGTCATTCTTGGGCTTCTCACCGGGGGCATCCTTGGTGGGCAGGCCCTCATCCGCGCCTCGCAGCTGCGCGCCATTCCGCAGGAGATCAGCCGCTATACCTCGGCCGCGAACGCGTTCCGCGACAAATACATGGCCCTTCCCGGCGACATGACCAACGCCACCGCATTCTGGGGCGCCGCAGCCTCCTGCCCCGGCGATTTCACCACCCCCGCCACCACCCCCGCCACCTGCAACGGCGATGGCAACCGCCAGATCGGCACGCCCAGTAATTTGGCTGAAACATGGCGTGCATGGCAGCATCTGGCCAATGCCGGGCTGATCGAGGGCAGCTACACCGGTGTGCAAGGCACCGCGGGCGATGCGACCCATGGCACTGCTGGGCTGAACATTCCCCGCTCCAAGACCGAGCAACAACAGGGCTATGCCTTCATCTTCTACAATCAGGGCGGCGCGCAGCATTTCCCCGGACCCTATAACAACACGCTGTTCTGGGGCTCCGGCAACAGCATGGACGAAGGCACCGTGCTGATGCCGGAAGACGCATGGAACATCGACGAGAAAATGGACGACGGCATGCCCGGCCAGGGCAAGGTGCGCAGCTTCCTGAACACGTACCGGCCTAACTGCGCCAATTCCGACGTGGCCAGCACCGCCATCTATCAGGTCACGCTGAAGGTGCGCGGCTGCAACCTGAATTTCCTTTCGGTGATTTAGCTTTTGAATTTGTGGCTAAAAATCTATAGGCCGCAGAAAATCTAGTATTTTTTTCGTGGATAACGCATTTTTTCCGTTGCTGCCATGCCAGCGCGGGTGTAGCTCTATCCCATACGAACGGGA
Source organism: Azospirillum brasilense (assembly GCA_003241645.1). Taxonomy (GTDB): domain Bacteria; phylum Pseudomonadota; class Alphaproteobacteria; order Rickettsiales; family UBA3002; genus QFOX01. The sequence continues at coordinate 26,867 of QFOX01000012.1, read as the reverse complement.
ACCACAGGAGCACCCCATGGCCGCAGCCAAACCCCAAGCGAACGACAGCAAATCCGCCGATAAAAAGAAAGCGCTCGATAGCGCCCTCGCCCAGATCGAGAAAGCCTTCGGCAAAGGCTCCATCATGAAGCTCTCGAATCAGGAGCAAATGGTGGTGGAAACCATTTCCACCGGTTCGCTGGGGCTGGACATTGCGCTCGGCGTAGGCGGCATTCCCAAAGGCCGCGTGATCGAGATCTACGGCCCGGAAAGCTCGGGGAAAACCACCCTCACCCTGCATTGCATTGCCGAGTGCCAGCGTCAGGGCGGCACCTGCGCCTTCGTGGACGCGGAGCACGCGCTTGACCCTGCCTACGCCAAAAAACTGGGCGTGAACGTGGACGAACTGCTCATCAGCCAGCCCGATAGCGGCGAGCAGGCGCTCGAGATCGCGGATACGCTGGTGCGCTCCGGCGCCATCGACATGGTCATCGTGGATTCGGTGGCCGCACTGGTGCCCAAAGCCGAGCTGGAAGGCGAAATGGGCGAAGCCACCATGGGTGCGCAAGCCCGCCTGATGAGCCAGGCGCTGCGCAAGCTCACCGGCACCATCAGCCGCACGCAGTGCACGGTCATCTTCATCAACCAGATCCGCCAGAAGATCGGCGTCATGTTCGGTAACCCGGAAACCACCACCGGCGGTAACGCGCTGAAATTCTACGCTTCGGTGCGCATGGACATCCGCCGCATCGGCGCGCTGAAGGACAAGGACGAAGTGGTTGGCAACCTCACCCGCGTGAAAGTGGTAAAAAACAAAGTATCCCCGCCGTTCAAGACCGTGGATTTCGACATTCTCTACGGTCAGGGCATCAGCAAGGAAGGCGAACTCATCGACATGGGCATCAAGGCCGGTGTGGTCGAGAAATCCGGCAGCTGGTTCAACTACGGCGACCAGCGCATCGGTCAGGGCAAAGAGAACGCCCGCCAGTTCCTGAAGGACAATAAAAAGGTCGCTGAAGACATCGAAAAGAAAATCCGCGCCAAAGCGGGTGCTGTTGCCGCCGCCCTCGAGGGCCCGGCCAGCGAATACGCCGACGAGGAGACCGGGGCACCGGCCGACGCGGCGTAAGCGAACAACCTGCAAGCAGGTTAACAACGGGAAAAAGGCTCCGGTTCGCGCCGGGGCCTTTTTTCTGCGTGCGATTTGGACGCCTGCGCGCGCTTTGGGGCGCTAGCGCCCATTGCCGATGCGGATATCCTGCCCCGGGCTTGGGCTGTGCGCTTCGAACTGCAGCGCGCCCTCGGGCGTGCGCGAGACCTTGCTGAACGAGGGCACGTCGCGGTCGATCAGGCCGATGCCGTTGGGAATATCCACCCCCGCCCCAATGCGCACCCCTGCGGCGATCTGGTTATGATCGCCGATCTGTGCGCCGGTGCCGATCTGCACGTCATCGGCAATGGTCACATCGTTGCCCTGTACAGTCACGCGCGGGCCGAACGTGACGCGATCGCCCGCACGCACATGGCCGAGAATTTTTACATCCACCGATACAAGGCACTGCTCGCCAAGCTCGGGGTGGCGTTTGCCATCCGCCGGGGGGCGGCCCGCCGCACCCAGCGTTACGTCATGGTACATGCGCGTGCCCCGGCCGATGACAGCCTTCTCGCCAATGACCACGCCGGTGCCATGGTCGATGAACAGTTTCGCATCGATGGTCGAGCCAGGGTGAATGTCGATACCGGTCTGCATTTTGGCGGCTTCCGCCCACCAGCGCGCCTGCCGGAACAGGTCGTCGCGCGTGGCCTCGTCTTGCACCCCCTGTGCACGGGCGTAGAACCGGTGCACCACCTGATGCACCGCCAGCGCCCGCACACCGGGATAGGCCTGCAGCTGGTCGGCCGCGCCCTGCTGGCTCAGGCCATGCAACGCCGGGTCGCTCGCCATGGCGAATTGCACATAGTCGGGGTTGTCACGCAGGAAATGCGCGGTGGCCTGCGCAATGCGTTCACCGAAATCCTCGGGGCGGAACAGCGCGGCGCGCGTCAGGCGATGGGGTGTTTGGTCGGTCATGGTTCCTCACTGCCCCCTGCTTAGCGCGCGATTCCACACAATGCTCATGAAGTTTATATGAATATGCACAGTGTTTTTTCGTGTTTTCTTCCACGGCCCCACTGCATTTTCCCTTGCTGCGCAAGCCCGCACTGGGTATGAATTTGCTCCCTTTTTCATGAGAACTTTATGCCCAGCGTTACCGACATCCGTCGTCAGTTTTTGGATTACTTTGCCAGCAAGGACCACCGCGTGCTGCCGTCCAGCTCGCTGGTGCCGCATAATGACCCCACGCTGATGTTCGCCAACGCAGGCATGAACCAGTTCAAGAACATCTTTACCGGGCTGGAGAACCCGCCCGCCCCGCCGCGCGCCGCCACCAGCCAGAAATGCGTGCGCGCCGGGGGCAAGCACAACGATCTCGACAATGTGGGCTACACCGCCCGCCACCACACCTTCTTCGAGATGCTGGGCAATTTCAGCTTCGGCGATTACTTCAAGGACGGCGCCATCAGCCACGCGTGGGAACTCATCACCAAGGTCTGGGGCATCGACGCCGAACGCCTGTGCGTGACCGTGTACCACACCGACGACGAAGCATTTAACCTGTGGAAGAAGATCGCCGGCCTGCCGGACGAGCGCATCATCCGCATCGCCACGAACGACAATTTCTGGGCCATGGGCGATACCGGCCCATGCGGCCCCTGCTCCGAGATCTTCTACGACCATGGCGCGCACATCGCCGGTGGCCCGCCGGGCAGCCCGGATCAGGATGGCGATCGCTTCATCGAGATCTGGAACCTCGTGTTCATGCAATACGAGCAGAAAGATGCCGATACGCGTATCGCGCTGCCCAAGCCCAGCATCGACACCGGCATGGGGCTGGAGCGCCTGGCCTCGGTGCTGCAAGGTGTACATAGCAACTATGAGATTGATTTATTTAAGACGCTGATTGCCGCTTCGGTTGAACATACAGGCAATAACGATGGGGATAAGCAGGCATCGCACCGCGTCATCGCGGACCATTTGCGCAGCAGCGCGTTCCTGATTGCGGATGGCGTGCTGCCCAGCAACGAAGGCCGCGGCTATGTGCTGCGCCGTATCATGCGCCGCGCCATGCGCCACGCGCACATCCTCGGTGCACGCGACCCGCTGATGCACCGGCTGGTGCCCACGCTGGTGAATGAGATGGGCGAAGCCTACCCCGAGCTGAAGCGCGCGCAGGCGGTCATTAGCGAAACGCTGAAGCTGGAAGAAGAGAAGTTCAAGCAAACGCTCGATCGCGGGCTGAAGCTGCTCGACGAAGAGCGCGCCAGCATCACCGGCGGCAAATTCTCGGGCGATGCGGCCTTCAAACTCTACGACACCTACGGCTTCCCGCTGGATTTGACGCAGGATATTTTGCGGGCGGATAACATCGCGGTGGACCTTGATGGCTTTAACGCCGCCATGGACGAGCAGAAAGCCCGTGCCCGCGCGGCATGGAAAGGCTCGGGCGCGGCGGCCACCGGCGCCATCTGGTTCGACATCAAAGAGCGCGTGGGCGCGACCGAATTCCTCGGCTACGCGATGGACGAGGCCGAAGGCATCGTCACCGCCCTGCTGAAGGACGGGCAGGAAGTGCAAACGCTGAAGGCAGGCGAAACTGGCGAGCTGCTGGTGAACCAGACGCCGTTCTACGGTGAATCCGGCGGTCAGGTGGGCGATGCCGGCAGCATCCGTAGTAAAGCGGGCAGCGCCACCGTGCGCGACACCAGCAAACCCATCGACGGCGTGCACGCCCACCACATCACGGTAGAATCTGGCAGCCTGAGCGTGGGCGACACGGTGGAACTGCATGTGGATGCCGCGCGCCGCGACCGCGTGCGCGCCAACCATTCGGCCACGCACCTGCTGCATGCGGCCCTGCGCAAAAAGCTGGGCGAACATGTAACGCAAAAAGGCTCGCTGGTGGCCGAAGACCGCCTGCGCTTCGACATTACGCACCCCAAAGCCGTCACGCCGGAGGAGATCGCCGCGGTGGAAGCCGAGGTCAACCGCCTCGTGTTGGCCGATAGCGAAGTGACCACCAAGTTGATGACGCCGGACGACGCGATCGCCGCGGGCGCCATGGCCCTGTTCGGCGAGAAATACGGCGACGAGGTGCGCGTACTCTCCATGGGTGGCGATGATTCGGGCACGCATTTCTCGGTCGAGCTTTGTGGCGGCACCCATGTGCGCCGCACCAGCGACATCGGCATTTTCAAGATCACGTCCGAAGGCAGTGTGTCTTCGGGCGTGCGCCGCATCGAGGCAACGACGGGTGAAGGCGTGCGCACGTATGTGCAGGAGCAGCTGGAGAAACTGGCCGCACAACTGCACACCCTGCATGAAGAAAACGCACGTCTTGCCACCAGCGTGAAACAGACCCCCGCCCCCGCTGCGGCGATCGACGTGGCCGCGGTGCAAACCCTTCCGCTTGCCGCGCTGACCGCGCATTTTGCGGCCACCAGCGAACAGGCACGCGCCAGCATCGAACGCCTGCAGGAAGCCAACAAAAAACTCACCAAGGAAGCAGCCGAAGCGAAAAAGCAAGCCGCGCTGGGCGACAGTGGCGAGGCCACCGTGGAAAGCGTGGGCGCGACGAAGCTCGCCTACCAGCTCTTCCCGGAGCTGGATGCCAAGACCCTGCGCGATTTGGCCAACGCCGCCGTGCAGAAACACCCCGATGCGGTGAACGTGCTGCTCAGCGCGAATGAGGGCAAGGCCAACATCATCATCGCCGTGGGCAAAGACGCCAAGGCCGATGCGCCCGCACTGGTTAAAGCGGCGGTGGAAGCCGTGGGCGGCAAAGGCGGTGGTGGCCGCCCCGACTTCGCCCAAGGCGGCGGGCCGGATGGCGACAAGCTGGATGCGGCACTCGCGGCCATCAAAGCCGCGCTGGCATAAAAAAAGCCCGGCATGGTGCAATGCCGGGCTTTTGCATTTCTACGGGCGCCGCTTAGAAGCGATAGCCCACGCCGGTGCCCACGATCCACGGGTCGAGGTCGATATCGGCAGTGACCGCACCATTGTTCCATGATGCATCGGCATTCACATAGAGCTTCTTGACGTCGAGGTTCCAGCTCCAGCGGTCATCGATCGGCACATCCACCCCCGCCTGCAGCGCGAGGCCGAACGCATCGTCCATTTTCAGCGATTGCTGGCTGCCGGCATCTTCATCCAGGTACATGGTGTAGTTAATGCCCGCGCCAACATACGGTTTGAAGTCTTGCCAGTTGGTGAAATGGTATTGCAGCGTCAAGGTCGGCGGCAGCACCCACGCCGAGCCAGCATCGAAATCACCCGCCGCGGTGCCTTCGGCCGTTGCGTCATGCTTTGCGGTGGCCAGAATCAGCTCTGCCGCGATATTCTTGCTGAAGAAGTAGGTGAAATCCACTTCCGGTACGGTTTCGTTACTGAAATCCGCCGTGCCCCCAATGGAGCTGATGCTGCTATCCTCATCCGGCGCCACATGAATGGCGCGGGCACGCACCATCCAGTCGCCGGCTTCCGGCTGGCGGTTATCCGCCCATGCCCCATGCATCGTCACGCTGCTTAGGACCGCAGCAACACCCAACATCGTTTTCATGGTTCTCTCCTGTTGTTACAATGCGGCTCATACGCCGCGAAGATTCAACTGGCAACCCACTAAAAACTATCAAGAATTCTTGGTTATTTACCCTAGCAAAAACGTTGGGGATCAACGCGTGCGCGATGCTGGCTCGCCGGCAGCCAGCGCATCCGCATGCGTGGGCGCAGGCAGGCGCTCGCTCAGGCGGGTGACCGCATTGGCGATGTCACCCAGCTTGTACTCCAGATTATGGCGGTACGCGGCATCCATCATCGATCCGCCAATGGCGATGTAGGCATAGGGCATCACCGTGTGATCGAGCATTTTGGCGTAAGGCTCGGGCTGCTGCGGTGCCGGCGGCGCACTGTTGAGGTGGCGCACCTGATCGACCACGCCTGCCGCGCCGTAGCCCGCCAGCGCTGCACCGCCCAGCCCTTCGGCGATCACGCCCATGGCGGCGCGGCGCGTGAGCAGCTTGGTGCGCGAACGGCGGAAAATATCTTCCAGCGCTTCGTTATCCTCGAAATCCGCAACCTCCAACTCCCCGTCCTTCAGCAGCGATTTCTGCGCCTGATCCAGGAAGTTCACCACCGCTTCCACGCCCTGCTCTTTCAGCAGCAGCGAAAAGAAGGTGCGCCCGGCGAAATAGCGCCGGTCGGGCCGCAGCGCGTGGATATAGGATGCAAGCTGCGCGTTCAGCTGCTCATACTCGGCCGTGCCGATGGGGGGTGTGCGATGTTCCATGCGCCCGGTCTATCTGCCTTCTGTGACATTTTTATGAACGCGCATGAACTATTTGCGGGCTATTCACCCTTCCTTAACGCGCCTGCCTGTAAAACAGGGGCAGTTTCTGCTAGGCAGAAGCCATAACCTCAGGAGTTTTCTTCCATGTCGTCCGTTGTCTCGATCAAACCCGAAACGCAAACCCATGCCGTCACTGTTGCTTATGGCGACGGCATCGGCCCCGAGATCATGGAAGCGGTGTTGAAGATCCTGAAGGAAGCCAAATGCCCGCTGCAGCTCGAGACCATCGAGGTGGGCCAGAAATTCTACGAAAAAGGCGTCACCACCGGCATTCCGCCCGCTGCATGGGACAGCATTCGCCGCACCAAGGTGCTGCTGAAAGCCCCCATCACCACCCCGCAGGGCGGCGGCTACAAATCACTGAACGTGACCATGCGCAAAGCGCTGGGCCTGTATGCCAACGTGCGCCCGTGCGTGAGCTACCATCCCAGCATCAAATCCATGCACGCGAACATGGACATGGTGATCGTGCGCGAGAACGAGGAAGATCTCTACGCGGGCATCGAATACCGCCAGACGCAGGATGCCTTCCAGTCGGTGAAGATCATCACGCGTTCGGGTTCCGAGCGCATCATGCGCTACGCCTTTGAATATGCCGTGCGCAACGGCCGCAAAAAAGTGACCTGCATGAGCAAAGACAACATCATGAAGCTCACCGACGGGGCATTCCATGACATGTTCAACCGCGTGGCGAAGGAATACCCGCAGATCGAGAACGAGCACTACATCATCGATATCGGCTCGGCGCGCATCGCCTCCAAACCGCATCTGTTCGACGTGATCGTGACCGAGAACCTGTTCGGCGACATTATCTCGGACATCGCGGCGGAAGTTTCCGGCTCGGTCGGCCTTGCCGGCAGCTCGAACATCGGCGCGAATTACGCCATGTTCGAAGCCATTCACGGCAGTGCGCCCGACATTGCGGGCCAGAACATCGCCAACCCTTCGGGCCTGCTGCATGGCGCCATCATGATGCTGGTGCATCTGGGCCTGCACGAGCATGCCAGCACCATTCACAATGCGTGGCTCACCACCATTGAAGACGGCATGCATACTGGCGACATCTTCAACGAAATGAGCAAGACCAAGCTTGGCACGCAGGAATTCGCCGATGCGGTGATCGAGCGCCTCGGTCAGGAGCCGCGCAAATACCGCCCGGTGAAATACCAGCCCAGCAAAGGCAGTCCGGCCAGCCACGCGGTGATGGACGCGGCCAACGAGAAACGCGAAATGGTGGGCCTTGACCTGTTCGTGCATTGGCGCGGCGACGACATCAACACGCTGGGCACGCAGATCGAAGCGCTCAGCACCGATAAACTCGCGCTTACGCTGCTGTCGTGCAAAGGCCTGAAGGTCTGGCCGAACATCATCACCGAGATGGATTTCACCGACCGTTTCCGCGCGCGCTTCATGCCGAAGGAAAAAGGCACCACCATTACCCATGCCGAGGTGGCCGACCTGCTCAGCCGCGCTTCGGCCGCGGGCATCGACTTCCTGAAGATCGAAACGCTGTGGACGTTCGATGGCAAAGCAGGGTTCAGTTCATCGCAGGGTGAATAATTATGAGGTTCGCAATCCGTATCTTAAGCGCGGTATTGCTACTCTCCTCAAACGCGAACGCTGACTCAGCCCCGACTCTGGGACTGTGGCCTGACGAATATGGAGCGCTTGACGATAAACACGTTAAAGAAATTACCGTCTGTTTAGCAAAATCAGATAAATCGACTTGTGCCAATATACCCTATGAGTGCCCGGATTTAGCAAATTGGGGTCTGTGCGCAGCTCGAGGGAGTTCTAACTGGTCTGCAGTCGGCAAAGAAATATTGGAATCTTTAAAACACATACCCGGCAAGAATGCCGATCTGCTAGAAAAAGAGCAACTCGCTTGGGTCAACTATATTAATGCAACGTGTGATATAGAATCTTCTACCGCCACTTACGCTGACGACGAGCAGGATGGCTCACATCCACCATATTATGACATGGTGACTCGCAACAGTTGTTTATACAGAGAAACCCAGCAGCGGGTTTTAGAGTTAAGTCGTCGCCTAAGCTCTAACTAATCCAAAATGGATTACTGCTCCAGCGTCGCATGCAGACTTTATTCATCAGCATCCAGCATGAGGACCAGTCAAGGTGAATAAGCAGCCGCTTATCCACTACTTCGACCGCACGGCTTGACGCTGCGCCGGATGCATGGCTTTACTGCGCGCCATCAACCGGGTGGCGCATGGAATTACTGGCACAAGTGAACGGCTATTTTCTGCTGGCAATGGCATGCGCTTCGCTCGCGGGCGTGGGCGTTGCATCGCAGCTGGCATGGAATGACACGGCGCGCGGCATTCGCCTGCCCCTGATCTTCGGGCTCGGCCTCGCCCCGTTCATCTTCGGGCTGGTATGCGTGGCGCTGCTGGCGTTCGCGCCCGGCGCGCCGGTGGCCTTCCACCGCACCGCGTTCGTGCTGATACTTGCTGCACTGTCCTTGCCATTCGTGCCGTCGCTGTTGCGCGGCAGCTGCTTTACCTGCCCGGCACGAACGCCGCTGCGCGCGTCGGAAAAGCTGATGCTGGCGCTGCTGGTGATCTTTACGCTGGGCCTGCTGGCCAACGCTATTTTGCTGCCGCTGACGCAGAACGACGCGCTGGAATACGCCACCGTCGGCCGCATCCTGTTCGAAGCGCGCGACATTGCCGCCTACCCCGCCATGCAGCCGGAACAGACCGCGTCCGGCTTCTATGGGCCGTGGACGCACCCACCACTTTACGTGGCGCAGATCTACGGCATGAACCTGCTGCAGGGCCATGCCGACAGCCCGGGGCTGATGCGCCTGATCAGCCCATGGTGCGCGCTGCTGGCCACCGGCCTTGTCTATGCGCTGGGGCGGTTCATCAACCGCCGTGCGGCGCTGATGGCGGCGCTGATGTTCCTCTCCACGCCGCTATTCTATCTCGGCGCGGATTCCGCCCTGATCGACGCGCTGCCCGTGCTTGCGGCCGCGCTGGTGCTCTGCAGTATCGTGGGGCTGGATGCCACGCGCCGCCGCAGCGCCGTGCAGCAGGGCATCGTGCTTGGGCTGGCGATGTGGACGCATTCCAGCGCCATTCTGCTGCTGCCGCTGGCGCTGGCGGCGCTGGGTAGCCTGTATGGGCTGAAGCGCCTGCCCGCCGCCCTGCTCCACGCGCTGCTGGCGGCGGCGGTGGCGTGTGCCGTGGCGGCATGGCCCTATCTGCGTAACCTGAGCATCTTCGGCTCGCTCATCAGCGACAATCCCGTGGTGTTCGCGCTGCCGGAGCTGCGCTGGGGCGATTACTTCGCCTATAACCGCGGCATCAACAGCACGGCGGCGCTCATCCAGTACGGCATCTTCAAGGGCTGGTTCGCGCTGGAATCCTACGGGGGCATTTTCTGGGTCATGGCGGTGGGTATGTTCGCGTTCCTGCGCCACCAACGCCTGCGGGGGCTTGGCCGCATCCTGCGCGATGGGGCGGCGGGCCTCACGCCCGGCACCCGGCTGTTATGGATCTGCGCGCTGACGCTGCTGGTGTATCATGCCGGGGTGATCCTCTCGATCCTGCTGGGCATCGACCTGATGATCCGTAACGAACGCTACATGCTGATGATCATGCCGTTCGTGGCGCTGCTGGCGGGCTGGATCATCGACTACATGATCTGCCGCTGGGAGAAACACGGCCGACTGGTGAATGCCTTCGCGGCCGTGATGATCGCCTGCGTGCTCATCACCCTCACGCTGCAATTCACGGCGTTCGTGGTCTACCGCATGAAAACGAATGGCATCAGCTTCAGCGAGCCGTTGGCACGCCACACTGAAATTTTAAGGAGCAACCCCGACTACCGGGCGATGGACTATCTGCACAACCACACCCAACCCAACGCCGTGGTTCTGTCGATGCGGCCTGCGGTGATGTATTACGCGGACCGCCGCATGATCAGCTACCTCGACCCCCGGCTTGTGCCGTTTTACAAGGCCGATTCAGACCGTGAGGCACTCGCCGTGCTGAATGATTTAGGCATTCGCTATGTTGAGGTCACGGATTACGCGCTGCCGCCGCTCTATGCGTCGCGGCTGCTTCCCATCCTATCAGACCCCATGGCAGCACGCTTTCGCTTCCAGTCCGAAGGCTATCAGGTATTTGAGCTTGCCAATAGCGATAAAATTGCTTCTGCGCCGAGAGAAATTACAAAAATAAAGGGATGGAATTCCCAGCACCGGCTACTTATCGGCGGGCGAAAGACCCTTTCGAACCACAATTTAAAACTTAAAGAATTTGATCCCAGCACCTATTCAAAAACCCATTTTCCGTGGGGTCTTTTCCAGCGCGATTTCTCAACTGCAATTGAATCCCCACTGATTGATGTTGGCAGGCTGCTTAATGAGCCGAATGCGAATCAGCATCGTATCCACATTGCCCTAAAAGGTGACGGGGCTGTGAAGTTCAGCATGCAGCAATTCGATGCGGACGGAAAAATCCTCAGGACCTGCCTGATGGATGTGATGTGGTGCGAGGATGTGCTAATCGGCAACGAAGTGCTGACCAACAACACGCTACGAACATTCACGCGGCGGGTCGTGCTATTGCCGCAGACACGCCAATGGCGCATTGCGGTGGAGCATTTTGGTAATTCCGAAGTGAAGATCGAATCGCTGAGCGTGGCGCGGGTGTCGTCGGGTCGCTAATCCAGCCCATCCAGCGCCCAGACCTGATTCTGCAGCTCCCACGGCGCAATGGCGCGGCCATAACGCGCCACGGCGGCGTCGGACAGCGGGGCGATGGCCTGCTGCTTCGCCAGCACTTCGTTCACCAGCGGGTAGAGCATGCCATCGCGCACCAAGCCCTGCACATGCGGCGTGAAGCCTTTCGGCAGCGCACCGCCCGCCTGCGCGAGCAATAGCAGGGCGCTCACATCCATGCTGCGGTAGCTGATATGCGCCAGCGCTTTCTGGTTGCCGGCATAGCTGGGGGTGTTGGTGGAAATGCCGTCAGCCTCACTCCAGCCATCATCGGCGGCGCCCCACCAGTAGCGCCACTGGCCGGGCAGTGGCTGCATCGGCGGCGCGGCATGGCGCAGGTTCTTCGTATCGACCTCCAGCAACCCCGCCACCACACCAGACACGTAGTTGTAGGGCACGTTGGCGCCATCGGCCCAGAAGGGGAAGCCTTTGCGGTAGAACAGATATTGCCCGCCCGCATCGGTGGCGCGCGCCTGCTCCAGCGTGGTGTCGAGCCGTTTCAACTGCCCCGTCAGCTCGGCCTTGGCGGTGCGCAAGGCAGGGCTGGTGATGCCCAGCCGCTCGGCCCGGCCGATGAGTTGCAGCACCCGCCCGAGATGCAGCGCGACCCGCATCGGCTCGCGGTCCACGCTGTAGCGCTTGGAGAGGTAATTCGGGTAGACCGTGGCGGAAAGTTCGGCCATGCGCTCCAGCTCGCGCTCCAGCCGTGGGCGCAGGCCGGGCAACACCGCCGCACCGCCGGGTAATTCACCACCCGCAAGGGTGAGCAGCCCGTTCAGGTAATAGACCGCGCTCCATGCCAGCCGGCCTTCAAGGTTGTTCGCGCCAAAATCCATGACTCCGCCGAAGGGCATGAGGCCAAGCTCGTAGCGCAGCAGGGCCTGCGCATCGCGGCGCGTTTTGGCAAGGCGCAGCTGCGGCGTGCCGCCCTGCAGGCCCAGGCCCCAGGGGATCCCCTCGCCCTCAATGCGCGTAATCGTTGCCGCACCCGCACTAAGCCGCGCGAGGTAATACTCGGTGTAGGGTGCTTTCAGCGCGCCGTGCGTGCGGTCGTCATAGGCCAGCCGGGTGAGCGCATAGGCATGGCCCGAATCGGCAAAGACCAGCTCGATGATCTCGTGATCAGCCATGGCCTCCAGCGCCCATGGAGTCACTGCGCCATTGCCCGCTACATCGACGCATTGGTGGCCCGCGCAGAGCGTGACCGTGCCGCCACGTTGCTGCGCGAACAGCCGCGCATCGAACCCGCCAAGCGGCAGACCTGCGGCCAGTTGCGTCGGCTCGTCCGCGCTGTCGGGCGTGATGCGGTAAAGGTCCAGCCCCTCGCGGGTGACCTTCAGGCTGCGGCCGGAGGGAATGTTGCTCACCACGTCATACGTCACGAGGTAGAGCGCGCCGTCATCCCCATTCACTGCTTTTAGCGGCAGCTGGCTGCGCCGCCAGCCAAGCGCGAGGTTAAGGCGCTGCCATGTGCCATCGGCGGCGCGGTGGAACACATCCACATAGCCGCTGGGGTGGTGGCGCGTCAGCCGCCAGTCGCCCTGCTCGTGCAGCACGATGTGGCGCGTGCCGTCGGCCTCCGCCAGCTCGTGCGGCAGCGTGATGCCTTCGGGCAGTGGCGGGTATTCGGTGACGATGGTGGGCGCAAGAGCGCGCGATTCCCCTTGCCAGACCCATGCCGCCCCCGCCACCAGCAGCACAATCAGGCCGAGGCTGGCGAGGCGCTTGCTCATGCGTGCAGCCCGCGCGTGTCGAGTGCGTTGATGGTGCGGATCGTGTCGTTGAAATCCAGCCCCACGGTCTCTAAGTACCAGCGCAGCGACGGCACGCGCGGCGCGTTCTCGCGCAGCACATGCTGAAGGGCTTCTTCGCGGCCGACCTGGCCTTCGCGGATCTGGTTGGAGCGGAACGTGTCGAATTCCGAGAAGCCGTTCGCGGTCACGTAAATGTAGTTGTAGAACGGGGCGGTGCCGTCGCCAATGCGCCAGGTGCTGGGCGAATCAGGCGAGGTTTCGAAGCCATATTCGTTCAGCAGGGTTTCGTTGACCTCGTTCTCGTTCCAGATGAGGTCGTTGAAGATGAAGTAGAAATCGTTGCGCGGCGCGAAGTAATAGGCCTTGAACGCGCCGAACGTGTCCAGCAGCGAGGGGTTGATGTAGCGCGGGTTCTGCGCGAAGGCTTTGCCGTAATGCGCCATCATGCGCAGCTTGCGCGTCATGCTCAGGTAATCGAGGCGCTTCTTGGCGAAGTCCGGCTCCACCCCGCAGAAGCCGGATTTGAAGTCGGTGTTCTCCAGCGGGTTAGCGCACCACAGGTCGAGCTTGATGCCGGTTTGTTGCTTCAACTGGTTGGTGACCGAGAAGAAATGCTTATCGCCCGCCATGAACAGCGGCACGAGGCCAAGGTCCGGCTTTTTCAGCCATGCGGAAACATTGCGGCGAATATTGTCGCGCTTGGTTTTGATGTCGGCCGACACGAGGATATTCTGCACGCCCAGCTGGCCGCACATGCGCGCGATATTACGGCGCGCAAGGTCGGTCACCATGCCCCAGTCATACGTGAAGGTGACGGGCGTGAAGCCGAATTCTTTCTTGATGAGGTGCAGGCCATAGCACGAATCGCGCCCGCCGGAGAACGGCACGATCGCATCGGGCTGGCCACCGGCGCGGCGGTATTGCTCCATCGCGGCGAGGAAATCGCTGGTCGCCTGCGCGGGTGTGCGGCCCGCGTATTTCGGCTGGTAGCCATGGCAGTAATTGCACACGCCATGGTCATCGAAATGAATGAAGGGGAAGGTTTCCGGCAGCACGCATTTGCTGCAGCGTTTCAGTGCTTCGAGGCTTTTGGCGTTGTAGCGCAGCAATGACTCATCCGCCGGTTGATTGAGCAGGATTGGAAAATCCAGCGGCGGGCGCGGCTGGCTTAGCATGGCGTCGCCCTCCTCCACTGCCAGCGTGGCAAGGTCCACGCTCAGCAGTGCACCGGGTTTCAGCCAGCGAATGACCGGCCATGTGACGGCCTCGGGATTCACTTCGCGCAGCACCTCGCGCAGGATATAGTCCTCCGACGCGAACAGGCAGAGGTTACGCAGCGTGTCGCACGCCACGTAAAGATCGCCGGTGTTGGTGCCGAAATTGAGGGTATTGCTTCCCTTCGCCACCCACGCGATGGAGGCAGCGCCCTGCATTTTCCCGAACAGATACTGCATGGCCGCGATGGGCGAACCGCCCTGCTCCAGCCGCTGGTTCAGCAGGGCGGCGGCCACTTCGGTGTCCACCTCGCTGGTGCGCTGCAGGTTGGGGTGCATGTCCCACAAAGCGCGGTCATTCACGATGATGCCGTTATGCACGATGGTGACGTTGCCCACGCTGACCGGCTGGTTGTTGCGTTCTTCGGCGGCAGAGCCATTGGTGACCAGCCGCGAATGCGCGATCAGCGTGGCGCTCGTGGCATCCGCCAATTCCGCCATCAGGGCGCGGTAGGGCTTGGAACGAATGAATCGGTGCGCGGCGACCGCGCTTTTCAGCGTGCGCTGCAGGCCGCTCGCGACCGCATGCAGCCCGGCAGATTCCTTACCGCGGCTTTCAGAAAGCACGTAGAGCTTCTTCAGCAGCGCCTCACGCGCACGGGTGGTGATGCTGGTGGAAGCCGTGGTATGGATGCCGAAAATACCGCACATGGTCTATGCCGTTGCCTTAATTGCTGGGGGTTGGTTGGTGAGCATGTTCCAGCCCAGAAGCCGGTAGCTTAAAAGGAGCAGCACGACAAGCCCGGCCACATAGCCGAGCGCCGTGCCAAGCGCCGCACCCAGAATGCCCATGCTGGGCACCAGCGTGAGGCAGCAGAGGATGTTCACCAGCGTGATACTGGTGGTCTGGACGGTCTGCGAGAACGGGTGGCCTGTGGCCATCAGCAGGTTATCGAACGGGGCGAACCCGGCGATGAGCGTGAAGCCAGCCAGCAGCACGAGTAGCGAGGCCGTGGCCTCGGCAAAGCCCTTCTCGGGCACGACGTAGTTCACGATGACCCAGAACCCGAGCAGAATGCAGGCCGAAAGCACGGCCACACCGAGCGTGACGAATTTTTTCGATTGGCGCAGCAACGTGGTGGCCTGCGGCCAGTCATGGTCGCGCACGGCAGCGACCAGCACCGGGTTGAAATTCACCCGGATGATGGCGAGGATGTGCTGCACCCCATCCACCAGCATGGCGGCGAAGCTGTAAATACCCACCTCGCGCGCGCTCAGCATGCTGCCCAGAATAAGCACGTCCAGCCGCGTATTCATATCAAGGAAGATGCCACCTATGGCCGCTTTGCTGCCAAAGCTGAGATGATGCTTCAGCCAATATTGCTGCACGCCAAGCTGCGACAGCGCACCCGCGCGGGCAAGGTAGGCCAGCGACGCCACGCTGGTGATGACCTCCGCCACGAAGAACGACAGCGGCGCGAAGTGGAACGGCACGTCGCTCAGGCACACCACGGCCACGGCCACCAGCACCGTCAGGTAGCGCAGGCTTTGCAGCACCGCAAAGGCGCGCATGTGCCGCAACCCGTTGATGGTGGAGATAAGCACTTTATTCAGCGGGAACAGCAGCAGGCCCAGCGCCGCGTAGCGAATGGAGGTGGCGATGGCTTCGCTGCCGAAGATCAGCTGGAACAGCGGCTGCGCCAGAAACAGCGCCGCACCTGCGAACAGCCCCATGAACAATGAAAGCAGCATGGCGCTGCCGAGCATGGTGCCACGGGTGGTGGCGTCCTCCGCGTGGTAGGCGCTGTAGCGCAGCACCGAGTAATGCACGCCCATGACGGCGAATTGCGAGCCGATGAGGTAGACCGCATAAGCAATGTTGAACACGCCCAGCGATTCCGCGTCGCGGAAGGCCGCAATGAGCAGGTTCATGAGAATGCCGCTGGCCGCCAGCACCGCAAAGCTGCCGAACGTCCACGCGATGTCGCGGTTCAGCTTGTGCGACAGGAGCTGCGCCAGCTTTGCGCGCATGCTACGCGCCCGATGCTTCCAACGGCTTGCGCACGATGTCGCGCGATTCCATCGGCGGGTTCAGGTGCTTGTTCGCCTCGTAGTCGAACCACATGGCGAAGGTCAGCGAGTTGAAACCGATGGAAATGGTGAACAGCCAGGTCAGGAAGGTGATCTCGGGGATCTGCCCCTGATCCCACCACAGGCAGAAAAGCCGGAAGGTGAGCAACAGGCTGAGCGCCACCATCATCATGCCGAAGGTGTAGAAGAACACCAGCGGGTGGAAATTGCGGATGATGTATTTTTCTTTCAGGCGCCAGAAGAACAGGCGCAGCAGCAAGCCGCCAATGGTGAAGATGACCTTGCGCACCTTGATGCCGGATTTTTCGCCCACGCCATAGACCGGCTCCACGGGCACATCCACCACGCGCGCGCCTTCCACGTTCAGGCGCACCAGCAGGTCGTTCGGCTGGCCGTAGCGCTTGTACATTTTCTGCCAGTCGATGGCGCGCAGCATGCGCGCGTTGATGCCGGTATAGCCCGTTTGCGAATCGGCCACATGCCAATAGCCCGAAGCAATTTTGGTGAGCAGCGAGAGCATGGAATTGCCAAAGAAACGAATCTTCGGGATCTTCTTGAAAGCGTCGCCCGTCACCAGCCGGTTCCCCTTGGTGTAATCGGCCTTGCCTTCGACGATGGGGTCCATGATCGCGGGCATATCCGCCGGGTTCATCTGGCCGTCACCGGCCATCACCACGGCGATGTCCACGCCATTGTCGCGGCTCCATTCGTAGCCGGTGGCGATCGCCCCGCCCACCCCTTGGTTCACTGCATGTTCCAGCAGCACCAGTCGGCCCGAACCGTAGAGCGGATGGGCCTTCACCACGTCCGACGTTTTGTCTTTGCTGAGATCGTTGATGATAACGATGTGGTCCACGAAATCGGGCGCGGTGTCGATCACGCGGGTGATTTGGGTTTCTTCGTTGTAGGCAGGTACAACGATGCTGATCTTCTTCTGGCGGTACATAAACGTGTATCTTTATTCTTGTGGTTATTGGGCGCAGCTATAGCGGAGCGGCCACGCCCCCACAACCGGTTTCTAATATGTTGGGGAAAGGTGCTTTTCCTCAATAAAATGCTGCATTTGCGAAGGCATGGGCGCCGCGCACTCAATGGGCGGTTTATTGGCGTAATACGGGATCGTAATTTTCTGCGCGTGAAGCAGCATGGGCATGGAAGCAGCACTGTATTCCCCCTCCTGCGGCCCATAGAATGGGTCACCCACGATCGGCGTGCCCAGCGCAAACGCGCAATGCAGGCGCAGCTGGTGCGTGCGGCCGGTTTTTGGCGAAAGCTCCAGCAGGCTAAGGCCGCTAGCGCTGGCCAGCACGCGGTAATGGGTCACGGCTTCCTGCCCGGCAGGGTCCAGCTGCAGTTTCCATTTGCTGCCCTCGCCGGTCTTGAGGATGGGGGCGGAAATCACGCCCACCTCTTCCGCCGGGCGGCCAATGGCCACTGCCAGATAGGTTTTCTCGATGCGCTGGTTCTTGAACATTTTCCCAAGGCGATCCAGCGCCTTGCGGTGGCGCCCAAGCACCAGGCAGCCGCTGGTGCCCCGATCCAGCCGGTGAGCCAGCGCGGGCGGGCGCGGCAGGCCGAATTGCAGGTGGTGGAAACACTGGTCCAGCGCCACTTTGTCATGGGCCGTCACATGCACCGCAATGCCGGCGGGCTTGTCGATCACCAGCATGCACGCATCGCGGTAGAGAATGCGTGCTTCGATCTGCTCGGCCGTGGGCAATAATGGATTCATGTGCATAATACCGGAAACGCTTATGATTTCCGTTGCACATAGCGCATGCAGGGCCTAGTAATCCACCCGATTTTTGGGGATTCGTTCATGAGCAGAACCATTGCAGTGATCGGCTGCGGATACTGGGGCAAGAACCTGGTGCGCAACATGGCAGAACTCGGCGCGCTTGCCGCCGTCGCTGATGCGCACGCGCCGAATGCACAGGCGCAAAGCAACCTTCACAACGTACCCGTAAAGTCGGTCGAGGAAATTCTGGGCGATACCAGCATCACCGGTGTGGTCATCGCCGCCCCCGCGGCGCAGCATGCAGCACTGGCCACCCAATGCCTGAACGCAGGCAAGCATGTGTTCGTGGAAAAACCCCTCGCCATGACGGTGGCGGATGCACGGGCGCTGCAAGCGCTGGGTGCCGAGAAACAACGCGTGGTCATGGTTGGCCACCTGCTGCAATACCACCCCGCCTACCTGAAGCTCAAGGCGATGGTCGAGGCCGGGGAATTCGGCAAACTGACCTATGTGTATTCCAACCGCCTGAACCTCGGCAAATTGCGCGTGGAAGAAAATGTGCTGTGGAGCTTCGCCCCGCACGATATTTCCATGGTGCTTGGCCTGTTCGGCAAAGCACCCGTGAGCGTGAGCGCCCAGGGCACGGCAAACCTCACCCCCGGCATCCCGGATGTGGTGACCACGCAATTCACCTTCGACGATGGCGCGAAAGGCCATGTGTTCGTGAGCTGGCTACACCCCACCAAGGAACAGAAGCTTGTGGTGGTGGGCGAGAAAATGATGGCCGTGTTCGACGATAGCCTGCCGCTGGAGCAAAAACTGGCGCTCTACCCGCACCGTATCGAATGGAATGGCACCATGCCCAACCCGGTGAAGGCCGAGGTGCAGCATGTGCCGCTGGAAGCCGGCGAGCCGCTGAAGACCGAATGCCAGCATTTCCTTGATAGCATCGCCGCCAGCAGCGCCCCGCGCACCGATGCGGCCGAGGGCATTCGTGTGCTGCAAGTGCTGGAAGGGGCTGAACAATCCATGAAGACAGGAGCGCCTGTGAAACTGAATCAAGCATCGCACGAGGGCGTTTTCATTCACGACACCGCCGTGGTGGATGCCGGTTGTGAGATCGGCGCGGGAACGAAAATTTGGCATTTTACCCATCTGCTGAAAGGCACGAAAATGGGGCGTGACTGCGTAGTATCGCAGAACGTGATGATCGGGCCGGATGTGACCGTAGGCGACCGCTGCAAGATCCAGAACAATGTAAGCCTGTACAAAGGCGTGGTGCTGGAAGATGGCGTATTCTGCGGCCCCAGCTGCGTCTTCACCAACGTGAACAACCCGCGCGCCGAAGTGGAACGCAAGGACGAGTATTTGCCAACGCGCGTGGGCCGTGCGGCCACCATCGGGGCGAACGCCACCATCGTGTGCGGTAACAGCCTCGGCGAATATTGCCTTATCGGCGCGGGCGCGGTAGTCACCAAACCCGTAAAAGCCCACGCACTCATGGTCGGCAACCCCGCCCGCCAGATCGGCTGGGTGAGCCATGCCGGCGAACGGCTGGGCGATGATTTCACCTGCCCGCGCGAAGGCCGCACATATCGCGTGAGCGAGCACGATGAACTGATTGAAATTGTAGAATTTGAAAAAGCATCCTAACGTAACGGACGTCATTGCGAGCGTAGCGAAGCAATCCAGCAGTGCATTGAATTAGCTGGATCGCCGCGTCGCTAAAGCTCCTCGCGATGACAGAAAGATCATTATGTCGAATACCAAACCGAAACTTGCCTCCCCCGCGCTCGACTTCGACGCACTGCTAGCAAAATTTGCCGATTGCAAGGCGACCATCGCCATCATGGGCATGGGTTATGTGGGCTTTCCGCTGGCCATCGCCACCCATGCGAAGGGCTACGACGTGCTTGCCTTCGACATCGACCAGAAAAAGGTCGAGGCGCTGAACGCAGGCAAATCCTACCTGAAGGGCATTTCGGACGAGGCAATCGGCAACATGGTGAAAGCGGGCCGCTTCCACGCCACGGCCGATGCTTCGGCGCTGTCCAAGGCCGACGCGCTCATCATGTGCGTGCCCACGCCGCTTTCCAAGAACCGCGAGCCGGACATGAGCTATGTGGTCGCCACCACGGAAACCATCGCCAGCCAGCTGCGCGCGGGCCAGTTGGTGGTGCTTGAATCCACCACCTACCCCGGCACCACGACCGACCTGATGAAGCCCATGCTGGAAGCAGGCGGGCTGAAAGCTGGCGAGGATTTCTTCATCGCCTACAGCCCCGAGCGCGAGGACCCCGGCAACGGCATGTTCAGCACGCACTCCATTCCCAAAGTCGTGGGCGCAGATGACAACAAATCGCGCGCGCTGGCCATGGCACTGTATGGCAACGTGGTCACCAAGGCCGTGCCGGTGAGCAGCAGCGCCACTGCCGAAGCTGTGAAGCTGACCGAGAACATTTTCCGCAGCGTCAACATCGCGCTCGTGAACGAGCTGAAGCTGGTCTACGAGAAAATGGGCATTGATGTGTGGGAAGTGATCGACGCGGCGAAGACCAAGCCGTTCGGCTTCATGCCGTTTTACCCCGGCCCGGGCGTGGGCGGGCACTGCATCCCCATCGACCCGTTCTACCTGACGTGGAAAAGCCGCGAATACGGCCAGCCCACCCGCTTCATCGAGCTGGCGGGCGAGATCAACCATTCCATGGTCGGCCATGTGATCAAGCGCCTGCGCCAGGGGCTCGACACCCATTGCCGCAAGGGCCTGAATGGCTCGCGCATCCTGCTGCTTGGCGTGTCCTACAAAAAAGACGTGGACGATCTGCGCGAAAGCCCCAGCATGTTCCTGTGGGAGAAGCTTGAGGAGCGCGGCGCTGTGGTGGAATACCACGACATCCACTTCCCTGAGATCCCCGCCACGCGCGAACATGCGAGCCTCACCGGCCGCACGAACGTGCCTGCCCTCACCAAAGAAGTGCTGGCCACGTACGATGCCGTGCTGATCGCGACCGAGCACTCCAACGTGGATTACGAGTTCCTCGTGGCCAACAGCAAACTCGTTGTTGATACCCGCAATGCCTGCCGTAACGTGAAAGACCGCACCCATGTCGTCAAAGCCTGAGTTGGCCGCAAGCCGCCCCGCCATTCAATTCATCGACCTGCCTGCGCAGCAGGCGCGCATCAAGCCGAAGCTGGATGCGGCCATTGCCCGCGTGCTGGCGCATGGCGGCTACATCATGGGCCGCGAAGTGGCCGAGCTTGAGAAGCAACTCTCCGAGTTCTGCGGCGCGCGATACACCCTCTCCTGCTCCAACGGCACCGATGCACTCAGCCTCGTGCTGATGGCCAAGCATGTTGGCCCCGGCGACGCGGTGCTATGCCCCAGCTTCACCTTCGCGGCCACGGCCGAAGTGGTGGCGCTGCGTGGTGCCACGCCGATCTTTTTGGATATCGAGGCCGACAGCTTCAACATCGACCCCGCGCAGATCGACGCGGGCGTGGCCGAAGCGAAAAAGCGCGGCCTGAACCCGGTGGGCATCATTCCGGTGTACCTGTTCGGCCTGCCGCCGGATTACGCACGCATTCACCCGCTGGCCGAAAAACACGGGCTCTGGGTGATGGGCGACGCCGCGCAAGGCTTCGGCAGCGCGATCGACGGCGTACGTGCCGGCAACCTCACCCACGTGACCACCACCAGCTTCTTCCCCGCCAAGCCGCTGGGCTGCTATGGCGATGGCGGCGCGGTCTTCACCAATGACAAGGAACTCTACGACGTGATGTGCTCGCTGCGCGTGCACGGCAAGGGCTCGGACAAATACGATAACGTGCGCGTGGGCCTGAACGCGCGGCTGGACACGATGCAAGCGGCCATCCTCATCGAGAAGCTCGCGATTTTTGCTGACGAGATCAACGAACGCCAGCGCGTGGCCAACCGCTACAGCGCCGGGCTGCGCGGCGTGCTGAAAACGCCGGACGTGCCAGCGAACATGCTCTCCGCCTGGGCGCAATACACGCTGGTGGCCGCGTCGGATGCGCAGCGCACCCAGATCATGGAGCGCCTGAAAGACGCGGGCGTGCCCACCATGATCTATTACCCCAAGCCGCTGCACCAGCAGACCGCCTATGGCATGCACCCCACCGCCACCGGCGGGGCCCTGCCCGTGTGCGAGGATCTGGCGAACCGCGTGTTCAGCCTGCCCATGCACCCGTATCTGGACGATGCGACGATCGATTACATCATCGCGCAAGTGCGCGCTGCTGTTTAGTTGCTTCGCATATCGGCATACTGCCTAGTGCTCCGCGCAGCTCCGCTGGCTCATGGCTGATGCGCACGTCCTGTGCGCATGCTGCCCTTTAGTTGCTTCGCACATTGGCAATTTTCATTTGTCATTCTGAGCAACGCGAAGAATCCAGATCCTTCCCTGCGTTCAGGATGACAAAAGAGTTGTAGTACAAGCCAGCGTCGCGCCCTTGATAAAACTACGCTAGTTTTCCAAGCTCACTCGGGGCGGCGCGCACGATGCCGCCGTCCGGCACGTCGCGGCTGACCACCGCGCCCGCGCCGATCACCGCGTGGTTGCCCACGCGCACACCCTGCAGCACAATGGCACCCGCGCCCACATGCGCCTGCTCGCCAATGACCGCAGCGCCGCACAAGATCGCGCCGGGTGCAATGTGCGCATGCGGGTAAATGACCACGTCGTGGTCGACCGAAGCACGCGTATTGATGATGCTGTTCTCGCCGATCATAGCGCCGGACTGCACGACCGCGCCGGGCATGATCTGCACCGCCGCGCCCAGCGTGATGTCGGGCATGGTCACCGCGTCGGCGCTCACCAGCGGGGCCACGAAAAAGCCGCGCTCATGGTAGCGGGCATAAACCGCCGCACGCACCGCCAGCCCGCTGCCCGCGCGGCTGGCGCGGTTGCCCACACCGTTGATAATGGCGACCTGCGCCGCATCGAGCGGGTATTCCTCTTCCAGCCCCAATACGGGCACGCCGTGGATCTCGCTGCCCAGAAGGCTTGCATCACGCGTCAGCACACCGCGCAGCACCAGCCCGGCCCGCTTGGCCATGCCAATGAGCACGCTGGTGTGGCCGCCGCCACCAATGATCACAATGGGGTGTTGTTGCTGCATGCGAGCAGGCTAGCGCAAGCTCCGCGCATTGACAATTGGTGATGCAGCACCTACCGACAATCCATGGAAAAATTACTCAAACGCCTCATCGATATCACGGTTTCCGGCCTGCTGCTGTGGACCATCTGGCCGCTCATTGCGCTGGTGGCGCTGCTGGTGCATCTCAAGCTGGGCAGCCCGGTCATCTTCCGACAGACGCGCATTGGCCTGCATGACGAGCCGTTTTCCATGATGAAGTTCCGCACCATGACCAACGCAAGCGATGCGCAAGGCAACCTGCTGCCCGACGCGCTGCGCCTGACCGCCTTCGGCAAATTCCTGCGCAGCACCAGCCTCGATGAACTGCCCGAGCTGTGGAATATCTTCGTGGGCAACATGAGCCTTGTCGGCCCGCGCCCGCTGCTGCCGGAATACATGCCCTACTACACCCCCACCGAGCTGAAACGCCACACCATGCGCCCCGGCGTGACCGGGCTGGCGCAGGTGTGTGGCCGCAACGCGCTGGGCTGGAACGAACGCCTTGCACTGGACGTGGAATATGTCGAGCGGTTCAGCCTGAAGCTGGATGCGCAGATTCTCTGGCGCACGGTGATGGTCGTGCTAAAACGCGAAGGCATCAGCGCGCAGGGGCATGTCACCATGCGCCGGCTGGACGACGAACGAAAGGACCCCGCATGAGCACCCTTCCCCAGCCCCGTATTTTCCTGTCGCCGCCGCACATGGGCGGCAATGAACTGCGCTACGTGGAAGACGCGTTCGCCAGCAACTACATTGCGCCGCTTGGCCCCATGGTGGACCGTTTCGAACAGAAATTCTCCGAGATCAGCGGCATTCCCTATTGCGTGGCGCTCACCAGCGGCACTGTCGCCCTGCATCTTGCCTTGCGCATGTTGGGCGTGGGCCCGGGCGACACGGTATTCTGCTCGGACCTGACCTTCATCGGCAGCATCGCGCCCGTGCTCTACCAAGGGGCGACGCCCGTTTTCATCGATGCGGATGCGCAAAGCTGGAACATGGACGTGAACCTGTTGGCGCAGGCGCTGGCCGACGCGCACGCCGCGAACGCACTGCCCAAGGCCGTGCTGGTGACCGACCTGTATGGCCAATGCGCCGATTACGACGCCATCCACACGCTGTGCGAACAATACGGCGTGGCCATGGTGACCGACGCGGCCGAATCCGTCGGCGCGTCCTACAAAGGCCAGCATGCCGGCAATGTGGGCTATGCAGCGGCCTTCAGCTTCAACGGCAACAAGATCATCACCAGTTCGGGTGGTGGGCTGCTGGCCAGCCACACCAAAAAGATCATCGACGAGGCGCGCTTCCTCAGCCAGCAGGCGCGCGACCCCGCCCCGCATTACGAGCACACCACGTTCGGCTACAATTACCGCATGAGCAACATCGTGGCCGCGGTGGGCTGCGGCCAGTTGGATGTGCTGGCCGAGCGCGTGGCGCGCCGCCGCGCCGTGTTCGCGCGCTACCGCGAAAAACTGGCGCACCTGCCGGGCATTCATTTCATGGAAGAAGCGGCGAGCGGCCAGTGCAACCGCTGGCTCAGCGTCATCACCATCGACCCCGACTATTTCGGCTGCGACCGCGAAAAGATCCGCCTCGCGCTGGAAGCGGAGAACATCGAATCGCGTCCGGTGTGGAAGCCCATGCACCTGCAGCCCGTGTTCAAGGATTGCCGCGTCATCGGTGGTGAGGTGGGCAAAAAACTGTTCCGCGATGGGCTGTGCCTGCCCTCCGGCACGGCCATGAGCGATGCGGATATCGATCGCATCTGCAGCCTGCTGGCCGCGTTGCACGCGTAGATTGTCATCCTGAGCGCAGCGAAGGATCTGGATGCTTCGCGTTGCTCAGCATGACAAAAAAAGGATGGTGTAACCGCCGCTATTTCGGCAGGCGCTTGAGCACTTCTTCGGCGGCCAAGCGTTCGGCCACACGCTTGTTGCCCGCGTTAGCCCGCTGCGGCGCGCAGCCCTGCACCTGCACCTCGATCACGAAATCCGGCGCGTGGGCGGGCCCTTCGGCACTGATGAGCACATATTCCGGCAACGGCAGGCCGCGGCCCTGCGCCCATTCCTGCAAGGCGGTCTTTGCGTCTTTCGGCGCAGCGGTGAGCTTGACGGCGTAGGGCATCCAGAACCGTTCCACGAGGGCCCGCGCCGCGTCGATCCCCCCATCGAGGTACACGGCGCCCAGCAATGCTTCGCACGCGTCTTCCATGTTGGAGGGGTTGCTGCGCCCGCCCTGCTCTTCTTCGCTGTTGCTTAGCTGCAAATGCGTGGCAATACCCATCTCTTCCGCGATGGCCGCAAGCTGGTTGCCATTCACCAGCGACACCAGCCGTTTGGAAAGGTCGCCCTCGTTCGCGTCGGGGTAGAGCGCATAGAGCATCTGCGCGATCAGCATGCCCAGCACCGCATCACCAAGGAATTCGAGCCGCTGGTTGTGCGCGCTGCCCAGCTCGCGCGCCAGCGAGCGGTGCGTCAGCGCCAGTTCCAGCAACGCGGGGTCGCGGAACGTGTAACCGATGCCCTGTTCCAACGCGCTATTTGTCATCGAGCGACGTGAACCAACGATCGTTGCGCAGGGCTTTCCACCACATCCAGACCTTCCAGACCGGCACACCGCCCTTGAACGACACGGCGATGCGATCGGCCCGGCCCACCAGGTTCTCCAGCGGCACGAAGCCGGGGCCCGTGGGGTAGCCAGTGTCGGCGCTGTAGCGGCTATCCTGGCTGTTGTCGCGGTTATCGCCCATCATGAAGTAGTGGCCTTCGGGCACGGTGTATTCGGCGGTGTTGTCGGAATCGAAGCCGGTGCGCGGATCGATGTTGCCACGGCGCGTGTCGAGAATGGTGTGGGTGCGGCCACCGGGCAGGGTTTCCTCCCAGCGCACCACGCGCTCGTTGCCGCGGCCATTATCCACCACCATGTCTTCCTTGCGGGTCACTTCCACTGCTTCGCCGTTGATGTAGAGGCGCCCATCCTTCACCTGAATGCGATCACCCGGCAGGCCGACAAGGCGCTTAATGTAATCCACCTTCGGATTGCTGGGCAGGCGGAACACCACAATGTCGCCGCGTTGCGGCTGCGTGAACATCACGCGCCCGTCGAACCATTTGACGCCCAGCGGGAACGAGTAGCGGCTATAGCCATAAGCCGGTTTGGACACGAAGATATAGTCGCCCACTTCCAGCGTGCTCAGCATGGAGCCGGAGGGGATATGGAACGGCTCGAACAGCAGCGAGCGGAACACCAGCGCGATGAGGATGGCCACCCCGAACGAGCGTAGCATCTCGCCGGTGGTTTCCGGCTTTTTCTCTTTTTTCTTTCTCACGCCACCACTCCGTACAGGTCATACGCATCGGCGTCGGTAATCTCGAGGTCGATGAAATCACCCACGCGCACGCCCTTTTTCACTGGGGCGAAGGCATTGCCATCCGTCTCCGGCGCATCGCCGCGCGTGCGGCAGACGAGTTTGCCCGCTTCCACCCCATCCACGATCACGCGCTGGGTGGTGCCGATCTTCTTCTGCAGCTTGGCGGCGGAAATGGCCTGCGCTTTTTCCATGAAGCGCTCCCAGCGTTCCTGCTTCAGCTCCTCGGGCACGTGCCCATCCAGCGCGCGGCTGGTGGCGCCGGTCACGTTCTCGTATTGGAAGCAGCCCACGCGGTCGAGCTGCACTTCGTCCATCCATTGCAGCAGGTGCTCGAAATCGGCATCCGTTTCGCCGGGGAAACCGACAAT
>QFOX01000011.1 GCA_003241645.1 Azospirillum brasilense | reverse complement strand
GAAGAACCGGCAGGCCGCAAGCGGCCTGCCGGGAATCACTTACTTACCCAGGACTTCCTTCATGGTGCGGCCCATGAAGGAGGGGTTATCGACCACATGGATGCCGGCCGATTTCATGGCTTCGATCTTGTCTTCCGCGCCGCCTTTGCCGCCGGAAACGATCGCGCCCGCATGGCCCATGCGGCGGCCCGGAGGCGCCGTGCGGCCCGCGATGAAGCCCACGATGGGTTTCTTCGTCTTGCAGGATTTTAGGAACTCCGCGCCGTTCTCCTCGGCGTCGCCACCGATCTCACCGATCATGATGATGGCGTCGGTCTCGTCGTCGGCCATGAACATTTCCAGTACGTCCACGAAGTTGGTGCCGTTCACCGGGTCACCGCCAATGCCCACGCACGAGCTTTGGCCGAGGCCCACGGCCGTGGTCTGGCCCACGGCTTCGTAGGTCAGCGTGCCGGAGCGCGAGAGAATACCGATGCGGCCTTTCTTGTGGATGTGGCCGGGCATGATGCCGATCTTGCATTCGCCGGGGGTGATCACGCCGGGGCAGTTCGGGCCCACGAGGCGGGTCTTGCTGTTGATCAGCGCGCGCTTCACCTTCACCATGTCGAGCACGGGAATGCCCTCGGTGATGCAGATGGCGAGCTCGATCTCGGCATCGATCGCTTCCATGATCGCATCGGCCGCGAAGCGCGGCGGCACGTAGATCACCGACGCGTTCGCTCCGGTCTTGGCGCGTGCTTCGTGCACGCTGTTGAACACGGGCAGCTCAAGATGCTTGGTGCCGCCCTTGCCGGGGGTCACGCCACCGACCATTTGCGTGCCGTAGGCGATCGCCTGCTCGCTGTGGTAGGTGCCTTCGCGGCCGGTGAAGCCCTGGCAGATGACTTTGGTGTTTTTGTTTACGAGAATCGACATGGTAACTCCTTAGGCGGCTTTGCTGCTTTTCACAGCGCCGGTGATTTTTTCTGCGGCGTCGGCCAGGTTATCGGCCGCGATGATGGCAAGGCCCGAGGTGCTGAGCATTTTCTTGCCCAGTTCCACGTT
Source organism: Azospirillum brasilense (assembly GCA_003241645.1). Classification (GTDB taxonomy): domain Bacteria; phylum Pseudomonadota; class Alphaproteobacteria; order Rickettsiales; family UBA3002; genus QFOX01. The sequence continues at coordinate 37,065 of QFOX01000011.1, read as the reverse complement.
GGTGCCCTCAAGGCGCACCACCAGCGGCACGCTGAGGCTCACTTCACGCGCCGCGGCGATGATGCCCTCGGCGATGATGTCGCAGCGCATGATGCCACCGAAGATGTTCACCAGAATGCCTTCCACGTTCGCATCCGACAGGATGAGCTTGAAGGCCTCGGTCACTTTTTCTTTGTTGGCGCCACCGCCCACATCGAGGAAGTTCGCGGGCTCGCCGCCATACAGCTTGATGATGTCCATGGTCGCCATGGCGAGGCCTGCGCCGTTCACCATGCAGCCAATGTTGCCGTCCATTTTCACGTAGCTGAGGCCGAATTTGCCTGCCTGCAGCTCCAGCGGATCTTCTTCCGACTCGTCGCGCATTTCGGCCACTTCCGGCTGGCGGAACAGGGCGTTGTCGTCGAAGTTGAATTTTGCATCCAGCGCGATCAGCTTGTTCTGCTTGGTGATCACCAGCGGGTTGATCTCGACCTGCGCAGCATCGGTCGCGATGAAGGCGTTGTAGATGCCTTCCACCATTTTGGCGAATGCAGCGTGCTGCTCGGCCGGGATCTCCATGCCGAAGGCCAGCTTGCGCGCATGGAACGGCTGGAAGCCGGTCGCCGGATCGATGCTGACGGTGATGATCTTCTCCGGCGTCTTGTGGGCCACTTCTTCAATGTCCACGCCGCCTTCTTTGCTGCCCATGAACGACACGCCCGAGGTGGCGCGGTCCAGCACGGCCGAAAGATACAGCTCAGCGCCGATGTCCGAACCTTCTTCGATGTAGACGCGTTTTACTTCTTTGCCCTCGGGGCCGGTCTGGTGGGTCACCAGTACCATGCCGAGCATTTCCTTGGTCAGGCGCTTCACCTCGTCCAGCGACTTGGCGAGCTTCACGCCACCGGCCTTGCCGCGGCCGCCCGCATGGATCTGGGCTTTCACCACCCACAATGCGCCACCCAGCGACTGGGCAACCTGCTCGGCCTCAGCCGGGGTGTAGGCAACGCCGCCACGCGGCACAGCCACGCCGTATTTCGCGAGAACCGCTTTGGCCTGATACTCATGAATATTCATAACACACTCTCTTTTCGTTTTTGTTGGGCGCGGGCTTAAGCCGCTTTTTTGCTCAGGTCAATGCCGCCGCACAATTCGCGCACGGCACCCACCGATTTCTCGAACTGGGCTTTCTGCTCGGCCGGCAGGGCGATCTCGACGATCTTCTCCACGCCCGCCGCACCGATGATCACCGGCACACCCACGTAAATATCCTTCTGGCCGTATTCGCCGTTCAGGTGCGCGGCCACCGGCAGCAGCTGTTTCTCATCGCGCAGGTAGCTCTGCGCCATTTTGATGGCCGAGGCCGCCGGGGCGTAGAACGCCGAGCCGGTCTTCAGCAGGCCCACGATCTCGGCGCCGCCGTCGCGCGTGCGCTGCACGATGGTGTCGAGCGCGTCCTGCTTGATCCAGCCCATTTTCACCAGGTCGGTCAGCGGAATGCCCGCCACCGTGCTGTAGGGGGTCACCGGCACCATGGTGTCGCCATGGCCGCCGAGCACGAACGCGTTGATGTCGCGGTGGCTGGTGCCGAAGGCTTCGCTGAGGAAATGCGCGAAACGGCCCGAATCCAGCACGCCCGCCATGCCGACCACTTTCTTGGGGTCGAAGCCGGTCTTCTGCTGCATCACCCACACCATCGCATCCAGCGGGTTGGTGATGACGATCACGAAGGCGTTGGGGCAGAATTTCTTGAGGTTCTCGGCCACGGTGCTGATGATGGCGGTGTTGGTGTTCACCAGATCGTCGCGGCTCATGCCGGGCTTGCGGGCGATGCCGGCGGTCACGATCACCACGTCGGAGCCTTCGAGGTCCTTGTAGTCGTTCGTGCCTTTCACCGACGCGTCCAGCTTCTCCACGGCGAGGCTCTGCGCGATGTCGAGCGCCTTGCCCTGCGGCAGGCCTTCCACCACGTCGAACAGCACGATGTCGCCCAGTTCTTTCAGCGCGGCAAGGTGCGCGAGTGTGCCACCAATGTTACCTGCGCCGACAAGGCCGATTTTTTTGCGGGAAGCCATGGAATCCTCCGGGATTGGGAATGGAAAAATCGGCTCGCGTTTAACCATGATTGTAGCCCCATGGCAAGCAAAGACCGTCTTCACGTTTTGTTAAGGCGCACGCGGTAATCTGGCACTGAACCCTGCCTTTTTGGAAACGGAGTGTCGCCATGTCCACCCGCCCGACCTATGACACGCTCTTTGCAGCCGCGCATGCGGGCATCGCCGCGGTGCCCATCGGCGGTGAGCCATGGCTTGCCAACCTTGAAGCCGCCATGGAACCCTGTGCGCCGAACAGCCTGCATGTCATGCGCACGGTGCATGCGCAGGTCGATGGGCTGGCGCAGGCCGCCATCATGGAAACCCGGGGCATCAACTGCGCCCGGCAGGTAGAAGCGCATTACGAAAACCTCAAGGGCGCACTCAGCCACGCCTACCTGATGGCGCCGGAAGTCGCCCGGCCCCACCTGATCGACCCCGGCAACGACGCGCAATGGCAGGTCTTTGCCGCCGCGCTGGAAGCCGCGCCCCGCCAGCAGCTGGAGAACGCCGATTACCGCCACACCCATGAAAGCATGGCCGCGCGCATCGTCGCCAGCCGTGCCGGAAACAACGACCAGCGCAGCGTCGGCTGCTAAGGGAGCATCGACCCCATGCCATCGCTCGAGCCGCACCGCGACGACATCATCCTTGCCCGCCGAACGCTGCAGACCTGCACCCTGCCCGGCGAGCACCAGCCATGGCACGAGCAGTTGGAAGACGCCATTGCGCAGGGCGTGTCGCAGGCCCGCAGCCCCGACCAGCGCCAGCGCATGCTGCAGCAGGCGGGCCAGCTCAACGCGGCATTGCAGGACTGGGCCAGCGCCGTGCTGACCGACCTGTCGGACCCCGTGCCCGACAGCAGCAGCATGGGCGACTACATAATGAGCGATGTGATGAAACGGCTGGCCGCGCTACAGGAAGCGATGCCAAGTGCGGCCTTGCCCAGCCATGGTGAATTGCGGCAGGCGCTGGATCACACCGAGCGCGCCATCATTCACGCCGTGACGACCCCGCACGCAAAAATTCACGAAGGCACGCACCAAGGCGGCGTCGGCCAAAGCCTGCAACAGATGTTCGGCGATTATTTCAAAGGCGATGGCGGCCGGGGCCGCTGATTATTCCACTGCAAAATCAAGGCCGGTGCAGCCTGTATTGGCAGAGAGATTGTATTCTGCTGTGGCCGTTGTGGTACTGCCGCCAACACTGCAATTTGCGCCCGACTGATTGGCCGTTACCGCGCCAAGGCCCGGCCGCCCATCATCCAGCTTTGTGTCGATGTTCCACGCTTCAGCGCTGGTCAGGGGCGTGCGCGCATAATCGGAATACATGATACGGTTGCGATAGCCGTTCACGTCGCCCGTGAACCAGCCTCGTGCCACCAGTGGCATGCTGTAAAGATGGAAAAAGGAAGTGCTGCTACCACGCGCACCAGGAATATTCGTACCAATGTAGAAACAGTGAAAGTAGGTCTGGCCGCCCCAGTTTGCGGGATAGTAGCCAGTGTATCCGCCCTCGACCAATCCTGCCTGCTTCAGGTGCATCCACACCTTGAAGCTCTCGCCCGTGGTCACATCGATCGTTCCATCACCATTGCCATTACACCCGTTATTGTTGCTCGGACTGGCGACCGAATTGGCGGTGCAGGTATCCTTGCCCTGCCAGAAGCTGTAGGCGTTGGTCATGTCACCGGGCAGCGAAAAATACTTGTCCTTGAACATTAAATTTGCAGCACGGTAGCGCGACATATCATTGGTGATCGCACGCATCTCAGCCGCGCGAATCAACGCCTGCCCACCCAGAATGCCTCCGGTCAACAGGCCCAGTATTACCAATAGGATACTTAGTTCGACTAGACTGAACCCGCAACTTTGGTGCCGCACGTAATACATGTTCATTTCAATCAGCACCTAAGCAATTGCTAACGATATTAGTATAGATTTACTTGTTCATGCGGTCAAAGAATTCGTCGTTGCTCTTGGTGTCCTTGATCTTGTCGAGCAGGAATTCCATCGCATCCATCGGCCCCATGGGGTTGAGGATCTTGCGCAGCATCCACATCTTCGCGAGGTCGGCCTTATCGTAGAGCAGGTCTTCCTTACGCGTGCCGGATTTGGCAATGTCGATCGCCGGGTAGACGCGTTTGTCGGAAAGCTTGCGATCCAGCACGATCTCGGAGTTGCCGGTGCCTTTGAATTCCTCGAAGATCACCTCGTCCATGCGCGAGCCGGTTTCGATCAGCGCGGTGGAAATGATGGTCAGCGAACCGCCGAACTCGATGTTGCGCGCCGCACCGAAGAAGCGCTTGGGGCGCTGTAATGCGTTGGCGTCCACCCCGCCGGTCAGGACCTTGCCGGAGCTGGGCACGACCGTGTTGTAGGCACGGGCCAGGCGGGTGATCGAATCCAGCAGGATGATCACGTCTTTTTTGTGCTCCACCAAGCGCTTGGCTTTCTCGATGACCATTTCCGCGAGCGCCACGTGGCGGGTCGCGGGCTCATCGAAGGTGGAGCTGACGACTTCGCCCTTCACGGTGCGGCTCATGTCCGTCACCTCCTCGGGGCGTTCGTCCACCAGCAGCACGATCAGGTAACATTCCGGGTGGTTCTTCTCGATCGAATGCGCAATGTTCTGCAGCATCACGGTCTTACCGGTGCGCGGCGGGGCCACCACCAGCGTACGCTGGCCCTTACCCTGCGGCACGATCAGGTCGATCACGCGCTTGGTCAGGTCCTCTTTTTTCTTATCGGGATCGTACCATTCCATTTTCAGGCGCGATTCGGGGTAAAGCGGCGTCAGGTTGTCGAAGTTCACGCGGTGGCGAAGGTTCTCCACCGGCTCGAAATTCACCTGTTTCACTTCGGTGAGGGCGAAATAGCGCTCGTCGTTCTTGGGGCTGCGGATCACGCCTTCCACGGTGTCGCCGGTGCGCAGGCCCAGCTTTTTCACATGGTGGGGGGCCACGTAGATATCGTCCGGCCCGGCGAGGTAGTTCGCCTCGGGGTAGCGCAGGAAGCCGAAGCCGTCCTGCAGCACTTCGATCACGCCTTCGCCGGTGATCTCTTCGCCGTCCTCGGCGCGCTTCTTCAGCAGCGCGAAGACCATTTCCTGTTTCAGCAGCGAGCTGGCGTTCTCGATACCGGCCTGCTCGGCCAACGCCAGCAATTCACCGGGTTTCATGCGTTTAAGTTCTTGCAGTTTCATGGATGTTCTCGTGACGTGTTTATCTAGCTTCTGGGGGAGTCAGGCAGAAAAATCAGGGGGATTTTTTTGATGCGCGCGAAGGGATTAAGCGGCGCTGCCGAGGTCTTGGATGGCGCTTTCCTAATGGATTCGCCCCTGCCCGTCAAGCGCAATCGCGCACTCAGCGGGGATTTGCCCGTTTTTTAGAAGGGTTTGACCAGCGCCAGCAGCACGATCACAATGAACAGGATCGTTACTAATTCGTTGATAATCTTGTAGAATTTCGGGCTTTTGGGGCGCTCGTCGGCCGCGAACTTCTTGCGCGTGACGGAAAAATACCCATGCAGCCCGGCCATGACCATCAGCAGCGTGAATTTGGCGTGGAACCAGCCGCCCTTGTAGGCTTCGGTCATGATGACCAGCCACACCCCGAACACGAAGGTCAGGATCATCGCCGGGTTGATGATGATGCGCAGCAGGCGCCGCTCCATCACTTTCAGCAGTTCGGAACTTTCCGAGCCGATCGCCGTGCCCGCATGGTAGGCGAACAGGCGCGGCAGGTAGAACATGCCCGCCATCCAGCTGGTGAAGGCGATGATGTGGAAGGCTTTCAAATACAGGTAGCTCATGCCGCCGCCCCACAATTTTTAAAGGATTTCGGGCAGATGCGCCCGCCGGTGTCGGCGGCGCAGCCGGTGGTGTTCTCCTGGGCGAGGCACATATCGGCCAGCCCGGCAATGAACTGCGCATGCACCGAAAGCGTGGGCACGCGGTAATATTTATCCAGCCCGTGGCTGTGGGCCAGCTCGGCATATTCGATGTCCAGCTCCACCAGCGTTTCGGAATGCTCCGACACGAAGGCGATGGGCACCAGCACGATGGGTTTTTTCTCGACCGCGGCGCGCAGGATCTCGTCCTCCGTGCTCGGCCCGATCCATTTCAGCGGGCCCACGCGGCTTTGGTAGCAATTCACGAAATCGATGGCATCATCCGCCATCTCGCGCAGCACTTCGCGGGTGGTCTGCTCCACCTGCCACTGGTAGGGGTCACCGGCCTTGACGATCTTCTCCGGCAGGCCATGGGCCGAGAACAGCACGCGCGGCGAGCCATGGTGGCGCGCTTCCTCCAGGTAGGTGCGCACCAGTTGCGCATGCGCACGAATGAAATCGCGCTGCGTCGGGTAGCAGCAGATGGTGCGGGTGGGCGTGGTAAGCCCGGCTTTTTTGGCTTCGCGCTGCCATTCCTTCACCGACGAGGCGGTGGTGGTGGTGGAATATTGCGGGTAGAGCGGCAGCAGGATGACCTGATCGGCGCCCCAGTTTTTCACCTCGTTTACCACCTCGGCCGCCCGCGGGTGCCAATAGCGCATCGCGCTGAATACCTTCACCGCCCCATGCGCCGAAAGCGTGGCTTCTAAGGCGGCGCATTGCGCCTGCGTGTTCTCGACGATGGGGGATTTTCCCCCCAGCTCTTCATAGATTTTCTGCGCCGTGGGCGCGCGTTTGCGCGAGATCAGCGAGGCCAGCATCCACCGCAAGGGCCGCGGCACCCGGATGATGGCCGGGTCGAAGAACAGGTTATACAGGAACGGGCGCACCGCCTCCGGCCCATCCGGGCCACCAAGGTTGAACAGCACGATGGCGGTCTTGCGTTGGGGAGAGATCAGGCGCATGGCAATCCTATGGGCGGCGGTACTGACGGATGGTCTCGCACAATGCTTCCACATGCGCAACGGGTGTTTGCGGTTGCATGCCATGACCAAAGTTCACCACGCACGGAACCTCGTTCAGGCTGGCCAGCAATTGCTTCAACGCCGCCACACTGCCCGGCCCATCACTGGCCACCAGCAGCGGATCGAGATTGCCCTGCACTGCCTGCTTCGCATGGGCACGCGCCGCAATGCCATAGGTCATGGGCGTATGCTGGTCGATGCCGATGGCGTCCACCCCGGTCTGCGCGGCGTAGGCAGGCAGGTTCGCCCCGGCCCCTTTCGCAAACCCGATGATGGGCAGATGCGGGTAGCGCTGTTTCAGGGCGGCCACGATGCGTTGCGTGGGTGCAATGCTCCAGCGTTGGAACTGCTCCGGCGTCAACAGGCCCGACCAGCTATCGAACAGCTGCACCGCCTGCACGCCTGCTTCCACCTGCATGCTCAGGTACGCGATGCTGGCTTCCACCAGCGTGTCGATGAGTTGCTGCATCAGCACTGGCTCGGCATAGGCAAAGCTGCGTGCGGTGGCGAATTCTTTCACCGCGGCTTTGCCACGTTCACCCTGCAGCATGTAGCATGCCACGGTCCACGGGCTGCCGGCAAACCCGATCAGCGCCGTTTCTTTCCGCAATTCCGCCCGCACTTTTTTGACCACTTCACCCACCGGCGAAAGTTTGGCGAGCACATCGCCCACGCGCAGCTGGCCAATGCGTTCGGCCGTAATGGTCTGTTCCACGATCGGGCCTTCGCCTTCGGCAAAGCGCACGCCTGCACCCAACCCATGCGGAATGACCAGGATATCGGAAAACAGGATGGCCGCATCCATGCCAAAACGGCGGATCGGCTGGATGGTCACTTCCGCGGCTTTCTCAACATCGAAGCACAGATCGAGGAAGCTCGGCACGCTGGCGCGCAATGCCCGATACTCGGGAAGGTACCGCCCGGCCTGACGCATGAACCAGAACGGCATACGCTCGGTGATCTCGCCTTTCAGGGCACGGACTAACAGATACTCGTTCGACATCTTACTTCTAATCTTTTTAATAAAAAGAATTGGTAGATAATAGTAGGAGGCATGCGCTTCGGGGATTCACGCGATACGAAGTTTTTCCCACAGAGCCATGCCCAGCCAGAGCTGACCTCTAAACCGGGGACGGATATGTGTATAGCAAAATGCACCCTACTGAGCCCAAAAGATTTTTTCATTTTGCGGGAGATCGGTATGAATCCGCTGTACCCACCCACGCATGGATCGATCCATTTGTTATCCGTCTGGGCATAAGTCCGTCCATCGATGCATGAATCGAACCTAGTAACTTTCGCATTTTGCGCTAAGAGGTGGATAACCGCATTTTAACCCACAGCTATTCCACAGGCATGAAACAGTTCCACCTGCACCTCGTTTCCGATTCCACCGGCGAAACCGTCGCTTCGGTCGCCCGCGCCAGCATGGCCCAGTTCGACACGGTGCATGCCGAAGAACATATCTGGTCGCTGGTGCGCACGCGCGGGCAGCTGGAAAAAGTCATCGCCGCGCTGGATTCGCACCCCGGTGTGGTCATGTTCACGCTGGTGGATGCAGAAATGCGCGAGCAACTCCGCCAGGCCGCGGCCAAGCGTGGCCTTCCCTGCATTCCCATCCTCGGCCATGTGGTGCGCGAGCTTTCCAATTATCTGGGCGAAGAAGCCACCGGCGCTCCGGGCCAGCAATATGAATTGAGCGAGGATTATTTCGCCCGCATCGATGCGATCAATTTCGCCCTCGAACATGATGATGGGCAGGCCACGTGGGAACTGGAAGAGGCGGATATTGTCATCGTCGGCCCGTCGCGCACCAGCAAATCGCCCACCTGTGTGTACCTTGCCTATCGCGGGTACAAAGCCGCGAACGTGCCCTATGTGCCGGGCATCGCCCTGCCAGAGAATATCACCAGCCTGAAACAGCCGCTGGTGGTGGGCCTCACCATTGGCAGCGAGCGGCTGATCGAGATCCGCTCCTCGCGCCTGATCGCCATGAATCAGGATTTGAATACCGACTATGTCAAAGAAGAACATGTGCGCGAAGAGATCGATAATTCGAAGAAACTCTTCCGCCAGCAGGGCTGGCCGGTGATCGACGTATCGCGCCGCTCGGTCGAGGAGACCGCGACGCTGATGATCCAGTACCGCCAGCGTCAGGTAGAAAAACGCCGTGGCCCTTCCGCCAGCGAAACCAACCAAGGATAAGCATGACCATTCTTACTGCCCTCATCGGGTTTCCCACCGAGCATTCCCTCAGCCCTGTCATTCATGCGTACTGGATGCACCAGCACAACATCGACGGGGCCTATAAGCTGCTGACCACGCCGCCGCCCCGCCTGCGCCAGACCATGTTCCATGTGCGCAAAAAGCAGATGCGTGGCGTGAACATTACCGTTCCGCATAAGGAATCGGTCTTGGAATTCCTTGATGCGGTGGATGTGACCGCCACCCGTATCGGCGCGGTGAACACCGTGATCGCCGAGGGTGAAACCCTCAATGGAACCAATACGGATGCGTATGGTTTCATGCAGAACCTGATCGATGCGTGCGACGGCACGCCGGATCTTTCGCATTGCGTGCTGCTGGGTGCCGGTGGGGCGGCACGCGCGGCCATCGTGGCCTTGCAGGAAGCGGGCGCCAAACGTATCACGCTGATGAACCGCACCCAGGCCAGCGCTGAAAAATTGGCCGACGAATTCGGTGTGGACGTGGCGGAGTGGGATGTTTCCGGTAACGGATTAAGCACGGCCACCCTGCTGGTGAACACCACCAGCCTTGGCATGAAAGGCCAGCCGCCGGTGAACATGTCGTGGCAGCATTTGCCGGAATCGGCGGTGGTCTATGACATCGTCTATAATCCGCTGGAGACGGGGCTCCTCAAATCCTGCCGCGCGCGCGGGAATACGGTGGTCGATGGGCTGGGCATGTTGCTCTATCAGGCGCAGAAGGCTTTTGCGCTGTGGCATGGGGTGGAACCCGTGGTGGATAAAGCGCTGCGCCAGCATGTGATCGCGGCCATGCGCGCCCGCGAGGCTGCATGAAAAACGAACGCGTAGCGCCGCAGCTGCGCGAGCCGCGTGCGGCGGGGGTAAGCCCGCAGGGCGAAGGGGGGGCAAGCCCCCCTTCAAAAGAATTATTTATCATTGGAGTAACGGGTGGTATGGCGAGTGGAAAATCCACCATCGCCCGCATGATCGCGGGGGAGCGCTTCCCCCATCTGGATGCCGACGCGCTGGTGCACCAGCTTATGGCGACGGATGCCGCGACCATTCAGGCGATTGGCGAAGCATTTCCCACCGCACTGGTGAACGGAGCCATTAGCCGGGCGCAGCTTTCTGCCGCCATCGCGCAGGATGCACGCCATATTGCCACGCTCGAATCCATCCTGCACCCGCGTGTACGCGCCGAAGAAGAGCGGGCCATTGCCGCCGCGCGCGCCGAAGGAAAATCCGCGATCATTCTGGATATCCCGCTGCTTTTTGAAACTGGGGCGGATGCGCTGTGCGACGCGGTGTTAACCGCCAGTGCGCCGGAGGATGTACGCAAATCCCGTGCCTTCGCCCGGCCCGGCATGACCGACGCGAAATGGCAGCGCCTGATCGCCCGCCAATGGAACGATGCGCAGCGCAATGCCCGCGCGGATGTGGTCATCGATACCACGAAAACCATGAAAGAAACACAGGCGCAGCTTGACCACCTGCTGGATGGTTGGGGACTGCTGCGCGATGGTCATTGCGAGCGGTAGCGAAGCAATCCAGAATGACCGGAGTGGATTGCCGCGTCGCCTGCGGCTCCTCGCAATGACGGGAGAATGAACCATGCGTGAGATTGTACTGGATACCGAGACCACGGGCCTTGACCCGTTCTCCGGCCACCGGGTGGTGGAGATCGGCTGCGTCGAGCTCATCAACCATGTGCGCACGGGCAACCATTTCCACACCTACCTGAACCCGCAGCGCAGCATGCCGCGCGAGGCCGAGAACGTGCACGGGCTTTCCGAGGAATTCCTGAAGGATAAGCCGCTCTTCCGCCAAGTGGCGAGCGCCTTCCTGGAGTTCATTGGCGATAGCCCGCTGGTGATCCATAACGCCGCGTTCGACATGAAATTCATCAACGCCGAGCTGAACGTGGCGGGCAAGGCGGAAATCCCCATGGCGCGCGCCATCGACACCGTGCTGCTGGCACGGCAGAAATTCCCCGGCCAGCCCGCCTCGCTGGACGCGCTGTGCAAACGTTTCAGCATCGACCTGACGGCGCGCACCAAGCACGGGGCGCTGCTCGATTCGGAATTGCTGGCCGACGTGTATCTGGAACTGCTGGGCGGCCGCCAATCCACGCTGGGGCTGGCGCAGGAAGAAGCCCGCAAGGAAAGCGCCGCGCTTGCCTTCAGCGGCCACACCGATATTCCGCCGCGCAGCTTTCCGCCCAGCCTTGAAGAGCTGGCCGCGCACCAGACCATGCTGGCGAAACTGAAAAAGCCACTGTGGGTTGACGAGGGTGAGGCGAACTAGGCCGCGTTGCGGCTGCGGCGCTCGGCATACATCTGGGCGAAATCGATCGGCTCCAGCTGCAGCGAGGGGAAGCCGCCATCGCGCGTCACATCGGCCACCACGCGGCGTGCAAACGGATAGACCAGCTGCGCCCCGGCAATGAAGATCGCCTGTTCCTGCTGCGCTTCGGGAATGTTGCGCAGTTCCAGCACGCCCGCATAGACGATGTCGGTCAGGAAGATGGTGGTCTTCTCGGCAATGGCGCGTACCGAGATCTGCATGGCCAGCTCGACCACGTTCTCGTCCAGCTTCTGCGCACCAAGGTTGATGCTCACTTCCATTTGCGGCGCTTCCTTCAGGCCGAATAGGCTGGCCGGTGCACGCGGATTCTCAAAGGAAAGATCCTTGATGTATTGCGCGCGCAGCGCCATCGAGGGCTTGGCGTTCGCATCGGTAGCTTGGGTATTCTCCGGGGTCTCGGTCATAGGGAATCCTTGTATTTTCTGGCGCTTTCTCTATATCAGGGCGCAACACGCGACAAGCGTATTCTGCGAAGAGGAGTGATTGTGGAAGGTGGATTCCCCTACGGCGATATCATCGTCATTGCGGCGATCGCGGCGTTTATCCTGCTGCGGTATCGCTCCATGCTGGGCGAGCAGCGCGGCCGCGACAGCAGCGAGATCACCCGTTCGCGCATCGTCGAAAATCTGGAGCCGGTGGTGCAACTGGCCGAGCGCGATGCCAGCCGCCGCAAGGAGCTGGTGCAGGCGCTGGTGCTGAAGGAGCCCGCGCAATTCGCCGACCAGTTCGCGTCCATGCGCGCCATCGATGCGGATTTCAACGCCGAGGAATTCCTGAGTGGTGCCAAGGCAGCGTATGAAATGGTGCTGGATGCCTTCAACGATGCCGACCATGACACGCTGAAAATGCTGCTGTCGGATCGCATCTACCGCGAATTCAAGGCGACGCTGGATGCCAACGAGAAAGAAGGCAAAAAAGCCCACAGCACGCTGGTGGCCATTGTGAAGGCCGACATTACCAGCGCCGAGCTGCGCGGCAACAAAGCGACCATCACGGTGGATTTCCTGAGCGAGCAGGTGCCGCTGGTGCGCAACGCCGAAGGCGAGATCATCGAGGGCAATGCCAGCGCGCAGGAAGCCGTGGAAGACCAGTGGACCTTCGAGCGCGACTTGAAGAATACCGACCCCGCCTGGAAGGTGATCGAGACCTGATCCCGCAAGGTTGGATCAGGTTTTTAGTGGGCCCGTTGGGCCTTGAAGGGGGCGTTCCGCCGCCCTTCGCACCTTCGGTGCTTACCCCCTCACGTCGCTTCGCTCGTGGCTCGGCCTACGCCTACGCGCGGACTGCACCCACGTTGAAAGAATATGGCTAATATTAAGTCATGCCGGGCCCGTCCCGGCATCCGCGGTGCGGCACACTGGAACGCTGCATACGTGGCGCGGCAGACTGGCTCAGCATTGTTTGGGATCGCCTCTTTCGCTTCGCTCAAGTCCGGCACAAGGCCGGGGTGACACGAAAAACTATCCTTTCAGCGCTGATGCAGTGCGTGCGTAGCCCGAAGGGCGAGCCGCGAAGCGGCAGAGGTCAGCGACCGCAGGGCGCGAAGGAGGGGCAAGCCCTCCTTCAAAATAATTACAACTTCTGCCCCGTGGCGGCCCAGTCTTTCAGGAACACATCCAGCCCCTTATCGGTCAGCGGGTGGCTGACCAGCTGCTTGATGACGCTGGCCGGAATGGTGGCCACATGCGCACCGATGCGCGCGGCTTCCACCACATGCATGGGGTTGCGCACCGAAGCGACCAGCACTTCGGTCTCGAAGTCGCTGTAATTGTTGTAGATCTCCACGATGTCACCGATCAGCTGCATGCCGTCATGGCCGATATCGTCCAGCCGGCCCACGAACGGCGAAACAAAGGTCGCACCCGCTTTGGCGGCGAGAATGGCCTGCGCCGGCGAGAAGCACAGCGTGACGTTCACCATGGTGCCGTTATCGGTGAAATATTTGCAGGCCTTCAGGCCATCGATGGTCAGCGGCACTTTAATGGCCACGTTCTTGGCGATGGTGGCAAGCTCTTCGCCCTGGCGTTTCATGCCGTCGAAATCGGTCGCGACCACTTCGGCGGAAACCGGACCATCCACGATGCCGCAGATCTCGGTGATGACTTCCTTGAAATCCCGCCCCGCCTTTTTGATGAGGCTCGGGTTGGTGGTGACGCCATCCAGCAGGCCGGTGGCGGCCAGCTCACGGATTTCGTTCACGTCGGCGGTATCCACAAAGAATTTCATGCGAGGACTCCTCTTGTATTTCGTCATTGCGAGCGGTAGCGAAGCAATCCAGAACTATTCCATGGATTGCCGCGTCGCCTGCGGCTCCTCGCAATGACGACGGAGAACCCCATAACAGCGCCCCAACCAGTCAAGCAAGCAGAAGCCGCCCGCCGTGCACCGGTATTATTGCCGGCCCTTGTTGAGCAGGCCTTTGACTATAAAGTGCCCGCCGGTACGCCCGTGGGTGCACTCGTGGAGGCGACGCTGGCGGGCAAAAAGCGCATTGGCGCGGTGTGGGACGGCAGCACGGACGCAACCCTGCCCGACAGCAAAGTGAAACCCGTGCATGCGGTGATCGAGGGCGTGCCGCCACTGCGTGAGAATTTTCGCCGCTTCCTTGATTGGGTGGCGGATTATTCCCTCGCCCCCAAAGGCGCGGTGCTTTCGCTATGCGGGCTGGCCTTCGCGGGCAAAACCACACGCAGTGCCTACCGCCCGCCGCAGTATGCGCTGAACCTTCCTACCCTGACGCCCGCGCAGCTTCACGCGGCGCAGGCATTGCTGGCGCAGGCCAAACCTGTATTGCTGGATGGCGTCACCGGCTCCGGCAAGACCGAAGTCTATTTCCATGCCATGGCGGAAATACTTGGATTAGTGAAGGGGGGCGCAAGCCCTCCCCCTTCGTTGCCTTCGGCTCCTTACCCCCCTCGCAGTGGCGGCTCGGCCTTGCAGCCTACGCACGATATGCATGACCGCCGAGAGGATACGTTGCGTAGCGCCGAAGTGGCGCGAGCCGCGCAGCGGCAGGGGTCAGCGAGTGAAACGAGCGAAGGGGGGGAAAGCCCCCCTTCAGGAAACCAAATCCTCGTCCTCATTCCCGAGATCGCCCTCACCCATCAATGGCTGGAGCGGTTCGAGCGCGCGTTCGGCGCACGCCCCGCCGTGTGGCACAGCCAGCAGACGCCCGCGGCCCGCGCCCGCGTGTGGCAGGCAGTGGCCAACGGGTCGGCGCAGGTGGTGGTGGGTGCCCGCTCGGCGTTGTTCCTGCCTTTTGCCAATTTGAAACTGATCGTGGTGGATGAGGAGCACGACCCCTCCTACAAGCAAGACGATGGGGTGCTCTACCATGCGCGCGACATGGCGGTGGTGCGCGGCCATTTCGAACAGGCACCCGTGGTGCTGGTGTCAGCCACGCCTAGCTTGGAGACCATGCTGAACGTGCGCGACGGCAAATACCGCAGCGTGCACCTGAGCGAGCGGTTCGGGGCCGCGGGCATGCCGACGGTGGCGTTGCTGGATATGCTGGGCGCCCCGCCGGAGCGCGGCAACTTCCTTTCGCCGGGGCTGCGTGAGGCGATGGTGAAAACGCTTAATCGCGGCGAACAGGTGCTGCTGTTCCTGAACCGGCGTGGCTATGCGCCGCTGCTGCTGTGCCGCGGCTGTGGCCACCGTTTCGAATGCCCGGACTGCTCGGCCTGGCTGGTGGTGCATGGAAGAAAAGATTCCGAAGGGGGGCTTACCCCCCCTTCGCCTGCTACGCAGGCTACCCCTGCCGCCAGCGGCTCGCGCCACTTCGGCGCTACGCATGGTAGCTCACCCGGCGAGAGGGAACGGTGCGTAGGCGAAGCCGAGCCGCGCAGCGAGGGGGTAGCGAGCGCCGCGAGCGAAGGGCGGCGGCACGCCCCCTTCACGCCCAAAGGGCGTAGCTACCTCTCCTGCCACCATTGTGGCCACCGCGACCCCATGCCCACCGAATGCCCAAGCTGCAAGGCGGATGCCGATAAGCTCGTGCCCTGCGGTCCGGGGGTGGAGCGCATCGCCGAAGAAGTGCGCGAGATGTTCGGACTCATTTCCGAAGGGGGGCTTACCCCCCCTTCGCCTGCTACGCAGGCTACCCCTGCCGCCAGCGGCTCGCGCCACTTCGGCGCTACGCACGGACTGCATCAGCGTTCCGAGGATACGGGGGAGGCCGAAGGCCGAGCGCGTAGCGTAAGCGAGCCTTTAGAGGGGGTCAGCGGCGAAGCCGCGAAGGGGGGGCCGCCCCCTTCAAAAACCCTAAAACTCGCCATTCTCTCCAGCGACGAGGCCATCGCCGCCGAAACATGGGCGCAGATCGAGCGCGGTGAGATCGACATCCTCATCGGCACGCAGATGGTGGCAAAGGGCCACCATTTCCCGAACCTGACGCTGGTGGGCGTGGTGGATGCAGATGTGGGCCTGCAGGGCGCCGACCTGCGCGCGGGCGAGCGCACCTTCCAGTTGTTGCACCAGTTGGGCGGCCGCGCCGGCCGGGGCGACCAGCCGGGCACGGTGCTGATCCAGACCTACGAGAAGAACCACCCCATCATGCAGGCGCTGACCCGCCATGACCGCGACGCGGTGATGCAGCTGGAAGCCCAGTTGCGCGAACAGGGGGGCTGGCCGCCCTATGGGCAGCTCGCTGCCATTTTGCTGGATGGCACGAACGACGCCGCCGTGCGCGCCGCCGGCCAGCAACTGGCGCGCACCGCCCCGCAGGACGCGCGCATCCGCGTGCTGGGCCCCGCCCCCGCCCCGCTTTCCAAATTGCGCGGGCAATTCCGCTACCGGCTGCTGGTGAAGATCCAGCTCGGGCTGCACCCGCAACGCACCCTGCGCGGCTGGCTGAAAGACCAGAAATTCAAAGGCGTGCGCGTGAAGGTGGATGTGAATCCGTATTATTTCCTCTAGCGCTGCCACAGAGCTATTGAAAATCCTGATAAAAATTAGGGTACGAAAAATCCTTGCGTTGCTGCCAGCGCATGCCTAGATTGCGCGCGCAAAAATAACCCCTCGCAACGCAAGGCAACACCCCCATGGGCGCAACCCGTTCTTCCGCATCCGTTCTCGCCAACCGTTACGCCACCGCGATCTTTTCGCTGGCCACGGAAGCCAAGCAGGAAGCCCTGATCGTTGAGGAATTCAGCGCCGTTGCCCGCGCGGTTGAAGCACATGCCGAACTTTCCGCCGCCCTCGCCAGCCCGCTGCTGGACCGTGCCGCCAAGGCTGAGATCCTCGTGGCCGTGGCGAAGAAAGCCAGCCCTGCCACGCAACAGGCGGTGCGCATTGTGGCCGAACAGGGCCGCGCCGATGTGCTTGGCCGCGTGGCGCAGGCGCTGCGCAGCAAGCTGGCCCGCGCCAATGGCGAGATCGAGGCGGTGGTGGAATCCGCCCGCCCGCTGGCTGAATCGGTGCAAAAGCAACTCGCCGAAAGCCTGAGCAAGGCCACCGGCAAGAAAGTGCAGCTGACCCTGCAGGAAAATCCCGAACTGCTGGGCGGCGTCGCCGTGCAGATCGGCAGCCAACGGCTGGATGCCTCGCTTTCCGCCGCCCTTAACACCATGCGCAAGGAACTGCTTGCGCCGACGAACGCTTAACTCTGGAGAACCCCATGGATATTCGCCCCTCCGAAATTTCGGACATTCTTAAAAGCCACATCGCCGGTATCAACGACACCGCGGAACTCGCCGAAGTCGGCCGCGTCGTGAGCGTGGGCGATGGTATTGCGACCGTGTACGGCCTCGAGAACGTGCAGGCCGGTGAGATGGTGGAATTCGCCGACGGCACCACCGGCATGGCCCTCAACCTCGAGACCGACTCGGTGGGTGTGGTACTGTTCGGCTCCGACAAGGGCGTGAAAGAAGGCTCGACCGTGAAGCGCTCCGGCGCGATCGTGGATGTGCCGGTGGGCGAAGGCCTGCTGGGCCGCGTGGTGGACCCGCTGGGCAACCCGATCGATGGCAAAGGCCCGATCAAATCGAAAGAGCGCCGCCGCGTGGAGCTGAAAGCCCCCGGCATCATCTCGCGTAAATCGGTGCATGAGCCCGTGCAGACCGGCATCAAATCCATCGACGCCCTCGTGCCCGTGGGCCGTGGCCAGCGCGAGCTGATCATCGGTGACCGCCAGACCGGCAAGACCGCGATCGCGATCGATACCATCCTGAACCAGAAAGCCATCAACGAAGGCAGCGACGAGTCGAAGAAGCTGTTCTGCGTGTACGTGGCGATTGGCCAGAAGCGCTCGACCGTGGCGCAGGTGGTGAAGAAGCTGGAAGAGACCGGCGCCATGAAATACACCATCGTGGTGGCCTCCACCGCGTCGGAACCCGCGCCGCTGCAATACCTGGCCCCCTATGCCGGTTGCGCCATGGGCGAGTGGTTCCGTGACAACGGCAAGCATGCCCTGATCATTTACGATGATCTGTCGAAGCAGGCCGTGGCCTACCGCCAGATGTCGCTGCTGCTGCGCCGCCCGCCGGGCCGCGAGGCTTACCCCGGCGACGTGTTCTACGTGCATAGCCGCCTGCTGGAGCGCGCCGCGAAAATGAGCGACGAAGCCGGTGCAGGTTCGCTCACCGCACTGCCGGTGATCGAGACCCAGGCAGGCGACGTATCGGCCTACATTCCCACCAACGTGATCTCCATCACCGATGGCCAGATCTTCCTTGAGACCGAACTGTTCTACAAAGGCGTTCGCCCCGCGGTGAACGTGGGTCTGTCGGTGTCGCGCGTGGGCTCGGCCGCACAGGTGAAAGCCATGAAGCAGGTCGCCGGCTCGATCAAACTGGAGCTTGCGCAGTTCCGCGAGATGGAAGCCTTCGCCCAGTTCGGCTCGGACCTCGATGCCTCGACTCAGAAACTGCTGGCCCGCGGTGCGCGCCTGACCGAACTGCTGAAGCAGCCGCAATACTCGCCGCTGCAGATGGAAGAGCAGGTCTGCGTGCTCTACGCCGGTATGCGCGGCTACCTCGATGATCTGCCCACCAGCAAAGTGGGTGCCTACGAGACCGAGCTGCTGCGCACCCTGCGCGGCACCTACAAGGCCGAGATCCTCGACGTGATCAAGAAAGAAGAGAAGCTCACCGACGCCACCGAAGCCAAGCTGAAAGACGTGCTGGTAGAAGTGAAGAAAGCCCTCGTGTAAGGACGCATCATGCCCTCGTTGAAGGACTTAAAGGTCAGGATCAACAGCGTCAAATCGACGCAGAAGATCACCAAGGCCATGAAAATGGTGGCAGCCTCCAAGCTGCGCCGTGCGCGTGAAGCGGCGGAAGCGTCGCGCCCGTATGCGGTGACCATGGAAAAGATGCTGACGCGCCTTGCCAGCGGTTACGTGGGGCAAAGCAATGCGCCTGCCCTGCTCGCCGGAACGGGGCGTGACGACCTGCAACTGATCATCGCGGTCACCTCGGACCGTGGTCTTGCGGGTGCGCTCAATGGCGGCATCATTCGCAGCGTGCGCAAGCGCGTGCGCGAGCTGCAGGCACAAGGCAAACAGGTGCGCCTGTATTGCGTGGGCCGCAAGGGCCGTGAAGGCCTGGCCGGTGAATTCCGCGACATCATCGTGGGTGAGCGCACAGACGTGGCGAAAAAAGTGGTGGAATACAGCACCGCCGAATCCATCGCCATGGAAGTGACCGACCTGATCGCCCGTGAAGGCATCGACGTGGTGGGCATCTATTACAGCCTCTTCAAATCGGCCATCGCGCAGGTGCCGACCTACCAGCAGCTGGTGCCGCTGGTGGTGGAAGCCACCACGGGCGATGTGGCGCCGACCGAATACGAGCCGAGCGAAGAAGAGATCCTCGCCGACCTGCTGCCGCGCAACCTTGCCATGCAGGTGTTCAAGGCGTTGCTGGAATCGGCCGCATCCGAACAGGGCGCGCGCATGAACGCCATGGAATCGGCCACCAAGAACGCCGGTGAAATGATCAAGAAACTGACGCTGAAATACAACCGCACGCGTCAGGCCAACATCACCAAAGAACTCATCGAAATCATCTCGGGCGCAGAAGCCCTCTAAGGAATTTTTAGGAGACCAACATGGCAGCAGTTAAAAAGAAAAAAGTTGAAGAGCAGGCTCAGGGCGGCACCGTGACGCAGGTCATCGGCCCCGTGGTGGATGTGAGCTTCCCCGCCGGCCAGCTTCCGGCGATCCTCAACGCGCTGGAAGCCGAGATCGATGGCCGCCGCCTCGTGTTCGAGGTGGCGCAGCATCTCGGTGAGAACACCGTGCGCGCCATCGCCATGGACTCGACCGACGGTCTGGCCCGCGGCGCCGTGCTGAACGATACCGGCACCGCCATTCAGGTGCCCGTGGGCAACGAAACGCTCGGCCGCATCATGAACGTGATCGGTGAGCCGATCGACGAGCGCGGCCCGATCCCCGCGAAGAAAACCGCCCCCATCCACGCGGATGCACCGGAATTCACCGAGCAATCGACCGAAGCAGAGATCCTCGTGACCGGCATTAAGGTGATCGACCTGCTGGCACCGTACCTGAAAGGCGGCAAGATCGGCCTGTTCGGTGGTGCGGGCGTGGGCAAGACCGTGACCATTCAGGAGCTGATCAACAACGTGGCAAAAGCGCACGGCGGCGTATCGGTATTCGCCGGCGTGGGCGAGCGCACCCGTGAGGGCAACGACCTCTACCACGAGATGATCGATTCGGGCGTGATCAACCTCGACGACATGAGCAAATCCAAAGTGGCCCTTGTGTACGGCCAGATGAATGAACCTCCGGGGGCACGTGCACGCGTGGCACTCTCGGGCCTGACGCAGGCGGAATATTTCCGCGACGAACAAGGCCAGGACGTGCTGTTCTTCGTGGACAACATCTTCCGCTTCACGCAGGCGGGCTCCGAGGTATCGGCGCTGCTGGGCCGTATTCCGTCCGCGGTGGGTTACCAGCCCACGCTGGCCACTGAAATGGGCCAGATGCAGGAGCGCATTACCTCGACCAAGAAGGGCTCGATTACCTCGGTACAGGCCGTGTACGTTCCGGCGGATGACTTGACCGACCCCGCGCCCGCAACCTCGTTCGCGCACCTTGACGCGACCACCGTACTCAGCCGTTCGATCGCCGAGATGGCGATCTTCCCGGCCGTGGATCCGCTGGATTCGACCAGCCGTGCGCTGGACCCGCAAGTGGTGGGCGAAGAGCACTACCAGGTGGCCCGCGCCGTGCAGAAAGTGCTGCAGACCTACAAATCGCTGCAGGACATCATCGCGATCCTCGGCATGGACGAGCTTTCGGAGGAAGACAAACTGGTGGTGGCCCGCGCCCGTAAGATCCAGCGCTTCCTCAGCCAGCCCTTCCACGTGGCCGAAGTATTCACCGGCAAATCCGGCGTTTACGTGAAGCTCGAGGACACGATCCGCAGCTTCAAAGCGATCGTCGCTGGTGAGTACGATGACCTGCCGGAAGCGGCGTTCTACATGGTCGGCACCATCGAAGATGCGGTGGCGAAGGCGAAAGAACTCGCGGCTGCTGCATAAGAAGGACCTGTCATGGCTGAACTTTTCCCGCTGCAAATCGTCTCGCCCGCCCGCGTCGTCTATGAAGGTGCCGTGGAAATGGTCGAGATCCCCGGCTACGAGGGCGATTTTGGCGTGCTCGCTGGCCATGCCCCGTTCTTCAGCATGATCCGCCCCGGCGTGATCACCATCCATGAGGGCGCGGCCAAGCAACGCCTGTTCGTGAGCGCCGGCTATGCGGATGTGAGCCCGGAAGGCACGACCGTGCTCTCCGACCACCTGCGCGATCTGGCCAGCGTGACCGTGGAGGAAGCCGCCGCGGCGGTGGATGCGGCACAAACCGCCCAGAACGTGGCCGAAAGCGAAGCCGAGAAGGCCGCCGCCGCCAAGCAACTGGCGGTCGCCGAAGCGCTGGTGCTGGCACTCAAAGCCGCTTAAGCGACGGGATTTCCTAGCAAACACAACAACCCCGCCCCGGCAACGTGGCGGGGTTGTTGCTATCTGGCATAGCGCTTGCATTGCTTGATCGTATGAGCATTCCGACAGAGTTCACCGTTCGCCCCGCCGCCGTCACCCGCGAAGAGCCCATCTTCGGCGTGCGCACCCCCGGCGATACCGACCAGATCAGCACCGACGACGTGGTGCGCGGCCTGAATCCGCTGCACCATATCCCGTTCGTGAGCCAGGTCTACGAAGCCGTGACCGGCGAACAGGGCTCCTCGGTGGGTAAGCTGATCGGCGGCGCCGTGCTTGGCGGGCCCATCGGGTTCTTCGCCAGCCTCGCCAGCGTGGTGTTCGAACAGGAGAACGGCAAATCCATCATGACCGCCATGGCGGATGCCATCACCGGCGAGGACACCGCCCCCACCCAGCTGGCAAGCGCCAAGGCCGCCAGTGCCGCCTACCAGACCGCCGCGGCCACCGACACCGCCGTGCAGCCCGTGGCCAGCGTGGAAATTCTTCCGCCCGAGCCGAAACAGGTTGCCACCGCCGCACAGGAATACGCCCAGCAGGCGCAGCACATGAAGCTTGCCTCGGCCATCACCACCGTGGGTGAGGACGACGATTCCGCCGTGCTCAGCCTGTTCGGTGGGCAGGCGGCGTCGGCGCACCGTTCGTACCAGAAGGCACAGATGCTGCCTTACCTGCGCGACGTGACCCACAGCCAGGTGCTGTAGTAATTCTTGCTTCGGCAGATCGGTTCCTTTGTCATCCTGAGCATCGCGAAGGATCTTCGTGCGTTAGAGATGCTTCGCTGCCGCTAAGCATGAAAAAAAGTGTGGTATTCGCCGCTTCGGCGCTACGCACAAAAACCATTCTGCATAAAAAGAATGGCATTGATGGTTTTACCCCTCACGCCTAATCGCGCCTTGATGTGGCTTGCGGCATGCTGGTTAAAACAACGGAGACCACGATGAGCCCCAAGCCGCAAAGCAAGCCCGCAAAGGATGAAGCCGAGAATTTCCATGTGCTGCCCAAACAGCAGGCAACTACGCCGCTGGCGCGCACCGCCGAGGCTGACCCCCACGCTGCCCGCGCGCGCGATGCAGAAGCCGGCAGTGTCGTCGGCACCACCGAAGTGGATGGCCACCCTTCCCGCGCTCCCTTAAGCGAGCGCAGCCAGGTTTCGTAAGCCATACCCTAGGACGGTAAACCCAGCCTTACCTCACCCCCCGTGGGTAAGGCGGGTCAACGGTAAGCCCCGCAGCTTCATTGCTCGCGGGGTTTACTTTGTTTGCGAAGCAAACAAAGTTGTGAGTGGCGCTAGCGCGCTTGAAGGGGCTGCGTCCCCTTCGCTCATTTCACTCGCTGACCCCTCCCGCAAGCGGCTCGCCCTTCGGGCTACGCACGCACTGCATCAGCGCTGAAAGGATAGTTTTTCGTGGCACCCCGGCCTTGTGCCGGACTTGAGCGAAGCGAAAGAGGCGATCCCAAACAATGCTGAGCCAGTCTGCCGCGCCATGTATGCAGCGTTTCAGTGCGCTGCACCGCGGATGCCGGGACGGGCCCGGCATGACTCAATATTGGTCGTTTAATACCTATCGTGGATGCAGTCCATGCGTAGCGCCGCAGTGGCGCGAGCCGTGAACGTTAGTGAACGGAAAGGGTAAGGAGCCGGAGGCGACGAAGGGATAGCAGATCCCTTCAAGGCCCAACGGGCCCACCATAACCAGCCCCTAGCCCCTCTCACCAAACAGCGCCGTGCCGACGCGGATATGGGTGGCGCCGAAGCGCACGGCCGTGGCGTAGTCGCTGCTCATGCCCATCGACAGCAGGGCGAGCCCGTGGCGACGCGCCAGTTTCTGCAGCAGCGCGAAATGCGGCGCGGGGTTCACCCCGGCCGGGGGCACGCACATCAGCCCGTCCATGCGCAGGCCCGCCGCTTCTGCGTGGCGCAGCAGCGCTTCCAGCCCCTGCGGCACGACACCCGCCTTTTGCGGCTCTTCCCCGGTATTCACCTGCACCAGCAAGTGCGGGCGGCGGCCCTGCTTGGCCATTTCCGCGGCCAGCACGTCGATGATCTTGGGGCGGTCCACCGTCTGGATCACGTCGAACAGCGCCACGGCATCCGCCGCCTTGTTGGATTGCAGCGGCCCAATGAGGTGCAGCCGTGCCGCCGGGTAGGCCGCCTTCACCGCCGGCCATTTCGCCTGCGCCTCCTGCACCTTGTTCTCGCCGATGTCGGTGAGCCCTGCCGTCAATCCTTCCATGACCCGTGCGGCGGGTTGGCCCTTGCTGACGCCGATGATGACCGGGGCCGCACTGGGCACCAGATTAGGGGCCTGCGCCGCCATGACCCCCTGTTGCAGGCTTGCCAACGCAGAAGCCACAGGGGGTTGGGGGGGTGTGGTGGGTGTGCTCATGATGAATTTCAATAGGTTAAACGTTTTTGCGATGCGCCCCTGCCCCCCAAAACCCCTTGTGGCACTTCTGCAACAGGCTGGGGAGAAAGGGGGGGTGGCCGGGCGATTTTGGTTGCCGCGCCTTGCTTGGAGCCCCCGCTCTCGTAATAGATGACGCCGTGGAACTCAAGCCATTCCGGGTTGGGTTCATCTTGGTAACGATGTGTGTAGTACGTGTTGTTACGACTTTTTGTTTCATTAAAGAAGGACAGAGCTATGAAAAAAATTCTTCTAGGCACCACTGGACTCGTTGGCGCGGCATTGATCGCATCGGCGGCTTCGGCTGAAACCCCGAAAGTAACCCTCGGCGGCTTCTCCGATTTCCAAGCTGGCTACACCGACAACGATCTCGCTGATTCGAGCGATGTTGGTTTCCGTAACGACAACGAAATCACCGTTCGCGTTGATGGCAAGACCGATGCTGGTCTTGGCTACGGTGCTGTAATCGATCTGGAAGCAGACGTTACCGCCGACAACAACAACGAAGGTACCAACGCTTCGCGCACCTTCACCTACCTCGAAGGTGGCTGGGGCCGCGTAGAGCTCGGCAGCAACAAATCGGCTGCTTCGACCATGCGCGTGGATGCTTCGACCCTCGCAGTTGCTACCGGTGGTATCAACGGTGACTGGGTGAACTTCGTGACCGCAGCTGGCACCACCGCTGGCGTGGGTGGCGTACTCGGCACCGGTTTCGTGACCAACTCGGAACTCGAAGCTGAGCATGGCGACGTACTGGATCTCGACGATGAGTCGACCTACAACGCGACCAAAGTGACCTACTACACCCCGCGTTATGCTGGCTTCCAAGCTGGCGTAAGCTACACGCCGGATGTTGCTGGTCGTGGCCAAGTAGCTGCTCGTAACAACACGGTCGCTCAAGACGCTATTGAACTCGGCCTCGGCTACGAGACCTCGTTTGAGAACAACACCAAACTGGCTCTGGCTGGTACCTACCTGACTGCTGAAGGCGCAACTGGCTTTGATGACGCAGAAGGTTGGAACGCTGGTGCGCTGCTGGGCATCTGGGGCTTCAACTTCGCTGGTTCGTATGGCCAGTGGACCGAGATCGCTCAAACCGCTGCTAACGACGAAGCTGACTACTGGACCGCGGGCGTAGGCTACGACCTCGGCGCCTTCGGCCTGTCGGCTACCTACCTCCAGTCGACCGTTGAAGCTCCCGGCGTTGCCGATAGCGACTTCGACAACCTGGTACTGGGCGCTGACTACAAACTGGCTCCCGGCCTGACCCCGTACGCTGAAGTGTCGTTCTACGAGTTCGACGCTGCTGGTGCTGCCAACGACAACGATGGCACCACCGTTATCCTCGGTACGCAACTCGCGTTCTAAGGCTAACCAGCCAACGACTAACGAGAAGGGTGGCGAGCAATCGCCACCCTTTTTGTTTGTGCGCACGCCTGCTTGCAAAACGCCCGCGCGGCGCTATGGTGGCGCTCCAAAATGAGGACGCCATGACCACACGTTTCGCACTTGCCAGCCTTGCTGCCCTGCTGCTTCTCGCCGCCTGCGACGACCAGCATGAGAACGACATCATCACCCCGGGCGACACCGCCTTCCCGCAGGCCGACATTGACCGCCAGCGCGCGCGCCAAGGCAAACTGACCGGCGAAGAAGGCATCACCCTCGGTGGGTCTGACGAAGAAGGCAGCACCGCCGGTAACAACCCGCTGGGCGTCAACAGCTTCCTGTGGCGCGCCACGCTGGATACGCTGGCCTTCATGCCGCTCTCCTCGGCCGATCCGTTCGGCGGCGTGATCCTCACCGACTGGTACGAGGACCCCGAAGCCCCGGGCGAACGCTTCAAGGTGAACGCGCTGATTCTTGACCGCAATCTGCGCGCCAACAGCCTGAAGGTGAACGTATTCCGCCAGAGCAAAGGCGCCAACGGTAGCTGGCAGGATGCACCGGTGGATGCCGCCATGGCCCGCAAGCTGGAAGACGCCGTGCTCACCCGCGCCCGCCAGATGCGCGTGCAGCAGCTCGGCAAATAACGACCCGATGACCGCATAAGGATTGACTATGAGTTCCGCGACGACCCGTTACAACGCCCGCGAGGCTGAAGCCCGCTGGCAGCAGGCCTGGGCCGACGCCCGCGTGTTCGATACGCCCGCACCCAACGGCAAGCCGGATTACTTCGTGCTCGAGATGTTCCCCTACCCCAGCGGCAACATCCATATGGGCCATGTGCGCAATTACACGCTGGGCGACGTGATCGCCCGCTATCGCCGTGCGCTGGGCTACAACGTGCTCTACCCCATGGGGTGGGACGCGTTCGGCCTGCCGGCGGAGAACGCCGCCATCCAGCGCGGGGTGCACCCGGGCAAATGGACGCTTGAGAACATCGCCACCATGCGCGAGCAGCTGCGCGCCATCGGCCTGTCCTATGACTGGTCGCGCGAGGTCACGACCTGCCTGCCGGAATATTACCAGCATGAGCAGAAATTCTTCCTGCAGTTCCTGAAGGCGGGCATCGCCTACCGCAAGGAAGCGGTGGTGAACTGGGACCCGGTCGATAACACCGTGCTGGCCAACGAGCAGGTCATCGACGGGCGCGGCTGGCGCTCTGGCGCGCTGGTGGAACGCCGCACGCTGAACCAGTGGTTCCTGAAGATCACCGATCACGCCGAGGATTTGCTGCAGGGTATTTCCACCCTCACGAACTGGCCCGATAAAGTCCGTATCATGCAGGAGAAATGGATCGGCAAATCCAGCGGTGCGTTGGTGAACCTGAAGGTGCTTTGCCGAAAACCCGGTCAGGACGTGATCGAAAGCACCATCGAAATCTACACCACCCGCCCCGATACGTTCTACGGCATGAGCTTCGTGGCCATGGCGCCCGAGCACCCGCTGGCGCAGAGCATGATCGCGCATAACGCGCAAGCGGCCACTTTCATCAAGGAATGCAGCCAGCTCGGCACGTCGGAAGAAGCCATCGAAAAAGCCGAGAAGAAAGGCTTCGATACCGGCCTGAAAGTGGTCAACCCGTTCACCGGGTCCGAGCACCCGCTCTACATCGCCAACTTCGTGCTGATGGGCTACGGCACCGGCGCGGTGTTCGGCTGCCCGGCGCACGACCAGCGCGATTTCGATTTCGCCACGAAATACGGCTTGCCGATTTTGCCGGTGATCGACGGCACGCCGCAACCGCAGACCGAGGCCTATGTGGAAGATGGCACCCTCACCAACTCGCCGCTGTTCGATGGGTTGAGTGTGGCCGACGCCAAGGAAAAAGCCATCGCCGAGCTGGAGCGTATGGGCGTGGGCACCCGCAAAGTGAATTACCGCCTGCGCGACTGGGGCATCAGCCGCCAGCGCTATTGGGGCTGCCCCATCCCCATCATCTATTGCGACGATTGCGGCGCCGTGCCCGTGCCGGAAGACCAGCTGCCCGTGACCCTGCCGGAGGACGTGACCTTCGACAAGCCCGGCAACCCGCTGGCCCACCACCCCAGCTGGAAACACGTGGATTGCCCGACCTGCGGCAAACCCGCCCAGCGCGAGACCGACACGTTCGACACGTTCTTCGAATCCAGCTGGTATTTCGCCTGCTACGCCAGTGGCGGCGGGAACAGCGGCATCGACGCTGCCGCGGCCAAGCGCTGGCTGCCGGTGCAGCAATATATCGGCGGCATCGAGCATGCGGTGCTGCACCTGCTCTATTCGCGTTTCTTCACCCGCGCGCTCACCCGCGTGGGCGTGCTGGACGTGGCCGAGCCGTTCGCGGGGCTGATGACGCAGGGCATGATCGGCCACGCCACCTTTAAGGACGCGAAAGGCGACTGGGTCTACCCGGCCGATGCGCTGCCGGACGGTGCCGGCGGCTTCCAGCTGCAAGATGGCACGAAAGTGACCATGGGCCGCTCCGAGAAAATGAGCAAATCGAAGAAGAACACGGTCGATCCGCGCCACATCATCGACGCGTATGGCGCCGACACCGCGCGCCTGTTCATGCTCAGCGATTCGCCGCCGGAGCGTGACCTCGAATGGACCGAGGCGGGCGTGGATGGCGCATGGCGCTACCTGCAACGCCTGCACCGGCTGGTGGCCGAGAACCTGACCGCGTGGTCGGCGGGCTCGCCTGCGGCCGATGTGGCGGGCGACCTGCTCGCCATCCGCAAGCAGACGCACAAGACCATCGACGCGGTGACGCATGACATTGCCAACTTCCATTTCAACAAGGCGGTGGCCCGCATTCGTGAGCTGACCAACGCGCTGGAGAAACTGTCGCTGGAGACCGGCGCGGCCAAGGCCGTGTTCGTGGAAGCGGTGGAAGCGGTGATCCACCTGATCGGGCCGTTCCTGCCCCATATCGCGGAAGATCTGTGGAAGCAGCTGGGCCATGCCGACCTCATCGCCACCCGCCCCTGGCCCAAGGCCGACCCGGCCCTGCTGGAGGATGACGCGGTGACGGTGGCGGTGCAGGTGAACGGCAAATTGCGTGCGACCCTCTCTTTGGCCAAAAATTTGCCCAATGAGCAGGCCGAGGCTGCTGCCCTTGCCCACCCCAGCGTGCAGGGGGCGATCGAGGGTAAAACGGTCAAAAAAACGGTCGTAGTGCCCAACCGTATCGTCAACATCGTCGCGGCGTAGGGTTTACGTGGCCTTTGGCGTGGAAGGAACCGGCTGGTTCCTTCGCTTCGCTGACCTCCTCCGCTTCGCGGCTCGCGCCACTTCGGCGCTACGCACGGCTGGGTCGGCATGCTGCCTCCCGCAACGCTGCGTGCATAATCCGTATTTTGCCGTTTCCGTGGCGGTGCGAATCCGCTAGACCCAAACACATGAAACACGCCCTGCTCGCTTTTGCCCTGCTCACCCTCGCCGCCTGCGGCTTCCAGCCCGTGCATGGCCGCGCCTACCGCGCGCAGCAGGACCTTGACCTGTCCAGCGTGCGCATCGAGACCAACAGCACCCGTTCGGGCCAGCTGCTGAAATCCGAGATCGAGCGCGGCGCCAACCCGGATTACGAGCACGCCGAGAAGCTCTACACCCTGCAGGTGCAGGTCACCGAGAACGAGATCTACCTGTTCGTGAACCCGGACGGCACGGCGGGCCGTGGCGACATCGAATACCGCAGCGCCTACCAGCTGGTGCGCAACGTGGATGGCAAGACCGTGGCGCAGGGCAACATCCTGCGCACCTCGAGCTACAACATTTCGGAAACGGCGGATTACGCGACCTATGTGTCCACCGAGGATGCGCGCAAGCGCGGCCTTGTGGAGCTGGGGCAGGATTACAAGCTGCGCCTTGCCAACCTGCTGGCCCAGCTGGGCCAGAAAGAAGCGCCATGATGAAGACCCGTACACCCCCTGCGTACCTTCGGTGCGTAGCCCGTAAGGGCGAGCCGCAAGCGTCAGCGCAGCGGGAGGGGTCAGCGCGCGTCGCGCGCGAAGGGGACGCCGCCCCTTCCGGCGCGCAGCGCCACACACAGAGCATGGCCATTCCTGTGCAAGGAATTCAGCCATGAAGATCGGTGCGCGCGAGGCGGATGGGTTCTTGCGCAACCCCGGCAAAGCCGCCGGGGCGCTGATCTACGGCACCGATGGTGGGCAGGTGCGCCAGCGCGTGGCCATGCTGGCGGAAAGCTGGCTGGGCGCGCAGGCCGACGCCATGGCGCGCATGGAATTCGCCCCCGAACAGATCAAGGAAGATGGCGCCCTGCTGGCCGACGAGCTGGCCGCCATGAGCCTGATGGCCGACAAGCGCGTGATCCAGCTGCGCGACGTGGAAGATGCGCATCTGGGCGCCATCGAGGAAGCGCTGGCACACCGCGCGCCCGCCAATTTCCTGATCCTGTATTGCACCGAATCGCTGGCCGGCTCCAAGCTGCGCAGCTGGGCCGAGCGCGCCGCCGACATTGGCTGCGTGCCCTGCTATAAGGACGAAGGCGTCAGCCTCGACGCCCTGCTGCGCGACACGCTGCGTGGCTACGGCCTGCGCGCGGGCACCGAAGTCATCCGCTACCTTTCGGCGCAGCTGGGCGGCGACCGCCAGATCATCCTCAACGAGCTGGAAAAGCTCTCGCTCTACATGGGCGACGAGGCCGAGGAGATCACGCTGGACGATGCGCGCGCCGTGGTCGGCGAGAACAACGACCGCTCCTTCGACGATCTGTGCCAGGCCATTGCCGTGGGCGACATGGTGGGGCTGTGCCGCCTGAGCGACCGGCTGCTGAGCGAGGGCAATGCCGGGGTGGTGATGGTGCGTGCCGCCATGCGTTATTTCGCGCGGCTGGAACAGCTGGCCGCCATGCGCAACGAGGGCATGAGCGTGGATGCCGCCATCGAGGCGTTGCGCCCGCCAGTGTTCTTCAAGGCCAAAGGCCCGCTGAAGCAGGCCGCCAGCCGCTGGAACAGCAGCCAATGCGCCGAAGCGCTGGCCCGCCTGCATCTGCTGGAGCTGGATTCGAAACGGTTCGCTGATCAGGCGACCACGCGCATGGCGCATGGCTTCATGGCCATTGCCGCCCTGCCCGGCCAGCCCCGCCGCGCGGCCTAGTTCGCCGCCAGTTTTAGGCTGCAGTTCGTAGCTGTCAGGCTGAAATCATAGGTGGCGTTATCGGCGTCGGAGCTGGCGCAATTCGGGCTGGTCGCTGAGGTTTTCTTGTTCGCAAAAACTTTGCCGTAGACCGGGCTGCCATCATCCATCTTGGTATCGATGTTCCACGCCTCCTCCGGCTTCAGGATGCCCCGCGAACTTGCGGTGCCATACAGCGCGATCACGTTGACCTCTGCACGTGTCCCCGGCGCATAGAGCAGCGCGTTGGTCGGCTCATAGGTAATATCAAAAAATCCATTGCTCAGTTTGGCGCGTGGCACGTTGGTGCCCAATACTTCGGTGTAAGTACCGGCAGCACCCGCGGTTACCCCAGAATAGCTACCTTCCACCAATCCGGCATTGGCGAGGTGTTTCCATGTCGCGAAGCGCTCGCTGTATATGAAGGCGGAGGTGAAGATCTGCCCGTCGCCATTGCCGTTGCAGGTGGCCGGGTTTCCGGCGACTTGCGCGGTGTAGCAGGTCGAATCGGCACCCGTGCCGCCCGCACTGTTCCAGAATTTGGTGGCGTTGTTCATGTCGCCCGGAAGGGCGAAATACTTATCGCGGAAGGTCTGCATGGCCGTGGCATAGGACGCATAGCTGGTGCTGACGCTGCGCAATTCCGCCGCGCGGATGAGGCTTTGCCCGCCGAGGATGCCCCCCGTGAGCAGGCCCAGAATGACCAGTACAATGGAAAGCTCGACGAGGGAAAATCCCTGCGTATCAGCGATACTGCGGCGTGCATGCATCATGCGCACATTATACGCGTTCTTTGTGCCCTGCACAAGAGAGCTGCATGGAAATGTAAAGCCGCGAAGATGTAGTAATCAAATGTGAAATATATTAGAATGATGGCATCATGAAACACGCGTTCTCACTGGTCGAACTGTCGATCGTCCTGGTCATTCTTGGGCTGCTTACAGGAGGGATTCTCGGGGGTCAGGCCCTTATCCGTGCGGCAGAACTGCGCGCCGTGACGACGGAATTCCAGCGCTACGTCACTGCCACCCAGACCTTCCGTGATAAGTATTTCGCCCTTCCGGGCGACATGAACAACGCCAGCAAATTCTGGGGTGCAGTCGATCCCACGCCTGCGACCTGCGTAGCCACCGCGAGTACGACGGCTGCCACCTGCGATGGGGATGGGAACGGAAAAGTAGGCAGCGGTCTTTCCATGAGCGAGTCATGGCATTACTGGAAACAGCTGACCAATGCCGGGCTGGTGGAAGGGAATTTCAACGGCATTGCCGGGCCTGCGAACCGTTTTGACGCGCTGATCGGCACGAACGTTCCGGCCTCGCGCATGGCCAATGCAGGCTGGACCATGGTGGACGTGGATAGCTACCTCGTTTCCAGCCCCACCTATTATTTCCTGACCACCTACGGCAACACGTTCACTTTTGGGTCAAAACTGAACCTGCGATTTACCAATAACCCCATTATGAAGCCCGAAGAGGCGTGGAACATCGACACCAAGATCGATGATGGCAAGGCCGTGCAGGGCAAGCTGATCGCGGGTTACACCAACACCTGCACCACGGCGGCCGGTAACACCGATTTTGCGGCGGAATATGCGCTGAACAGCAGTGCCACTACGTGCCAGCTGGTGTTCCGTAACCTGTTCTAATACATCGTGCCGCTGTATATGTGGCCAGATGTTCGGTATGACGACGAAGCCATAGCAATCAAACGCAAAATAAATTATGATCATGCCATGCAATCTGCTTTCTCACTTGTGGAACTTTCCATTGTACTGGTCATTCTGGGCCTGCTCACGGGGGGCATTATTGGTGGTCAATCGCTGATCCGTTCCGCCGAATTGCGTTCTGTCGCCACGGAATATGCCGATCTTATTTCCGTGACCCAGGGCTTCCGCGACAAGTACATGGCCCTTCCCGGCGACATGCGTAATGCCACCAGTTTCTGGGGGCTAGAGCGTGTTGGCGGTGGGGCGCAGCAGGCAACCTGCGTGAACAATGCAGGCGCTGCCTATGCCAGTACAGAAAATTATGCGACCGGTGCATGTGACGGCAACGGCGATGGCCGCATTAGCCACACCAATGTGCAGGGGGCCGATGAAATGTCGCAATTCTGGCAGCATCTCTACATGGCAGGCCTCAAGCCGCAGGCGAGCTTTGATGGAACCGGTGGTGGTAATAACAACGCAGGTCCTTCCTTGCGTGCGAAGATTACGCGTGGGTACTGGTCGGTAACCTACAACCCCAGCCCCACGGGCGGCACGGGTCTTTATCTGGATACGGGTTCGCCGGAAGGCCAGATCATTTACCTGGGCGCGCCGCAAGGTGGCATGCAGCCCCAAACGCAGCCGGTCATGACGCCAGCGGAAGCGTGGAATCTCGACGTGAAGATGGACGATGGCATCGCCCGTCAGGGTAAAATGCAAAGCACTGCCAATGGCGGTGGCGCACCCGTCGCGTGGAACCTCTGCCGATCCGGGGCGAATTACCCGTTAGACCGCACCGATAAAATATGCAGCGTGTTCTGGGCGAATAGTTTCTAGCGCGACTATCGCCTAATACATCGTGCCGCCGAGGCGACGCAGGATCTCATCCAGCTGGCTGAGCGAATCGTAGGAGATCACCACCTCACCCGCTTGCGCACCGCGCGTATTCAGGCTCACGCGCAGGCCGAGATTCTCTGCCAGCATGGTCT
Organism: Azospirillum brasilense; assembly: GCA_003241645.1. Taxonomy (GTDB): domain Bacteria; phylum Pseudomonadota; class Alphaproteobacteria; order Rickettsiales; family UBA3002; genus QFOX01. The sequence continues at coordinate 3,896 of QFOX01000011.1, read as the reverse complement.
CGATCTCGCGCACTTCGTCAGTCTTCATCGCATCCGACGCGGCGGAACTGCCGCCGCCATTACCCTTGGCACCGGGCGCTTTTGCCTGCGTTGTGCTTGGTTCCACGCCGCTCGCCAACTGCTCGGTCTGGCGCACGTTCAGGCCCTCGGCCACCACGCGCTTGGCGAGCTGCTCGGCGTTTTTCGCGGTCAACAGCGCACGCGCATGGCCCATGCTGAGCTGGCCCGCATCCACCAGTTTTTTGATGCTCTCGGGCAGATCCAGCAGGCGCAGCAGGTTGGCCACATGGCTGCGGCTTTTGCCCACCACGCTGGCCAGTTTTTCCTGCGTGTATTTGAATTCTTGCATCAGCCGCTGGTAGCCGGCGGCTTCCTCCAGCGGGTTCAGGTCCGCACGCTGGATGTTCTCGATCAGCGCCAGCTCCAACGCCTGCGCGTCGTCCACCTCGCGGATGATGACGGGCACTTCACGGAGCTTGGCCAGCTGCGAGGCGCGGAAACGGCGTTCCCCGGCGATGATCTCGTAGCGGTCGGGGCCAATGGCGCGCACCACGATGGGCTGCATGATACCGTTCTTTTCGATCGAATCGGCCAGCTCGTGCAGCACCTCGTCGTCGAACTGGCGGCGCGGCTGGTATTTGCCCGCCTGCAGGGCGCTGAGGGGCAGGGTGGTCATGCCGCTGGCGGCACCCGCCGGCGCGGGGGATACGCTGGCGACCACGTCGTCGCTCATCAGGGCAGCGAGGCCTTTACCAAGGCCTTTTTTAGCAGCGGCGGTTGCCATATCAGAAACTCCTTTATGTTGCTTCGGGCATCGGCATGCTGCCTAGCCCTTCGCGCCGCTTCGCGGGCTGATGGCTCGCGCGGCCTGCTGACCGCGATACTGCCACAAAGCCCATGTTACGCCGCTTTGGGGGTGGGTGAGGTGAACGCTTTTTCGCGTTGGATCAGTTCTTTGGCAAGCCGCAGATACGCTTGGCTGCCGGGGCATTTCAGGTCGTAGACCAGCGCCGGTTTGCCATGGCTCGGCGCTTCGGAAATGCGCACGTTGCGGGGAATAACCGTTTCGTAGACGTCTTTGCCGAGGAAGGCGCGCACGTCCTGCTCGATCTGCTCGGTCAGCTTGTTGCGGCGGTCATACATGGTCAGCACCACGCCATGGATGCTGATCTTGGGGTTCAGCTTGGTCTGGATAAGGCGGATGGTCTTCAGCAGGTGCGACAGGCCTTCCAGCGCGTAGAATTCGCATTGCAGGGGAATCAGCACCGCGTCGGACGCGGTCAGCGCGTTGATGGTGAGCAGGCCCAGCGAGGGCGGGCAATCGATGATGGCATAGTCCCACAACGCGGGCATGTCACGCAGGGCGCTACGCAGCTGGTATTCGCGGTTTTCCATGTTCACCAGCTCGATCTCGGCGCCGGAGAGGTCAATGGTCGCCGGGGCCACGAAAAGCCGCGGAATGGCCGTTTTCAGCGAGGCCTGCTCCAGCGTGCAGGCACCCACCAGCACGTCGTAGGACGTGTATTGGCGTTGCGCCTGGTCGATGCCCAGACCGGTGGAAGCGTTGCCCTGAGGGTCAAGGTCGATGATGAGGACTTTTTTCCCGATCGCGGCGAGGGCGGTTGCCATGTTCACGGCGGTGGTGGTTTTGCCCACGCCACCTTTTTGGTTCACGACCGAGATGATCCGCGTCATAGAGGCTGCCTTTTGCTATGCCGGGCAAAGTTGCGATATCGAAACAATGCCTGCTTTTTCATTGGTTTTGCTAGGTATGACCCGATGGTCGAACGACCAGTTGGCGCGGGCCTGTGCAATCTCTGTAGCGTATTGCTCGCCCTTTGGGAAGAGGCAAATTGCACCTTCTTCACGCAACGGATGAGCGAAGGAACATAATAGGTCAAGGCTTGCGAGCGCACGTGAGGTGATGACGGCAAAACGTTGCTGCAGCTCGGTAACGTCGCCATGAATGACGGTGGCGTGCTTCAGGCCAAGGCTGCGAACGGCCTCGCGCAGGAAGGATGCTTTGCGCATGTCGCGTTCGACCATGGTGATAGCACATGTTTCGGGGAGGGCACCGGCGAGCACGATGCCGGGGAGGCCGCCACCACTGCCCAGATCGGCAAGCGACAATGTTCCATGTGGAACAAGCGGCACCAGCTGGTACGAATCCCAGATATGGCGTTGCCACAGATCACGCTCGGTGGTTTTGCCAACGAGATTAATGGCGGCGTTCCATTTAAGCAGCAGGGCAGCATAAGCGCGCAGCCGTTCCATCGTTTCATGTGGAACAGGGCCAACCCATGAGGGAATCGAAGCAGCGTGCATTATGCTGCCCGCTCGCGGCGCTTCAGGTGCGAAAGCACCGCTGCCAATGCCGCGGGGGTCACCCCCGGAATGCGGCTGGCCGCACCGATGGTGGCGGGGCGGGTCTGTTTCAGTTTGGCGCGGATTTCGTTCGATAGCGAACCCACGCTGTCATAGTCCAGCCAGTCGGGAAGGGCCAACTGCTCTTCTTCCTTGAAGCTGGCAATGTCGTTTTGCTGCCGCTCCAGATAGCTTTTGTAAAGTGCTTCGATTTCGACCTGCTCGCGTACATCCGCTCGCCATGCATTCATGGTCGGCCAAATGGTGGCGAGATCATCAAATCCAATATGGGGGTAGGAGAGCAGATCGAGCAGGCTACGGATCTGGCCGTCCTGATTCACGGTGAGGCCGGCTGCGGCTGCTTGCTTGGGGGTCAATGTTTCACGTGAAGCAAATTCTAAAGCCTCGGCCAGAAGCTGTTGCTTTTGCCGGAACATCGTTTCACGTGGAACAGCCACGCACCCAATATCCAGCCCGCGACCTGTCAGGCGCAGGTCGGCATTATCGGGTCGCAGGCTCAAACGGTACTCCGATCGCGAGGTGAACATGCGGTACGGCTCCGGCGCGCCGAGCGTAATGAGATCATCGATCATCACGCCGATATAGGCTTCCGAACGGTCGATCACGAACGGGTCGCAGCCCATGGCGGCGAGGGCGGCATTCAACCCCGCCACCAATCCCTGGCCCCCGGCTTCTTCGTAACCGGTGGTCCCGTTGATCTGCCCGGCAAGGTACAGCCCCGGAAGCTTCTTCGTTTCCAGCGTCGGCTTCAGCTCGCGCGGGTCCACGTAATCGTATTCGATGGCATAACCGGGGCGAATCACGTGGGCGTTCTCAAGGCCGGGAATGGTCTTGATCATGGCCAGCTGCACCTCGGCCGGAAGCGAGGTGGAAATGCCGTTGGGGTAGACGGTATCGTCATCCAGCCCTTCGGGCTCAAGGAAGATCTGGTGGCGCTCGCGGTCCGAGAAGCGCACCACCTTGTCTTCGATGGAGGGGCAATAGCGCGGCCCGGTGGATTCGATCTGGCCCGAATACATGGGCGCGCGATGCAGGTTATCGCGGATGATGGCGTGGGTGGCCGCGGTGGTGTGGGTGATGTAGCAGCTGATCTGCGGGGTGGTCACCGTGTCCGTCAGGTACGAAAACGGCACGGGCGGCTTGTCGCCCGGTTGCGGGGTGCACACCGACCAGTCGATGGTTTTGCCGTCCAGCCGGGCAGGGGTGCCGGTCTTCAGGCGGCCCATGGTGAACCCCACCGCACGGATGGATTCCGCAAGGCCAATGGAGGGCGCTTCGCCCACACGCCCCGCGGAGGTCTTCTCCTCGCCGCAATGGATGAGGCCGTTGAGGAAGGTGCCGGTGGTGAGCACGATGCGGCCCGCCATGTATGCGGCGCCCGAAGCACCGCGGATACCGGCGAGTTTGCCCGCCGCGTCGAACAGCAATGCTTCGGCAGAATCTTCTTGGATTTCAAGTGTTTCGTATTCCGCAAGGATGGATTGGACCGCCTCGCGATACAGCTTGCGGTC
>QFOX01000010.1 GCA_003241645.1 Azospirillum brasilense | reverse complement strand
GGCGGGGCGGTGAAGTTGCCGGGCAGGGCCACGGGTGTATCTTCGGGGATCGGCGGCGGCGCGGGCGGCTGGGTGGCCGGGGCGACGGTGGCAGCCTTCGGCTCTTCGACCTTGACCTCCTCGTCGTCGCCGCTGAGGAAAATATTGTACAGCAGGAACAGCACCACCGCACCGAGGATGAGCATGACCACGGCCACACGACCCGGATTCGCCGCCACACTGGGGCGGCCCTGATCGAGCGGTTGCTCGATCTCACCCGTGGCGAAGGGGTCGTTGCCTTCCTCGCCGTTGCTGAACGGGGGGAACGGATCTTCGGGGGGCGGTGGGGGCGGCGGTGTCGTGCTCATGCGGATTCCCCCTTACGCGCCATTGGATTCGTTATAGACGATGACCTGCGCGCCACTGCTGCGCAAGGAAAAACGCGGCGCGATCGCATCCACCCGGTACACGCCCGGCTCAACGGCGCTGGCAGTCACGGGCAGCTCTTCGCCCTGCGACGAGATCACCGCGAATTTCGGGTTGGTGTTGCCACGGAATTTGAAGAAGGTGCTGCGCCCGTCATCGTAGATCTTCACCGGGGCGGCATTGCTCGGCCCGCTGAAGGTGTAGCGGTAGTTATAGGCGCTGGTCGCGGCAGGTGCTGCCATGGGCATGCTGCCCGTGGATACCGGCATGATGGGTGCCTGCTGCACGGTGGGGGCCATCGCCACCGGCGGCGCGGCATAGATCGCGGGGATCATGCCGGCATTTTCCTTGGGGTAATAGAAGCGCACCACATAGACCAGCTCTTCGCTGCCGAACACGGCGTCCGCGCTCGAGGACATCAGGTCGAACTGGTAGGCGCGAATGTTAGTGACGACGGTCATGTTCGTGCGCGCGTTCTCTTCCTGCGCGCGAATGAACAGGCGGCGCCCGGCCGGAATGATCTGCCACGCCACGCGGTCACCGACCGAGACGGTCTCGATGGTTTCTTTTTCACCGAATTCCACGTTGCTCTGGTAGCCGTAATGGGTGGTGATGGTGAAGACTTCGTTGGGGTTATAGACGAAGGTCTTGATGCGGCTGTCGGTCACCACGGGCACTTCCGCCATGGCGGGTGCGGCCATGCTGGTGGCGCAGGCAAGAGCCAGGAGCACTCGCAAAACGATAGGGCTGGTGCGCTTCATCTCTATAGCTCCCGCTGGATCTGGTAGTTACTCACCCGGAACCCGAGCGGGTTCAGCAATTGCTCACGATCGTTCAGGTTCAACGATGCATAGGCGAACGTTACCGTCGCCAGCCATTGCGTCGAAACATCGGCGGCGTTGGGCAGGATGTCGGTGGTGGTCAGGCGCACCTGCATGATACGATCCGGCGTCACCTCGGCCTTCTGGTCGAACGGCGCGGGGGTGGTGATGTAGTTCATGGTGTTGATCTTCACCACGCGCTGGCCGATGCCACCCAGTTTTGCCGCCAGGCTTTCCTTGTTCGCAGGGTCGATGCTGCGGCGGTAAATGTAGAAGATGTCGGAGCTGGACATCAGCCGCACGATCTCGTCGTTGTAGCGCAGGATGGAGGGGTTATAGCCCTCGCGCGAGCGGATGTAGGTGGCGATGAAGTATTTATCGACCGCGATGTTGGTGGCGTATTGGGCGCGCGATACGGGCTCCACTTTCTGCGTGATGCCGGTCTTCTCGTCGATCTGCAGCAGGTAGGGTTCCACCGACTTCAGCGGCGCAAGGCGCGTGACCGCGAACACGGCCACCATGGCCACCACCAGCGCCACCAGCGAGATCAGGGCAAGCACGTTCCGTTGCACCAGCACATGCTGGTATTTGTCCTGGTACCAATGCTTCGAGCCATCGGCGACTTGGCGTTGCGATCGTTTTAGCACGCGAGGATCCACCCCATCTAGTGGTTATGTAATTTTCGCAAGACTATATCTGGGGTATTTCGGATTGCAAGCGCCGCTAGGCCCCTTTGCACATCTATTCGCGCGTGTCGCCCAGCGGGTTCATGATGTAGCTGGTGAAGCGATCGACAAGCCCGCCTTTTTGCTCGCCGGAGCGGGTGGTCTGGCCGCCCACCATGGCGCTCATGCCCTGCTTGATGCCTTCCGCCGTGCGGCTGATGGAATTGCCGCTCACGCTCTGGTCATAGAACCCTCGGGTAAAGCCCTTGCCGAACGAATCGAACACGCCGCCTTCGGCAAAGCCGGGCGCATCCAGCGTCGGCAGCGAACGCGGGCTGTAGCCGCCACCCAGCTGCGTGGCGTAGCTGCCGCCCATGCCCCCGGCGAGTGTCTGGGCGAAGTACGGCACGAATTTCAGGATCGCATCGACGATGTAGGCAAGGATAAGCAACGAAAGCAGCGCCGTGCCGGTGAATTTCAGCAACGTGTTCTGCACCGTGGTGTCCGGGGCCTGCCCGCCTTCGGGCGCTACGCCGCTAAGGGCCTTGATGGGCTTGGGCGGGGTATCTTTGCAGCGCAGGCCGGATTTGCCGATCACGCTTTCGTATTTATTCTCCGGCACCACACCCTTCACGGTCACGCCGTCATCCTCGTATTCCACCACTTCGAATTCGCACAGCGTGCAATATTTCCACGGCATGCGGATGGAGGTGCCCTCGCGCGTTTCCTGCACGGGAATGATGATCTTCGTCAGGTCGCCCGCCATGTTCTTCACGTCGATGGAGACGATGAAGGTGAGGAACGCGAACAGGAACACGATCTGCAGCGCGAACGATACGAGGTAGCCCAGCCATTTGTCGAAGAAGGGCCGTGTCTGCATGAACAGGTAGAAGGACAGGAAGAACGGCGCGAGCGTGAGCAGGAAGGCTATGCCGACAATGGCGTAGCAATAGCCGAACACCGCGCGCAGGAAGGTGATGGCGATCTTCACGATGATGCCGAGCGCGAGGTAGAACACGGGCGGGAAGGCCACGCCCATGATGGCCAGCGCGCCGAAAATAGCGTTCTTGCACGCGTTGTCGTCGCTGCTGCCGTCCCACTTCGCGTCCATGGAATCGGTGGCGATCTGGATGGTGCGCGCCAGGAAGTTGTCGAGCTGCGCATACACGCTGGCGCCGCCGGGCAGGGTGCCGCCTTTGGGGTCGGTATACAGGCCGGAAAGCACGATCTGCACGCCCTCGCGCGAGCCTTCCACCAGGAAGCGGTAGCCGTAGCCGATCAGGTATTCGGCCTGCGTGGCGAACACGTAAACAAAGGTAATTTTAAGCAGGAATTTCTGGAATTCGCGGGCGGTCGCCGGGATGACGCCCACCGTAAAGCCCACCCCGAACACGAACACCGCAAAGGTGAGCATGGCCATGACCATGGGCACCAGATTGCTGACGATGCCGCAATACATGTTGCCCATCAGGTTGCTGGAAAGCTGTTCCATGTTGCAGATCAGGAACGAGAAGACATTGTCCATCGACAGCGTGGTGGGGCAGCTGGCGTTGCTGTTATAGAGTTTGCCGCTGGCCGCGCTACCCGAGCAGGAGAAGCTGCCGGTGGAGCCGCTGGTCTGCGCGAAGGCGGGGTCCATCAACACCAGCCAGAGGAAGAAAATACCAAGGCTGAGGCCCAAAGCCCAGAACATGCGCTGCATGGTTTCGTGGGCGGTGTGGGTCATGCGACGGCCCCCGTGGCGGCGCCGTAGCCCATCAGTTCCGAGAGCAGGTCGGCCGCGGATTTCTGCGGCACCAGCGCCAGCCTGCCGCTCAGCGTGGTCAAGTGCTGGCCAAGGTTGGACAGGTCCATCTTCAGCATGGTGGATTGGTCGCCGCGCTTCAACAGCACATGGCGGTGGGCGCTGCTCATGTACGCAAGCGCGCCGAGGTCGGCATCGGCAAAGCCGAAGGCGTAGCTGTATTCTGCCGAGGGATTCGGCTCGGGCATGGCGAAGATGCTGGCGGCCTTCTGGCTGATGGCGGCGGTGAACTGGTAGGTGCCACTGCGCTCCACATGGTCGGTCATCAGCATGGCCGAGCAATTGCGCTGGTTGAGGTAGTCGAGCCATGCCGGCGCGCGCGCACCGAACAGCGGCGTATCCAGCAGGTCGAAGCCCTCATCCAGCACCAGAATGGTCGGTGCGCCGCTGAGCGCCATGGTCAGCCGGTGCAGCAGGTAGCTGGCCAGTGGCACGCGCGTCTGCACGTTGCCGGCATAGGCCGAGAGGTTCCAGATGCTCAAGTTGCCCGGCTGGAACGTATCCATCGGCATGTCGAACAATTCGCCATATTCGCCGCCGGCGCACCAGCGCTGCAACTGGCCGGCCAGCATCGCATCCTGCTCCCGCACGATGGGCAGCAGGTTCGTAAGGCGGCGTGCGCCGGGCGGCAGTTGCATGACCGCATCCACCAGCGACTGGAAATAGGCGAGCGAGCTGCGCGTCAGCTGTTTGGCTTCGGGGTCGATCAGCGTGGAAAGCCAGATCGCAAGGAATTCGCGGTTGGCCGGGCTGTCCGGCATGCTGAAGGGGTTCAGTTGGCAGTTGGCGGTGCCGGGCGCAAAAGCTTTGCCGCCCATGGCCTCCACGGTTGGCGCGCCGCGCCCATGCACGTCGAGGTACCAGATGGACACCGGCAGGCGGCGTGCCTGCGCCAGCAGGAAATGCGCCACGCTGGTGCGGCCGCTTTTCGGGCGCCCCAACACAATGGTGTGCATGCTGTTTTCGCGGTGGAAATTGAAGAAGAACGGCGCATCCTGCACGGTGGTGAGCAGGCTCAGCGGCGGGCCCCACGGCGAGCCGGTGGCATTGCCCATCGGTTGCGTTTGCACGGTGGCGAAGCCGGCAAGGTGCTGCGTATCCACCGAATGCTTGCGGCTGATGAACGAGAAATTGCCGGGCAGCTGCGCCCAGTAGCATTCCTCGAAGCGTAGATCCTCGCGCACGGCGACCATGCCGAGCTTGGTCAGCGCCTTCTGGCACATGCGCACGCTTTGCTCCACCTGCTTGATGCTGGGGGCGATCAGGAACATGGTGGTCTGCTGTTCGCCGAAGGCACGCGCCGATGTTTGCTGCGTCAGGCGGTCGATCTCCATCCACGAGGCGAGCTCGCGGTCGCCGCTGATGTTCAGGTAGCGCGCCTGCGTTTCGTAATACTGGCGCGCGCGCTCGGCGCCAATGAAATCGAAGCACTGGCTGATGATGAGTTCGCAGGGAATATCCAGGAATTTGTCAATGCCCGGGAGGGTCGATTCCTTGTATTCCTTCAGCGTCATGATGGTGGCGAAGCGGCGCTTGCCTTCGGCGGTGCGCACTTCCATGGTGTTATGGCCGAAGGTGATGTCGCCCGAGGTGAGCACATGCGAAAGATCGCGCATGGGCACGGGCATGGGCCGTTCTTCGAGGTTGATGAGCTTCTCGAGGAACTCGAGCTGTTCGGAATAGAAAATGCCCTGCCGCTCCACGATCTGCAGCAGGCGTGCACCGTACGGCCCCAACGCTTGCAGCAAGCGCCCGCTGGTGGCAGTGAGGTCGCGCAGCGCGGCATCCATGTATTGGTTGCGCAAGGCGCTTTCGCGCTTGGGCAGCGCACTGCGGAACAGTGCGCCGAAGCTTTTCATGCTGGCGCTTTGCCCGGCTTTCACGATGGTGATGTAAAGCTCGTTGACGAACGAGGCCGAGGCCGGGTGCGTTTCCGACCAGCCCGCATCAATCGCGGCGGTGAATTTATCCGGGAACTGGCTGGTCGCCACCAGCTGCTTGCGGCGGCGCAGCGTGTGCAGCCAGATCGCATAGGTCTCATCCGGAATGCATTGCTGGATGGCATTGCGAATGGCCCCGCGCAGGTCGCGCTGGGTCTGGGCATCGAAGCCGAGCCCGGTAATTTTGATGGTGTGGACCAGCTCGCCGTTCTTGGTCGCGATCGTATCGCGGTCGAACAGGCAGGCATAAGGAACGAAGTCCGACTCGATCACATCATCGGCAATGTCGCGCAGCGATTCAAGGTCGGCATCCCGGGTCACGGGGGCTTTCGGTGTCGGGCGAGCTGCGGGCCGGGTTGCGTTCATGTCTTTAACTTGGTGCCGGGTAACCACGACCCGGTAGCGGGTGCTTGAGTGTCAAGCAGGCGAGGGTGGAATAAAAAAGGCGCTACCCCGCACGGAGTGTGGGATAGCGCCCTTTTTTAGAGGCTCTTAGAGGCAGCCAGTGCCGCCGCCAGCCAGTTCGTCGACGATGGTGGGTGCGCCGAAGATCACGGCCACGCCGAGACCCACGATGATCGCCATACCCCAGGATACTTTACCCATCAGGGCGCCCACGCCGATCACGATGATGGCGAGCGTTGCGATACCTTTACCTACCGCACCGTTGAACCAGTCGGCCACGCCGCAGAGCAGGTCACCGAGAATGGTGCTGTCCGAGCTGGGAGCCGTAAAGGTCGCGCCCGATGCCAGCGCATCCGCCGGTACGAGGAACGCCGCATAGGTCAGGACCAGGCACCATGCCAGGGTCTTCATCGCTTCCGCATTGATTACAGATTTCATTCCATCACTCCATGTTTTGGTATTGTTTAGTGAACCTATTACTCGGCCCACCCTCCGAGCCGTCTTTAATGAATATCACAAATTTGTTACAAAATCGTTACAAATTTATGACAAAGCGCATGGACCTAAAATTATTTTTCAGGCGTAGCGTGCATATTTACAACAAGCGCATACTGGGGTAAAAGCCTTGAAATCGCTTGAGAATCAAAGGAGTTTTCCATGGCCGATGTCGCTTCCACCCTTGCTTCGCTGAACATTTCGCTTCCGGAAGTAAGTCTGCCCGCCGCAAATTATGTGCCCACCCAGACGCTGGGAACCAGCCTTGTCGTATCCGGCCAGCTGCCCATGCTGGATGGCAAACCCCAATTCGTGGGTAAGGTCGGTCGCGAATTCAGCATCGAGCAGGGGCAGGAATGCGCCCGCATCTGCGGCCTGAACATTCTGGCGCATGTGCAGAAGGCCCTCGGCGGCGATTGGAGCCGCGTGGTGAAACTGGTGCGCCTTGGCGTGTTCGTGAACGCGCCGGAGGATTTCACCGACCACCCGAAAGTGGCCAATGGCGTGTCCGATATGATGGTCGCGATCTTCGGTGAGGCCGGCAAGCACGCCCGCGCCGCCGTGGGTGTGTCCGGCCTGCCGTTCGGCGTGGCGGTGGAAGTCGAAGCCCTGTTCGAAATCAAGTAAGCCGCGTGGCGTTACGCACCGCGCGCGCCATGAATGGCTATGACCTGCTGAAGGTCATCGCCCTCGTGGCCATGACGGTGGACCATGTCGGGCTGTTCCTGTGGCCCGAACTTGTCTGGCCGCGCGTGGTCGGCCGTGTCGCAGCGCCGCTGTTCCTTTTCCTTGTCGGTTATAACGGCAGCTACGGCTTCCGCATGCCGCTGCTGCTGGCCGCCTGCGCGGTGACGCTGGCCGATGGGGTGATCGCGGGTGCATGGTATCCGCAGAATATCCTGTGGACCATTCTGGTGGGCCGCTTCGTGTTGCAATGGCTGGACCGGCGCGCGCAGCCGCTGCTTGCCGTGCTGCTTTTATGTGTGCTCTGGACGGTGCCGCTGATGCCGCTGCTGGATTATTCGGCCATCGGCGTGCTGTGGATGGTTGCGGGGCGCGCCCTGCGCCGCGGCGCACCGCCATGGCAGGCATGGACCTATGGTGCCGTGGCGTTCACGGGCACGGCCATCTACACCATGCTGTTCTTCGCGTGGCCCATGCCCGCCTACATCGTGGCGATCCTGCTCTGCGGTGCCATGTGGCTGGGTTGCTGGCGCATGGACCTGCTGGCACCCGTGCGCGCGCCGAAGCTGTTGCACTGCTGGGCGCAGCACGCGCTGGCCTACTATATACTGCACCGGCTGGTGCTGGAATTGGTGGCCCGTTTCAGCTAGCGGTCGTTACGCAGCTTTTTTCGCCAGCGCTTCCACGTAGGATGCTTCGGTCTTGCTGCGCACTTCCTCGGCGGTGACGCCGTCGGCCAGTTCGATCAGGCGCATCTGCCCATCCACGATCTCGAACACGCACAGATCGGTGATGATGAGGTCCACCACGCCCACGCCGGTCAGCGGCAGGCTGCATGCTTTCACCAGCTTGGCGGAGCCGTCCTTGGCGTTGTGTTCCATGATCACAACGATGCGTTTCACGCCCGCGACGAGATCCATCGCGCCGCCCATGCCCTTGACCATTTTGCCCGGCACCATCCAGTTCGCGAGGTCGCCGTTTTCCGACACCTGCAGCGCACCCAGCACCGACAGGTCGATATGCCCGCCGCGGATCATGCCGAACGAATCGGCGCTGCTGAAATACACGCTCTCCGGCAGTTCGGAGATGGTCTGTTTGCCGGCGTTGATGAGGTCGGCATCTTCGGTGCCTTCCACGGGGAAGGGGCCCATGCCCAGCATGCCGTTCTCGGATTGCAGGGTGACCGTCATGCCGGCAGGAATGTGGTTCGCCACCAGCGTGGGAATGCCAATGCCAAGGTTCACATAATACCCGTCGCGCAGTTCTTTCGCGGCGCGCATCGCCATATCGTCACGTCCCCAAGCCATGCTGTCCTGCCATTTCCTTCATGAATGTTGCGCGGCATGCTGCAATCAGTTGCCGCGCGGTGCAACAGAAAAGTTTATTTCTCGAGGGCGCGGATCTGCGCAAGGGCCGCTTTCACCTGCCGTGCAAGGATCGCTTTGCCCATGGCGGGCGTGGCGCCGCGCGCATCGCCTTCGGCGCCGCTGCTGGCGTAATCCGCCTCGGTATGCGGGGTGATCTTCTGCGTGCGCACGGCGGCGGGCTGAACCGCAAGCAGGCGCGCCGTGTCGGCTTCGCTGCCATGGGGTGCGGGCGTGCCATAATAATCCGACAGCGTGGCGATGCGCACCTCGCCCTTCCACTCGCGGGCGAGTTTGGCCGCAACGCGGGCCTGCGCCTGCTGGTTGCCGCCCGAATCACCAAGGAAATAAATGGCGGTGAAGCCGCCCTGCTTCAGGCTGCGCGCGGTATCTTCCAGCACGGCCTCGAAAATTTCCTCGCGCAACGAAATTGTGCCGGGAAAACGCATATGCCCCTGCGGCGGGGTGATGCTGCCTTCGGGCACGTAGGCCATCACCGGCGCGACCAGCGTGTGGCCGAGTGCTTCGGCCAGCATTGCTGCCGTGTGCTGCACAATAACATTATGCTTCCCCAGCACCATGTGCGGGCCATTCTGTTCGGTGCCGCCGGTGGGAATGATAACGCGTGTGGTGCCTGCGCGCTGCGCGTCGCGCAGTTCCTGCCATGTCAGTGCTTCGAGAAATACGCTGGGCGTAGCCGCCCATGCCACGTGCCCGCCCATGAGGGCGAAACCCAGCAAAAGCGCAAGGGAGCGGCGCATTACGCGGCTTTGCGCACCGTGCGCTGCTCGATGCGTTTTTCGAACTGCGCGCCCTGGAAAATGCGCTGCACGAAAATGCCCGGCGTGTGGATGGTGTCGGGGTCAAGGCTGCCCACTTCGACCAGTTCTTCCACCTCGGCCACGGTGACCTTGCCGGCGGTCGCCATCATCGGGTTGAAGTTGCGGGCCGTTTTGCGGAACACCAAATTGCCAGCCTTGTCGCCTTTCCACGCTTTCACAATGGCCAGATCGGCGGTGAGCCCGGTTTCCATCACGTAGGTTTCGCCGTGGAATTCACGCACCTCTTTGCCCTCGGCCACGATGGTGCCCACACCCGTTTTGGTGTAGAAGGCCGGAATGCCCGCGCCGCCCGCGCGAATGCGCTCGGCCAGCGTGCCCTGCGGGTTGAATTCGATCTCCAGCTGGCCGCTAAGATATTGCTGTTCAAAGGTTTTATTCTCGCCCACGTAGGAGCTGATCATCTTCTTGATCTGGTGGTCCTTGAGCAGGATGCCGAGGCCGAATTCGTCCACCCCGCAATTGTTCGAGATGATGGTGAGGCCCTTGATGCCCGCGGCTTTAATGGCCTGGATGGAATGTTCGGGAATGCCGCAGAGGCCGAACCCCCCCGCCATGATGGTCATGTTATCGTGCAGCAGGCCTGCGAGGGCAGCGGTTGAATCGTTAAAGACTTTACTCATGTGTTGCTCCAAAGCCGCTTCATTAACTGCATACCGTTCTACAAAAGGGCGCGCGAAGGTCAAGTAGTGGTGTTCATGCGTGCCCTGCTATATGAGTAAATCCAGTGCATTCAGCGCGTATGTTGCGCAATGTTTAATAAAATGTTAACAGCTTTGGTTGTAAGGTAAGCATTGGTGCAGACGTCTTCGACAGGAATGGACAACGCTGGGGCTATGAACATCACGCGGGAAGATATTCAATTACTGGTGCGCGAGCCTTCCGCGGCCATGCGCTCGCGCATCGCCCAGAAGATCACCGCGGGCTACAGCACCGGCCTGTTCAGCCCGTCGGAAGTGACCCTCGCCAACGAAATTTTCCGGCTGTTGCTGAAAGATACCGAGATGCGCGTGCGCAAGCAGATCGCGCTCGAGCTGAAAGACTGCATGCATGCGCCCCATGACATTATCTGGGCGCTGGCCAACGACCACCACGAAGTGGCCACGCCGCTGCTGCAGCACTCGCTGGTGCTGAGCGAGGATGATTTGATCGCCATCGTGCAGGCCACGCGCGAAGTGCATAAGCTGATGGCCGTTGCCTCGCGCGATTCGATCTCCAAGGAATTGTCGCACGCGCTGGTCGTCAGCCACGATGCGCGCGTGGTGAAAACGGTGCTGGGCAATGCGGGTGCGGCGCTGGCCGATACCACCATCGAAGAAGTGATGGACCATTTCCAGCGCGACCAGTCGGTGCTGGAGACGCTGGTGTACCGGGGCGGGCTGCCGCATGGCTTCGCTGAGGCACTGTTCTCGAAAGTGTCGGACAACCTGAAAAAACAGCTCACCAAGAAATACCGCCTTGGCAAGCACGTGGTGGAAGACGCGGCCGAAAGCGCGCGCGAAACCGCCATGCTGCAATTCCTTTCGCCGTGGATGAGCCAGCAGGACATGAACGGCCTGGTGGACCAGATGCACCGCAACCAGCGCCTGTTGGATTCGGTGATCATTCGCTCGCTCTGCATCGGTGACCTGCGCTTCTTCGAGGCTGCGATCGCGCGCCGTGTGGGCATTCCCACGCCGAATGCACGCATCCTGCTGCTGGACCCCGGCCCGCTGGGCTTCAAGGCCCTGTATGAATCGGCGCACCTGCCGCCCTCGTTCTATCCGGCGGTCAGCACCATGCTGCGCCTTGCCCTTCAGGAAACCGAATACGGTGCCTACCGCACGACCGACTTTGCCAAACGCATGTCGGAGCAGATCCATAAAGGCGGTTACCTCCAAACCATCGAGCATATGGATCTCATGCTGATCATGATCGGACGCGCTTTCCATGACCGCCCAACCCTCCACTAGCGCCACGGCCACGGCGGTCATCCTTACGCCCCATGACGTTGAGCGCCTGCTGAAGGACGACTCGCCCGATTCGCGCGTGGGCGTGCTCGAGAAAGTGACCCAGCACTACAACGTGAACGGCTTTGCCGAGCGTGAGCGCGAGATCGCCGAACAGATCTTCCGCCTGCTGATGAAAGACGCCGCCATCCGTGTGCGTGAAACGCTGGCCGAGCGCATCAAGGAGAACCCGAATATCCCGCGCGACATCGTGCTGCACATGGCCAACGACGTGGACAGCGTGGCCCTGCCGGTGCTGGAAAGCTCGATGGTGCTGAGCGACGCCGACCTGGTGAACATCATCGAAGCCAGCCGCGACGTGAACAAGCTCATGGTCATCAGCAAGCGTGAACAGGTATCCGAGCGGGTGAGCGAAGCGCTGGTGGAAACCAGCTACCCGCAAGTGCTCAGCAGCCTGCTGTCGAACGATGGCGCGGCCATCAGCGAGCGTGCGCTGGAACGCATCATCGACGATTTCCGCGGCGAGCCGCATGTGATCGAGGCGATGGTGGAGCGCAAATCGCTGCCGATGACGCTGGTGGAGCGCCTCGTGACCGAGGTGAGCGACGCGGTGGCCGACCAGCTGAAAACGCGCTACCACCTGACCGACGAGCAGATCGAAAAAGAAACCGCCGGCACGCGCGATGACGTGATGCTGCGCATGCTGCAGCATGATATTGGCGACGATGAAGTGATGGCGCTGGTGCGCCAGATGGCGGCGGAAGACCGCCTCACGCCCTCGCTGGTGATGACGGCGCTGTGCCGTGGCCAATTGCCGTTCTTCACCGCGGCGCTGGCGCATTACGCAGCCATTCCTTACCAGAATGCGCGCAAGCTGGTAGCCGATAAAGGGGATTTCGGTTTCAAAGGGCTCTATGGCAAAAGCGGCCTGCCGGAATCCATGTTCCAGGCCATTCGCCTGATCCTACTGGTGGTCAAATCCATGGAGAACGACGACGCCATTCCCGGCTCGCTGCTCTATGCGAACCGGCTGGTGGAGCGGGTGCTGGCCGCCTCGGGCGACAAGGACATCGAGTACCTGCCGTATTTCCTTGCGCTGATCCGCCAGAACATCCACCGCCATTAATTCCGTGGGTGAGTGTGAGCTAGCGCTTGCACACCCATGCGGGCATGCTAATTTGCGCCCATGCACCCACCGCAACGCATCGCGTGCCTTGCCGACGACTCGCCCAAAGCACAGGCGGCGTTCCGCGAACTTTCGCAGCATTACGACTTCATCGACATCACCGGCAAACGCACCAAGCCCGATGTGCTGGTAGCGCTGGGTGGCGATGGGTTCATGCTGCAGGTGCTGCACAAATACATGCACCGCAACATCCCCGTCTATGGCATGAATTGCGGTTCGGTTGGCTTCCTGCTGAACAATTATTCGGCCGCCAACCTGATGGAGCGCATCCGCGAAGCGCGGGTGGCCACGCTGCACCCGCTCATCATGTATGCCCGCACCATGGACGGCAAAGAGCGACAGGAACTGGCCATCAACGAAGTGTCGCTGTTCCGCGAAAGCCGGCAGGCCGCCAAGCTGCGCGTGTCCATCGACCATGTGGTGCGCGTGCAGGAAATGATCGCCGACGGTGTGCTGGTCGCCACCCCGGCGGGCTCCACCGCGTATAATTTCTCGGCGGGCGGGCCCATCCTGCCGCTGAACGCCAAACTCATCGCGCTCACGCCGATCGCGCCGTTCCGCCCCCGTCGCTGGCGCGGCGCGCTGCTCAACCACCAGTCCAGCATCACCTTCGAGATCCTCGAGCCGGAAAAACGCCCGGTCAGCGCCGTGGCGGATTTCACCGAAGTGCGCGACGTGGTGAGCGTGTCCGTGTTCGAGGACCGCAACATAACGCTATCCCTGCTGTTCGATCCCGAGCATAACCTCGAAGAACGCATCACCAACGAACAATTCAGTTTTTAGGACGCTCGATGAATCAGAAACGCGAAACGATCATTGCCATCATCATGTTCATTGGCGTGCTGCTGGGCAATACGATCATTTTCTCCATCGTACCGCGCCTGCAAAGCGCCGAGCTTGGCTATGGCTACAACCCCTTCATGATCCTCATGAGCTACAGCATCATCGCCACGCTGTGCATGCTGCCATGGGCGCTGAAGCAAGGCCGCAAGGGGCTGGCCACCACGCGCTGGAAACATTACTTCCTGCGTGCCGTGCTGGAATACGGCGCCTACGCGCTGACCATCACCTCGCTGGGCTATGTGTTCGCGCCGGAGAGCAATTTCACCCTGCCCATGCACACGGCGCTGAATTTCATCACGCCGATCCTTGCCACCATCGCCACCATCTTCATCCTGAAAGAACGCGGGGGTTTCCACACTGTGGTGGCACTCGCGGCCGGTATCATTGGTGTGCTGGTCATCACCCGCCCGGGCATGATCCCGCTAAACACTGGCGTGCTTTACGCGCTGGGCGCAGCCGTTGGCTTCTCGCTGTGCGGCGTGGTCATCAAGCTGCTCTGCTCCACCGAATCGCCCATGCACATCGCTTTCTACATGCTGGTGATGACGACGATCTTCTCGCTGCCCATGGGCATCCTGAACTGGACGACGCCTTCGGCCGACGGGGTGGCGTGGCTGGTGGTCATTGGCCTGCTGACCTACGCGGTGCAGTGGCTGGTGGGCAAAGCGATTTCCAAAGTGCCGTACATGCTCATTATTCCGCTGAACTTCGTGCAGCTGATCTTCTCGGCCATCTCGTCCTACATCGTCTTCAACAAATCCATCGACCAGTGGACGGTGGTGGGTGCGGTCATCATCCTCATCGGTGCGATCTACAACACCTACCGCAGCCACACGATGACGCTGCGCGAGACCAAAATCGCCGAAGCGATGTAGCGCATGAAGCTGCTGTTCCTGCACCCGAACATGCCCGGCCAGTATAAGCATCTGGCGCGGGCCTTCGGCGAAGAGGGCGGTCACGAGATCTATTTCGTCACTAAGCACCGCACCGCCGAGATCCCCGGCGTGACGCGCGTGACCTATGACGTGAAACACGACACCAGCGCCAAGACCCACCGCTATCTTCGGCTGACCGAGCGCGCGGCCTATCAGGGGCAGGCGGCGTGGCGGGCCTGCCATGCGCTGAAGGCCAAGGGTTTTACGCCGGACGTGATCATCGCCCATCCCGGCTGGGGTGACACGCTGTTCCTGCGCGATCTGTTTCCGCAGGCGCGCATCCTGCATTTCTGCGAATTCTATTACCGCGCCCATGGCACGGATGTGGGCTTCGACCCCGCCGAGGCCCCGAACGACGATGACCTCGCGCGCTTGCGCCTGAAGAACATCACCAACCTTGCGGCGCTGGATAGCATGGACTGGGGCATTGCCCCCACCGTGTGGCAGTGGAGCCTGCACCCCGATTATCACCGCGACCGCATCAGCGTGCTGCATGACGGGGTGGACACCACCCTGTGCGCGCCCGCACCGGGTGCCAGCTTCACCACCCCCTCGGGCCGCACCTTCACCGCGGGTGATCCGGTCATCACTTACATTGCCCGCAACTTCGAGCCGTATCGCGGCTTTCCCACCTTCATGCAGGCGGCCGAACTCATCCTGCGCGAGCGGCCCGAGTGCCACATCATCGCCGTAGGGGCAGATGATGTGAGCTACGGCAAATCCGCCGGGGCGAACACCACCTACCGCAGCGAATGGCTGAAAAAGGTGAACCTGCCGGAAGACCGCATCCATTTCGTGGGCACGGTTCCGTACGACCAGTTGCTGAACGTGTTCCGCGTCAGCCGCGCGCATTTGTACCTGACCTATCCGTTCGTGCTGTCCTGGTCGATGCTGGAAGCCATGGCCACCGGCGTGGCGCTGGTGGGCTCACGCACTGCACCGGTGATGGAAGTGGTGGAACACGGCACCAACGGCCTGCTGGCGGATTTCTTTTCACCGCGCGACGTGGCCGACAAATTGCTGCAGCTCTACGACGCGCCGGATGGCAACGCCGCTATGCGCGCCGCCGCCCGCCAGAGCGTGGTGGATCGTTTCGCGCTGGAGAAGTTATTGCCGCTGCACATGCAGCTGGTGCGCGAGCTGGCCGCCGGGCAGGTGCCGCCGCCGGTGGCGCAGGCCATTGCGCAGGTCAGCCCCATTGCGCCCTACGCACAGGTGGCGTGGAACGCGCAACGCTAGCGTTACATTGGCTATTGTTCGCGGAAGGCGCGGCCAAAGCTCTCGCGGATGGGGCGCACCAGATAGGATAGCATGGTGCGACGCCCGGTGAGCACCAGCGTTTCTGCGGGCATGCCGGGGGTGAGTTTAATGTCGCCCAGGTCTTTCAGTTCCGATTGCGGGATCTCGATGCGCGCAAGGAAGAAGCCCTCGCCGGTGCGCTGGTCGTCGAACCGGTCGGCGGAAACATTCACCACCGTGCCTTCGACCGGGCGCATGTAGCGCGCATTGAACGCGGTCAGCCGCACCTGCGCCTTTTGCCCGGACTGGATCAGGTCGATGTCCTGCGGCTGGATGCGCGCTTCCACGATCAGTTTATCATCCAGCGGAATCAGCGTCATCAGCGTGTCGCCGGGTTTCACCACGCCGCCCAGCGTGTGCACCTGCAGGCCGGTGACCGTGCCGGTGATGGGGGCGGTAATGTCCACCCGGCGGGCGATATCGTCGGAGCTGCGCAGTTGCTCGGTCAATGTAGCCAGCTGGGTCTGCGTATCTTTCAGCTCGCTGACCACGCCATTGAGGAACTCGGTGCGCAGGTTGATGCTGCTGATCTTCGCCTCGTTGATGGTCTGGTTGGCGCGGCTGATCATGGCCTGTGCCTGCCCGCGCTGGCCCAGCAGGTCGGCGGCCTGCCGCTCCAGTGCCAGCAGGCGGGGTTTCAGCGCGTTGCCTTTGGCCAGCAGGCCACGCACCACGTCGATCTCTTCGTTCAGCAGCGAAATCTGGCGGCTGGCCGCATTCGCCTGTTCGCGCAGGCCGCGGATCTCTTCGTTGCTCTGCGCCGCTTTCTGGTTCAGCACGCTGATCTGGCCCTCCAGCGATTCGCGGCGGGTCTTGAACAGGCGCGTTTGCGCGTCGGTATGTTCCTGCACCTGCGCGTCGGTCGCTTGCAGGTTGGTCAGTTCTTCGGGGAAGGTCACGCTGTCCTTGCCGTCGCGCTCGGCGATCAGCCGTGCCTCGCTGGCGCGCGCGGCGATGTATTGGCCGCGCAACAGGTCGCTGCGCGCCTGACTGGTGGTGTTGTCGAGCTTCACCAGCAACTGCCCGGCCTCGACCTTATCGCCCTCATGCACGAGGATTTCCTGCACGATACCGCCTTCCAGATGCTGGATGGTCTTGCGGTTCGAATCCAGCACCACCTTGCCGGGTGCTACGGCACCGCTGGCCAGCGGCACCAGTGCCGCCCACATGCCGATGACGCCGAACAGCACGAACATCAGCATCAACCCGAACAGGATCATGGGGCGTGCGCGCTGGTCGGGTGTTTCCATCTGGGCCGCATCGTAGGGCAGAAGCTTCTGCGCCAGCCGATCGACCAGCCGGGTGGTCTGCTGCAAATGGCCCACGGCCTTGCGCCCGCGCTCGCGCCCCGGACCGGTGGGGGCAACCGCGCGCCCGCGGTATTGCACGCTTGGTACGTTACTCTGGGAACGCTTGCTCATGCATTGCCTCCCGGTGTCTGGATGGTGCGGCGCCCCGGTTGCTGGGTGTAGCGTTGCAGCACTTCCTCGCGCGGGCCGAAGCTTTCCACCTGACCGGCGCGCAGCATCAGCACGCTATCCACCATGCCCACGATGCTGGGGCGGTGCGCGATGATGATGGTGGTGACGCGCTGCTGCTTCAGGTGCTGCAGCGCCAGCATGAGCGCGCGCTCGCCGTCACCATCCAAGTTACTGTTGGGCTCGTCCATCACCACGAATTTCGGGTTGCCGAACATGGCGCGGGCCAGCCCAAGCCGCTGTTTCTGGCCGGGCGAAAGCACGGTGTTGCCGGGAACATATTGCGTGTCGTAGCCGTTGGGGAATTGCAGGATCAGCTCATGCACCCCGGCGCGCTGCGCCGCTTCGATCACCAGCGCGTCGGGCACGTCGTCCTGCATGCGGGCGATGTTCTGCTTGATGCTGCCCATGAACAGATCCACCTGCTGCGGCAGGTAGCCCACATGCTGGCCGATATCGTCGCGCGCCCACTGGTAAATATCCTGCCCATCGAGCCGCACGGTGCCGTGGGTGGCGGGCAGCACGCCCATCAGCACTTTGCCCAGCGTGGTCTTGCCCGCCGCGCTGGGGCCGATGATGCCAAGGCTCTCGCCCGGGTTCAGCGCGAAGCTGACGCCGCGCAGCACCGGCGTGGATTTTGGCGGGGTGTAATAGACCCCCTCCACCGAGAGCATGCCTTGCGGCGCGGGAAGGCGCGTGTCGCCGCGCGGCACATCCACCGCGCGCAGCAGGTTGGAAAGCCGGGTATACGCGTCGCGCGCGGCAATGAATTGCTTCCACAGCATGATGGTATTCTCGAACGGCGTCAGCGCACGCGCCACGAGGATGGAGCTGGCGACCAGCCCCCCGGCGGAAAGTTCGTTATGCAGCGCCAGCCATGCACCGATGCCGGTGACCGCCATTTGCAGTAGCATGCGTGCCGAACGGGTAATGCCCAGAATGATCGCGCTGCGCTCCTGCGCGCGGTCCTGCAGGCTGAGGCCTTGCGCGCTTTGCTCGCTCCAGCGGGCGATCACCGTGTCGCCCATGCCCATGGCCTGAATGGCCTCGCTCTGGCGGCCGAGCATGTCGGCCTGCATCATCACTTCCACGGCTTTTTCATTGGCGCGCAGCAACGGCTTGCGCGTGGCGTATTCGTTCACCAGCGCCGACGCGGATAGCAGCAGGATGCCGCCCACCGTGAGCACGCCCAGCACCGGGTTGATCATGTAGATGACCAGCAGGAACAGGACGGACCATGGAATATCCATCAGCGTGGGTGCCGCGCCGGAGATGAAATTCTTTACCGCCAGCAGGTCGCGCTGGTGCTGCCCGGCCATGGGCGTGCCGCTGCTGGCCGCCATGAAGATGGAGGCCTGCAGCAATTGCGGTGCAAGTACCCGCTCCAGCCATTCCACCACGCGGGCGATGACGCCGGCGCGGATCGCATATAGCGCGCCATAGAAAATATAGCCCACCAGCACCACGCCGGTGAGGGCAGCGAGCGTGTCCATGCTGCGGCTGGTGAACACGCGGTCGAACACCTGCAGCGAATAAATGGGCATGAGCAGCGACAGGCAGTTCACCGCGAACGAGAAGGCGAACGCGAACCATAGCGCGCGCTTGGTGGCACGCAGGCTGGCGCTGAGCAGGGTGGGGCGTTGTTCGGGTGATTGCGGGCTGGCCACGGAAATTCCTCTAAGGCATTTACCCTGTGCTAAACCGGGCGCGGGGTCAAGCACGCTGCGGGGGCGGGGCGGGCTGCCCCGCACTCACGCGATGGGTGCGACTTTCGCGTCACGCCGGGCAATGAACACCGCGCTGCCCACGATGATGGCCGCGCCCAGCCATGTGTGCCAGCTGCTGGCCTCGCCGAACAGGAAGTAGCTGAAAATCGCCGTGTAGATCAGCCGCATGAAATCATACGGCATGAGCTTGACCACCGGCACCAGGAAATAGGCTTTCGCCATGGAGAAATGCATGATGATGGAGCACACCGCGATCAGCAGCAGCACGGCCCAGCTATGCAGGCTGGGCCATTGCCAGTGGTAGATGCCCAGCGGCAACGCCCAGAGCAGCATGAAGAAATTCATGTAGAACACGATGCGCAGGGCAGGCTCCGTGCGGCTGAGCGACTTCACCAGCATGCCCGCCACGGCCCAGCCGGTGGTGGCAAGCATCACCAGCAGCGAGCTCCATTCAAAGCTTGCGGTGCTGGGGCGGATGATGATGAGCGCGCCGCAGAACCCGGCCAGCAGCCCAAGCCAGCGGCTGGCGTTGGCCTTCTCTTTCAGGATGAGCACCGCGAACAGCGTGGTGAACAGCGGCGCGGTGTAGCTGAGCGCGGTCGCCTGATTCACCGGCATGATGGCGAGGCAATAGGTCCAGGTGATCATGCCGATGGCACCCACGCTGGCGCGGCTGAAATGCGAGCCCAGCCGCTGCGTGCGGATGAGTGCGCAGCGGTGGCGCAAGGCCACGGGCAGCAGCAAGGCAAGGGTGAGCGCGTTGCGCAGCGTGACGATCAGGGTGGGGTGCAGCTCGCCGGAAATGGCGCTCACCCCCACATTCATGGCGGAGAAACCCGCCGTGGACACCAGCATGAAACACACGGCCAGCAGGTAGGGGTGCTGCGAGAATCTGGCGGATAAACGCGTGAATGCGGTGGAGTGCATGGGGGCTTTGCGCTAAGAAAGGCGGGTTGAGAGAATGCTGCATGGCTACGCCGACCACACCGACAATTCAAGCCTCCGCCGCGCCGCTGCGCACCCCCGCCGCAGCGCAAAAAAGCCTCGCGGCCTATGTGGCCGCGCGCCGCAGCGCGATGGATGCGTTCATGCAAACACACCGTATCCAACCCTTGTGGCGCGCCCTGACCGCCGCGACGGACGCGCTGCTGGCCCCCGCCGCCGATGCGAGCGGCGTGACGCTGGTGGCCGTGGGGGGCTATGGGCGGCGCGAGCTGTTCCCCTATTCGGATGTGGACGTGCTGCTGTTGCTACCCGAGGCCGCAAGCGGCCAGCAGGAATCGCAGGTGATCGCCCTGCTGCAATCGCTGTGGGACCAGCATATCCCCGTCAGCCATGCCGCGCGCACCACCGAGGAAACCCTGCGCATGGCGCAACAGGATGCAAGCATTGCCGCCGCGCTGATGGATGCGCGCTATCTCGCGGGCGATCGCAAGCGGTTCCTGCAGCTCAAGCGCCGCCTGCGGCAGGAAGTCTTTGGCCGCCAGCCCCGCCAGTTCGTGGAAGCCAAGCTCAGCGAGCGTGACGCGCGCCACACCAAATACGGCGATTCGCGCTTCATGCTGGAGCCCAACGTGAAAGAAGGAAAAGGCGGCCTGCGCGACCTGCAGACCCTCACCTGGCTCACGCGTTATTGCTATGGCACCGCCAAAGCGCAGGACGTGATCCGTGAGGATATGCTGAGTGCGGCGGAGTGGCGCATCTTCCGTCAGGCCTACCTGTTCTTTTCGACCGTGCGCGCGCACATGCATATCCTGCGTGGCCGGGCGGATGAGCGGTTGAGTTTCGACCTACAGCCGACCATTGCCACCGCGCTCGGCTTTCGTGGGCGCACCACGCAGGCGCGCGCCGAACGGCTAATGCTGCGCTATTTCCAATTTACCCGCGCCGTCGGCAACATGACGCGCATGCTCTGCGCCACGCTGGAAGAGCAGCAGTTGCGCGCCCAGCCCGCACCCTTCGTGCAGGACAGCGTGGCGCGCAGCTTGCCGCCCTACCTGAGCGTGGTGCATGGCCGCCTGCATTTCTCGGACGCGGCGGATATGGAAGGCACGCCCGCGCAGTTGCTGGGGCTGTTCGCCGCCGCGCAGGCGCACGGGCTGGATATTCACCCGCGCGCGCAGCTGGCCATCTCGCGCCTGCTGCCGCGCATGGGCCGCCGCTTGCCGCTGGATGGTGAAAGTAACCGCATCTTCCTCTCCATCCTGCTTTCGCCGCAGGCGCCGGACGTCATGCTTCGCCGCATGAATGAGATGGGCGTGCTGCCCGCCATCATGCCGGAATTCGCCAAGCTCTCCGGCCAGATGCAGTATGACGGCTACCACACCTACACGGTGGATGAGCATATCCTGATGGCCATCGGCAACCTGCGGCAACTGGAAGCGGGCAACTGGCAGCAGCAATTCCCGCTCTCCACCGCGCTGGCGCGCGAAGGGCACGACCGTGCCGTGCTGTACGTAGCCATGCTGTGCCATGACATTGCCAAGGGCACCGGCGGCGCGCATGCCGACAAGGGTGCGGCCCTTGCCCAGCATGTGGCGTGGCGGCTTGGCCTGCAGGCGGCCGAGGCCGAGCTGGTCGCCTGGCTGGTGCGCCACCATGCGCTGCTTTCCGACACGGCGTTCAAGCGCGACCTTGAAGACCCCGCCACCATCGCGGATTTTGTGCGCGTCGTGCAATCGCCGCAGCGGCTGCGGTTGCTGCTGCTGGTCACGGTGGCCGATATCAAGGCCGTGGGCCCCACCATTTTCAATGGCTGGAAAGGCGCGCTGATGCGCACGCTGCACGAACGCGCCACCGCCGCGATGGGCGTTGGCCGCCCGCTTGCCAGCGATGTGCTGCAGGATGACGCCTTGGTGGCGCAATGGAAAACCACCCCCAGCCTACCGGCCATGCATGTCAGCCACGATGCGTTCGAGGCGGTCACCATCATCACCCTGTGCCTGCCCAGCGCGGCGCGCTTGTTTACGGTGCTGGCCGGGGTGGTCGCGCGGCTGGGCGCGAACATCGTATCCGCACGGTTCCGGGCGCTGCCGGACGAGGAGGCAGTGGGTGCCACACTGGTGCAGCTGCGCGTGCAGAACCAGCATGGCGAGAATTTCGCCGACGACGCCAAACGGCTGGTGCCGTTGCCCAAGCGCATCATGGAAGCGCTGGCCGACCCTGAGCATCTGGCCCGTGGTCTGGCCGAGCGGCGCGTGGTGACCCGTGCGCGCGAAGTGCCCGTGCGCAGCGGCGTGTTCATCGACAATAACGTGAGCGCCAGCGCCAGCGTGGTCGAGGTGAACGCGCGCGACCGCGTGGGGTTGCTGCACGATATCCTGCAGGCGTTCGATGCCTGCCAGCTGAGCGTGCTCACCGCGCACATCGCCACCTATGGCCAAATGGCGGTGGATGTGTTCTACGTGAAAGACCCGTACGGGCATAAAATCACGCACTATGCACGGCAGGCGCAGTTGCAGCAGCTGCTTGCCCATGCCATGGATCAGACCACGGAGGATGACGCATCATGATCACGCCGCTCTGGCTCGATGAACCCGCGCTGCAGCAATGGTTCGCTGCGGTCGAGGCGCGTGGCGGCGAAGCCCGCGCCGTGGGTGGCTGCGTGCGCGACCATGTGCTGGGCCGGCGCAGCAACGATGTGGACATGGCCTGCACGCTGGTGCCGCCCATGGTGATGGATATTGCGCACCAGCTGGGCTGGAAGGCCGTGCCCACCGGCATCGCGCATGGCACGGTCACGCTGGTGCTGCCGAACCGCGTGCTGGAAGTGACGACCCTGCGACGCGACGTGAAGACCGATGGGCGCCATGCCGAAGTGCTCTACACCACGCGTTTTGAAGACGACGCGGCGCGGCGCGATTTCACCATGAATGCGCTGTATATGGATCGCACCGGGCAGATCACCGATTTTCATGAGGGCGTGGCCGATGCGCAGGCGGGCCGCGTACGCTTCATTGGCGATGCGCATGCACGCATCCGCGAGGATGGGTTGCGTATCCTGCGCTTCTTCCGCTTTCTGGCCACGCACGGTACACCCCCGGCCGATGCCGAAGCGCTGAGCGCCTGTGCCGGTTTGCGTGCCATGCTGGATGATCTCTCGGGCGAACGCATCCAGCAGGAGATGAAAAAACTGTTGATGGCCCCTGACCCCACCTATGCGCTGGTGCAAATGAGCGTGCTTGCGCTGGGCGAAGTGCTGTGCGGCAGCGCATGGCAGGTCGGTTTGTTGCAGCCCGTGCTGCAGCGGGAAGCGCAGCATAAACTGCCGCCCAGCCCATGGGTGCGCCTGCTGGCACTGGTGGTGCCGGCGCAGCGCATGGCGGTGGCGCAGCAGATCAGCAGCCGTTGGAAGTTGAGTCGCGCCGACATGCAGGTGCTGGAATTCCTGACCGCGCCGCCGCCGTTGCAGCAGGGCGCACAGGTGAAAGAAGCGTTGCGGCATTTCAAACGCGAATGGGTGCAGCAATCGCTGCTGCTGCACGCCGCGGATGATCCGGATTTCATGCTGCAAAGCGTGCTGCCGCTGGCGCGCAGTTGGGAGCCGCCGGTTTTCCCGGTCACCGCGCATGACCTGATGGCGCGCGGCATGGTGCAGGGGCGTGAACTGGGCGATGCGCTGCGCGCGATCGAGCAACGCTGGGTGCAGAGCGATTATCGCCTGAGTCGCCAGGAATTGCTGGCCCAGTAAACGGCGAACGCGGCGGCGGCGACTATTCTTCCTCGTTGTCCGAGTTCGTGTAGTTCTTGCCGTCGGTATTCTCTTCCAACGCGTAACCCGCGGAACGCACGGTGCGGATCAGGTCGGGCTGCTTGCCATCGTAGTTCAGGGCTTTGCGCAGGCGGCGGATATGCACGTCCACCGTGCGCAGTTCCACGTAAATGTCATGGCCCCACACCGAATCGAGCAGCTGCTCGCGGCTGAACACACGGCCGGGATGTTCCATCAGGTAGCGCAGCAGGCCGAACTCAGTCGGCGACAGATGCACGTCCTTGCCGTCGCGCATCACTTTGTGCGAGGTCAGGTCCATGTTGATGCCGGAGAATTCAAGCACGCGCTCGGAAAGCGAGGGGCGAATGCGGCGGAACACCGCCTTGATGCGCGAGATCAGCTCGGGCGGGCTGAACGGCTTCACCATGTAATCATCCGCGCCGGAATCAAGGCCGCGAATGCGGTCGCCTTCTTCGCCACGCGCCGAGAGCATGATGATGGGGGTGTTTTTCAGTTCCTGGTTCCAGCGGATATGTTTGCACACTTCCACGCCGGTCATGCCGGGCAGCATCCAGTCCAGCACGATAATATCGGGACGGTGCTCTTTCACCAGCTGCACGGCTTCTTCGCCGTCACCGGTGGAGATCACGGTGAAACCTTCTTTCTCAAGGTTGTAGCGCAGCAGGGTGACGATGGCCACCTCATCCTCTACGATCAGGACTTTGGTGGGGTTCTCGCGTGGTCCGGCCATGGTATGCTCCTTCGTGCCGCCAAATGAAAGGACGCGGGCGGTTGCGCGTCAACGGTTTTTGCGTATGGTGAGGCCATCTTTACCGTGAATTCCTTAATACACTGTTAAATAGGCCACAAAACAATGCCCCGTTCGCTTCCCGCCAGTTCCAAGCTGATTCTCGACTTCGCGCCGCTTGGGGTATTCTTCCTTGGCTTCAAATTCGCCGACATGATGACCGCGACCATCGCGCTGATCGTGGCGACTGCCCTCAGCCTCGCCATCATTTACGCGGTGGAGCGCAAGATCGCCATGGCCCCGCTCATCTCGGGCATTCTGGTGGCAGTCATGGGCGGGCTCACCATTGCCCTGAACGACGAGCAGTTCATCAAGATCAAACCCACGCTGCTGAACCTGTTGTTCGCCGCGGTGCTGCTGGGTGGGGTGTATCTGGGCAAGCGCGGCATGCTGAAATACGTGCTGGATGTGGCCATTTCCCTCACCGAGGAGGGCTGGCTGAAGCTTTCGCGCCGCTGGGGCTTTTTCTTCCTGTTCCTCGCGGCGCTGAACGAAGTGATCTGGCGCAGCTTCCCTACCGAGTTCTGGGTGAACTTCAAAGTGTTTGGCATGTTCACGCTGACCATGGCCTTCGCGCTGAGCCAGTGGAAGTTGATCCAGCGTTACACGCTGGATCACTCTTAATTTACTCCGGCAGATCGCCTACTGGCGATGCCTTCGTGCCGTTCCGGGCTGATGGCTCGCTCGCCCGGCTCGCTTTAATTACTTCTAAAGCGCGCGCCAGCCAATGTCGCGGCGGCAGAACCCTTCCGGCCAGTCGATCGCATCGACCGCCTGATAGGCCTGCGCGCGCGCGGTCTTGAAATCCGCCGCGGTGGCAACAACGTTCAGCACGCGCCCACCATGGGCTACCAGCTGGCCATTTTTTTCACGCGTACCAGCATGTAGGATCTCGGCATGCGTGGCGGCCGCTTCCAGCCCGCCAATGGGCGTGTCTTTCGCGTAGCTGCCCGGGTAGCCCCTGGCCGCCATGACCACACATACGGCGGCGTCATCGCTGAATTTCAGGTGGCGTGCGTCCAGCTTGCCGATGGCGCAGGAATGCAGCAGCGCCGCAAGGTCACCGGTGAAACGCGCCAGCATCACTTGCGTTTCGGGGTCACCGAAGCGCGCATTGTATTCGATCAGCTTCGGGCCGTCCTTCGTCAGCATCAGCCCCGCGAAGAACACGCCGATATAGGGAATGCCTTCCGACGCGAGGCCGCGCGCGGTGGGCTCGATCATCTCGCGCATGATCTGCGCGTGCAATTTCTCCGACGCAGCAGGCGTGGGTGAATAGGTGCCCATGCCGCCGGTGTTGGGGCCGGTGTCACCATCGAAGGCGCGTTTATGGTCCTGCGCGCTGGCGAAGGCGATGCTGCGCTTGCCGTCGCACAGGGCGAAGAAGGAAAGCTCCTCGCCCTCGAGGAATTCTTCCAGCACCACGCGCGATCCTGCCTCGCCAAAGGCCCCATCGAAACATTCATGCACGGCCTGCAGCGCGGTTTCCATATCCATCGCCACGGTCACGCCTTTGCCCGCGGCCAGCCCGTCGGCCTTCACCACGATGGGCGCGCCGTGCTGCAGCACATAATCCAGTGCCGGGCGTTTTTCGGTGAACGTGGCGTACCGCGCGGTGGGAATGCGGTAGCGGTCGCAGAGCTGTTTGGTGAAGTCCTTGCTCGCCTCGATCTGCGCACCCTTGGCCGAGGGGCCGAACACCGCGATGCCTGCGGCGCGCAGCGTGTCGGCCAGCCCATCCACCAGCGGTTGCTCGGGGCCAATCACCACAAGGTCGATCGCCTCGGTGCGGCAATAGTCCAGAATGCTTGGCGCATCCGGCAGGGTGGGGCAGGGTGCATCCGCCGCGATGCCGGCATTGCCGGGGCTGCATGCCACAAAGCGGGCGCTTGCGCTGCGCGTGAGCGTTTTCACCAGCGCGTGTTCGCGCCCCCCGGAACCGATGACTAGTATTTTCATTTCTTTCCTTGTCATTCCAGCGAAAGCTGGAATCCACCTTTTTTAACTACGATTGCTGGGATGTCCAATAAGAAGATGGATTCCAGCTTTCGCTGGAATGACGGTTCCGCTAAGAATGCATCATGGATTTCCAGCACAACCAACCCGAATACAGCGTGAGTGAGATCGCCGGGCGCATCAAGCGCGTGGTCGAGGATAATTTCGGCCATGTGCGCATCCGCGGTGAGATCAGCAAGGCCAGCATCAATCAGGCCTCGGGCCATTGCTACCTGACGCTTAAGGACGAGAAGGCGGTACTGGATGCCGTATGCTGGAAGGGTACGGTCGCGAAATTGAAGCATCGGCCCGAAGCGGGCATGGAAGTGATCGCCACGGGCAAACTCACCACCTATCCGGGCAGTTCGAAATACCAACTGGTGATCGAATCCATGGAGCCGGCCGGTGTGGGCGCACTCATGGCCATGCTGGAGCAGCGTAAGCAGCAGCTTGCGGCTGAAGGGCTGTTCGCTGCAGAACGCAAGCAACCCATTCCTTTTCTGCCCACCACGATTGGCGTCATCACCTCGCCCACCGGCGCGGTGATTCGCGATATGTTGCACCGTCTGGGCGACCGCTTCCCGCGGCATGTGCTGCTCTGGCCGGTGGCCGTGCAGGGGCAGGGTGCCGCCGAGCAAGTGGCAGCAGCGATTGAGGGATTCAACGCGCTGCCCGCGCGGTCAGTAGACCGCGCCAGCCATGAGCCCGCGGAAGCGGCGCGGAGCATCGCACAGGATGTGCGATCTGCGGAGCAACCATTATATCGCCCCGACGTGATCATCGTGGCGCGCGGCGGTGGCTCCATCGAAGACCTCTGGGCCTTCAACGAAGAGGTGGTGGTGCGTGCCGTGGCGGCGTCTGCCATTCCCGTTATCTCGGCCGTGGGGCATGAGACCGACACCACCCTGATCGACTACGCGGCTGACAAACGCGCGCCCACCCCCACCGGGGCGGCAGAATTCGCCGTGCCGGTGCGTAGTGAATTACTCTCGCTGGTCGAGGTGCTGGATGCACGCCAGCGCCGCGCCGTGCGCACCATGCTGCAGCATGCGGGCGAACGCGTGGTGGCGTTGGCGCGTGGCCTGCCGCGCCCGCAGCAACTGGTCGCCAGCATGGAACAGGGGCTGGACGGCCTGAGCGAACGCCTGCAGCATGCCTTGCAGCGTGGCCTGCAGCATAAACAGGAAAGGGTGCAGCATTATGGCCGCGCCTTATCGCCGCGTTTCATTGTGCTGACCATGCAGCGCCATGCGCAGCATATTGGCAGCTTGCAGGAACGCGCAGGCGCCGCCATCAGCCGCGTGGTGGAGCGCCGCGAGAGCCAGCTGGAACGGCAGGGGGCGATGCTGCAATCACTGAACGTGCTGGCGGTGATGCAGCGCGGTTTCGCGCTGGTGAAAACGGCGGAAGGCACCATTGCCAAATCAGCCGCGCGGCTGAGCGATGGGCAATCTATTACGCTGCAATTCCATGATGGCACCCGCGATGCGGTGGTGGGAAATGGCGCGCCGCAAGCAGTGGCGGCACCGCGCAAGCCGCGCAGCAAAGCCACGGCTTCCGACCAGCAGGGTGGCCTGTTCGACTAGTTGATGCTGGCCGAAAGGTGGAACAGGTTGAAGATACGCTTACCGATGCGGTAGGTCAGCCACAGCGAAAGCAGGATGCCCACCAGCGGCATGCCAAGAATGGGCAGCGTGTATTCCACCACACTCAGGCTGGCGCGGTTGGTCATCCAATAGTCCCACAGGCTGCTGTAGGTATCGATGGTGTAGAACATATCCGTCCATTTCGCGCTCAGCGGATGTGGCCCTGACTCGGGCATATACACCACGTACGCGGCACCGAAGAAGCCCGCATAGGCAGGCACCAGCAGGGTCGCGCACAGGATCACCGGCGTGAAAATGGCAACGAGGAAGAGGACGGGCGTTTTCATGCATGCCTATTTTGGAAAGGATACGGCAAAAATCAAGCCTGCTGTGAGGGGCGAATGACCGCGGCCAATGCGTCCCGTAGCGGTGTGGCATCGGCAAATGCCAGTTGAACCGGCAGGTAGCGTATGGTTTCGCGCCATGCGGGTGCAAGGCGCATCCAGTCTTTCTCGGTGGTAATTAGGCGCAGGCCCTGCGCATTCGCCGTGTGCTCCAGCGCTTCCAGCTCGTGGGGTGCGAAGGGGTGATGGTCGGGGAAATCATGGGTGCCCGCCACGTTCACGCCCATCTGGCGTAGTGTGTCGTAGAATTTCTGTGGCCGGGCAATGCCCGCGAAGGCCAGCCATGCGCCCTGCATGAGCGCGGCCTGATCGCCCACGGGCTGGAATGTTGCCTGCAGCACGGGGCAGGCCTGCCCATAGGCCGCGCGCTGTTCTTCCGTAAGCGGGCCGATATGCAGGATGAGTTGGTTCGCACGGGCAAGGGCGGGGGCCAGTGGCTCGCGCAGCGGGCCTGCGGGTAATGGCAGGCCGTTACCAAATCCGAAGCCGCCATCCACCACCAGCAGCTGCAGGTCTTTGTGCAGGCGGTGGTGCTGCATCGCATCGTCGGCCACCACGATGGTCGCACCCGCTGCTTTCGCCGCGGCGATCGATGCGAGGCGGTCGCGGCCCACCCAGGTGGGGGCATGCGCCGCAAGCAGCAGCGGCTCGTCGCCGACATCCGCCGCACGGTCGGTCGCAGGGTCAACGCGATGGGTGGTCCGTATGCTGCCGCCATAGCCGCGGCTGATGATGTGGGGCGTAGCACCCATGCTGCGCAGCATGGCAACCACCTC
This sequence comes from Azospirillum brasilense, assembly GCA_003241645.1. Classification (GTDB taxonomy): domain Bacteria; phylum Pseudomonadota; class Alphaproteobacteria; order Rickettsiales; family UBA3002; genus QFOX01. Next base: position 9,479 of record QFOX01000010.1, on the reverse strand, counting down.
CAGCGTGGCGGGCGTCTTACCTGCACCTCCTGCTGTCACGTTACCAATGCCAATGACAGGAAGTGCCGCGTGCTGGGCAGGGTTGAGCGCACGATCAAGGCGAAAGCCCAGCGCATAAAGGGCGGCGAGCGGCCGCAGGCTTTGGGCGATGAGGCCCCGCCGCTGCCACCATGCGGGGGTGCGCATCATGCCAGCAGGGCCATGGCGCGCTGCAGGATCGCGTCGCTTGCGCCGCGCGCTTCCTGCACGGCCAGATAGGCGCGTTCGCCCATGGCGCGTGCCTGCTCGGGGTGGCGCAGCATGCGTTCCACCTCGGTGGCCAGCTCGTCGGTATCCTCAACGGCGTAGAGCGCGCGTTGCGCCTGCATCTGCGTGGCGATGCTCACGAAGTTATGCATGTGGCGGCCACTTAAAATCGCACAATGCTGGCGGGCGGGCTCCAGCGGGTTGTGCCCGCCATGCGGCACCAGCGATCCGCCAAGGAACACCACGTCGGCCGCGTCGTAGAAGCTGCCCAGCTCGCCCATGGTGTCGGCAAGGTAAATATGGGTCTGCGCGGTGATGGGTTCGCCCGCGCTGCGCTGCGCCACTTCCAACCCCATGCTGCGCAATTGCTGCGCAATATCCTGCCCACGATTGGCGTGGCGCGGCACCAGCAGGGTCAGCAGGTCTGGCAGGCGCTGGCTGATGCGTTGGTGCGCGTGGGCCACCATTTCTTCTTCGTTGGCGTGGGTGCTGGCCGCCACCCAGAACGGACGGGGCGCCTGGGCGCGCAGCATGGCCGTCAATGCCGCATCGACCGGCAGGGTCGCGGCATCGTATTTCAGGTTGCCCGCTTCCACCACGGTGGTGGCACCCAGCGCACGCAGGCGCTCGGCGTCCTCCGGTGTGCCGGCAAAGATCGTGTCGAAGCATTGCAGCACTTGCAGGATGCTGCGCGGCCATGCGCGCCAGCTTTGATAACTTTTTTCCGACATGCGTGCATTCACCAGCAGCAGGCGGGTGCCTCGCGCTTTCGCCTGCACCAGCAATTGCGGCCAGAATTCGGATTCCACCCACAACGCAAGATCCGGCTTCCAGTGGTTCAGGAAATGCTTCACCGGCATGGGCAGGTCCACCGGAACGAATTGGTGGATGGTGCGCGGCAGGTTCTGCTGCGCGACCAGCGCGGCGGACGTGACCGTGCCCGTGGTGATGAGGATATGCAGGGCGGCATCCGCTTCGAGCAGGCGACGCACCAGAATGAGCACCGATTGTGTTTCGCCCACACTGGCAGCATGCAGCCAGACCAGTTTGCCGGCGGGGCGCGGCGTGGTGCTGCGGCCGAACCGCTCGTGCATGCGCGCGGCGTCTTCCTTGCCGCGTTTGGCACGGCGGTTGAGCCATGGGCGCACCAGCGGCGGCGCCAGCAGGCCAAGGGCGCTGTAGAGATAGAACATCATGCGGCGACCCCGCACAACGCATCGGCCTTTTCGGTGATGCGATTCAACGTGGCCTCCAACGCCGCCGTGTGTTCAAGGATCGCTTCATCCGCGGCATTGGCGGGCACGAAGAAAGGACCCTCCGCGACGAAGGCGATGCGGCCGAACGGGCGCGGCATCATGAATTTATCCCAGCTGCGCATGCGTGTGTGGCGGCTGGCCGAGAACGTTACGGCAATGATGGGGTGACCGCTGTGGCTGGCCAGGAACGCCGCGCCATTGGCAGCCTGCTGAAAGGGGCCGCGTGGCCCGTCGGGCGTGATGGAAACATTCTCGCCGCGCCCGGTCACGGCCAGCAGCCCGCGCATGGCGTTGGCGGCGCCTTTGCTGCGCGAACCCGCGACGGTGCGGATACCGAAACATTGCATGATGGTGCTGATCAGCACCCCATCGCGGTGCTGCGAGATAAGCACATGCATGGGCAGTGGCGGGCGCAGGAACGGCTGCATGATCATGCGGCCATGCCAGAAACAGAAGATTGCAGGCGTGGTGCCGTCGGCATAGGGCCGCAGCGTTTCAGGCACCTCGAACGTGCGCCGGTTACTGTAATACAACGCGCGAATGGCGAGGCTGGCGAGCACCGCGATCAGCCAGATGACCGGTTTGGAAGCAAGCAAGCGTTTGCCTAGCGACCGGCGTTTGCTCATGCCAGATCCCCCTGTCCCAGCTGCTGCATGGTGCGGTAGGCTTCGCTGTCGCGCATCAGGCTTTCATGCGTGCCTTGCGCCTCGATGCGGCCCTGCGCCAGCAGCAGGATCGTATCTGCATGCTGGATGGTGGAAAGCCGGTGCGCGATGACCAGCGTGGTGCGCTCGCGCATCAGTTCCGTGAGCGCTTCTTGCACGGCGCGTTCCGACGCGGTATCGAGTGCACTCGTTGCCTCGTCCAGCAACAGGATGGGCGCATTCTTCAGGATGGCGCGGGCAATCGAAAGGCGCTGGCGTTGACCGCCCGAGAGCTTGACGCCAAGCGGGCCGACGACCGTGTCATAACCCTGCGGCAGGGCCATGATAAAATCATGCGCATGGGCTTTTCTGGCAGCTTCGATGATCTCATCCTCGGTCGCATCCAGCCGGCCATAGGCAAGGTTGCTGCGCACCGTATCGTCGAACAGCACGATCTCCTGGCTGACGAACGCAAAGCAGCCGCGCAGCGTTTCCAGCGTGACCGTGCGCACGTCCTGCCCATCGACGCGGATGCTGCCGGCGGTCACGTCGTAGAAGCGCATCAGCAGGTTCATGATGGTGGTCTTGCCCGAACCGGAAGCGCCCACCAGCGCGGTGACCTTGCCCGGCTGCGCGGTGAAGCTAAGTGCCTCCACGCCGCCATGGCCTTCGCCGTAATGGAAGCTGACGCGGTCGAATTCGATGCGGCCTTCGCCCACCTGCAGCGGTTGTGCATTCGGAATGTTCTGGATGTCGGGCACCGTGTCGATCACGGCGAAGAAACGCGCGGCCGCGGCCATGCCTTCGTGCAGCTGGGTGTTCAGCCCGGCCAGCGCTTTCACCGGGCGGTAGGCCATGACCATGGCCGCGATGAACGAGGTGAATTCACCCGCGCTGGGGCCGCCATGGTGAATGGCGCTGTAGCCGCTATACCACAGCACCACCGACATGGCCGCCGTGCCGACCAGCGACACGATGGGGCTGGCCATGGATTGCACGCGCGCCGCGCGGTAATACAGCTTGAACAGTTTGCGGATCGTATCGCGTGCACGCTGCACTTCGAATTCTTCGCGCCCGTAGGACTTCACCACCTTCACGCCCTGAAAGATCCCATCCAGCTGGGCGGTGAAATCGGCCAGCTGGTGCTGGGTCGCATCCGCCACTTTGCGCATGCGTTTGCCCAACCGCGCGATGGGCAGGATGGCGAACACCAGAATGAACACGGCGAGCAGCGACATCTGCCAGCTTTGCCACACCATAAGGCCGCCCAGGAACAGCATGGTGCAGGTTTCCTTGATGACGCCGGTGAAGACCTGGCTCACCGACTGGCGCATCAGCATGATGTCGTTCGTCAGGCGCGAGATCAGCCGTCCCGAAGACTGGTCATGGAACAGCGACAGGTCGGAATGGATGAGCTTGCGGAACAAATCGCCCTGCATGTCGGATACGACGCGCTGGCCCACATATTTCAGCGCCAGCATCTGCCCGTAATCGCCCAGCGAATTGAACAGGCCCAGCAGCACGAAGCCTAGCGGCACGAGGTAAAGCAGGGTTTCGTTCTTCTTCACGAAGATCTCGTCGATCATCGGCTCCAGCAGGTAGGCATTGGAGGCCGTGGTGGCCGCCACCACCAGCATGCACACGCCCGCCATGAGCAGAATATGCTTGTAGCGGAAAATGTACGTGCGCGCGAGGCGACGATAGAGCGTGGAAGAACGCGTGCTCATCAGTTTCCTGCTAAGGTCATGGAGGGAATGAGGATGGTGGGCACGTTCGTGCTGCTGCGGAAGGTCAGGTCGCTGGCCACCTGCATGCTGCGGTACATGTCGCGCAGGTTGCCGGCAATGGTCACTTCGCTGACCGGGTATTGCACCTGTCCGTTCTCGACCCAGAAACCATTCGCGCCGACCGAGAAATCCCCCGTGATGAGGTTGGTGCCATGGCCGATGGTTTCGGTCACCAGCAGGCCGTGCGGCACGTTTGCATAAAGCGCCTCGGGCGAAACCGTGCTGGGTTCAATGTACAGGTTCGTGGCGGCGGGGTAGGGCGCGCTGGAAAGTCCGCGCAGCGCATGGCCGGTGCTTTGCAGGCCAAGCTGGCGAGCACTGCGGCAATCCAGCAGCCAGCTTTGCAGCACGCCGCCTTCCACCATGGCGCGCTTGGTGGCGGCGATGCCCTCGGCATCGAACGGGTGCGAGCCAAGGCCACGTGGCAGCAGCGGGTCATCGATGATGCGGATAGAATCGGCGAACACGGCCTCGCCCATGGCGTTCTTCAGGAAGCTGGTGCCGCGGGCGATGGCGCTGCCGGAGATGGCGCCGGAGAACGCCGACAGCAATTGGCGGCCCGCGCGTGGCTCAAAGAAGATGGGCAATTGCTGCGAGGCAATTTTGCGCGGGGCAAGCCGTGCGAGCGTGCGCCGTGCGGCTTCCTGCCCGATGGATTCGGGGCTGGGCAGGTCGGTGAAATAGACCTTGGTCGCGTAGTCGTAGTCGCGCTCCATTGCCTCGCCTTCGCCCGCAATGAGCGAGCAGGCAAGGGAGGCATGCGTGCTGCCGTAGCTTTGTGCAAAGCCATGGCTGGTCAGCAGCGCAATGCGCTGGCGGCCTACGCTGGCATCCGCCCCTTCGCTGTTGGCGATGCCGCGCACGCTGCGCCCGGCCTCTTCGCAATCGCGCGCGAGGCGTTGCAGCATGTCCATGCTCGGCTCGAACGGATCGTCGCCATCGATGTTGGCGATGTGGGTGGCGAGCTGCGCCGCATCCGCCAGCCCGGCGAATGGATCGGCCGAGGCGACGCGCGCAATGGCCACGGCGTTGCTGGCGAGTTTCTCCAGCGCGTCGGCGCTGGTGTCCGATGTGGAAAGCGTGGCAAAGGATTGGCCCACGAACACGCGCAAGCCAATGCCGGTGGATTCCGCCCGTTCGATGGTTTCCGGCACGCCGTGGCGCACGCCCGCGTTCATGTCGGCGGATTCGATAACGAGCACATCCGCCTGCTCGGCGCCATGGGCGCGTGCACGCTCCAGCGCCTGCCCCCCAAGGTCCAGCAGTTGTTGCGCATTACTGGGCATGCTGGCTCGCATAAAGCTGGTACAGCGCAATGGCGGCGGCGTTGCTCACGTTCAGGCTTTCCATGCGCGGGTCGATGGGCAGTTTCGCCAGCTCGTCGCACAGCTCGGCGGTCAGGCGGCGCATGCCTTTGCCTTCGGCACCCAGCACCAGCACCATTTTTTTGCTGGGTTTGATGCGGTGCAGTTGCTGCGTGGCCTCGCCATCCAGCCCGATGACCCACCAGCCCTGCTCTTTCAGTTCGCGCAGTGCGCTGGCAAGGTTGGTCACGGTAATGCGCGGCACCACGTCCACCGCGCCGCAGGCGGCTTTCGCCATCACGGCGGATTCGGGCGCGCTGTGATCTTTCGGGAAGAGAATGCCCACCGCGCCGAAGGCAGCGGCCGAACGCAGGATCGCGCCGACATTGTGCGGGTCGCTCACCTGATCGAGCACCAGCAGCGGGCCCGTTGGGGCGGCGATATGCAGAATGTCTTCCAGCACGAAACCGGGCAGGGGGGCCACCAGCGCGGCAATGCCCTGATGCACCGCGTCGCGGCCCAGCAGGTTGTCCATCTCGCGGGGGGGCAGCACTTGCGGCTCGGGCAGTTTGCGTGGCAGCTTCAGGCGTGGAGCCGCGGCTTCGCTGGCGAGGATGCGGCGCACGGTGCGCTCCGGGTTGGCGAGTGCGGCGTTCACCGCGTGCCAGCCATAGATCCAATAGCCGTTGCCGCTATCGCGTGCCTGCGGGGCTTTCGCAGGGGCATGGGTGGCAGGGCGGGTTTGCGGGCGATGTTTTTGTTTCGACATGCCCAGCGGTGTAGCGCAGCTGCCTTGGAATATCTAGCAAAACAGTAAGCGCCCTACCAGAGATTTGCCTGTGAGTCGTACTGCATCTGCTGGGTTTTGCCGCATGTGCCACAAAGGCGCTCCAGAGTCACAACAACACTGCCTTCTGCAGGTTCTTCGCGCGTGTACCAACAGCTCCAGTGATGGAAAAAATGCTGAGTGCGAAACCAGCGAATCATTTGAAAAAACACAGCCTGACTTCTCCCCGATGGTGATCGGGGAGTTAGAAAAACCTCATATACCAAGGTTCGCGTTGGCCTTTAGCCGTGAGGCCTGAACATGCGCCAAAACCTCCCCGACCAAACGTCGAGGAGTGCGGATCACGGTCGCACAAGACCGGGTATATGAGAGGTTTCTACGCCCCACTGGCGGAATGTCACCAGCCCGTAAACTATACAGTGCGGTTTTAGGGTAAGTCAATCCGTGGATATAACCTACGGTTTCTCTACCATTCTTTCAGGAAGCGCTGCACCATTTCGTGGTCGGCGCGGTGCTGTTCCTTGGCATACCATGCGGCCAGCGCGCCTTCGCTGAAACAATCCAGCACGCCCGGATAAATGTAGGATTTGCGGCAAATGGCCGGGGTGTGGCCCATGGCGGCCGCGATCTCTTTGATGGTGCTGTTCAGCGCCATGGCCGTTTGGCGGGCGCTGTTCTGCGGGGCGAGTACGCCGAGCAGGGTGATGGCATGGGCGGTGGCCGCCCAGGTGCGGAAATCCTTCGCGGTGAACGGCCCGCCGCTGATCTCCTGAATGTAGCGGTTCACGTCGTCGGACGTCACGTCGCGCTGCGTGCCGCTCGCATCGATGTATTTGAACAATTCCTGCCCCGGCAGCTCTTCGCAATGCTGCACCACCCGCGCAATGGGGCGGCTTTGCAGGTCGCACTGCCAATGCTTGCCACTTTTGCCCTTGAACGCGAATTGGATGGTATCGCCTGCAAGCTCCACATGCTTTTTGCGCAGTGTGGTCAGGCCGTAGGTGCCGTTCTCTTTGGCGTAAGTGTCATTCCCAACGCGGATATGGCACTGGTCCATCAGCGTGACCACGGCGGCGAGCACTTTCTCGCGGCAGAGCGTGCGTTTGCGCAGGTGTGCGTTCAGCGTGCGGCGAATTTTCGGCAAGGCGTGTGCGAACGATGCAAGCTGCCCGAATTTGGTCTCTGCGCGGATCTGCGTCCATTCCGGGTGGTAGCGGTATTGCTTACGCTGGCGCGCGTCGCGCCCGGTGGCCTGCAAATGGCCGTTCGCATCGGGGCAGATCCACACATCCTGATAGGCGGGGGGAATGGCCAGCATATGGATGCGCTCGATGACCGAATCGTTCGTGATGCGTTCCTTCGTGGGCGCAAAATAAATAAATCCATTGCCGCGGGAGGCTTTGCGGGTAATGCCCGGCACATCGTCGCGCACATAGCGCAGGTTCGCTGCCCGCGCGGCCTCGCGCAGGGCGTGTTCCTGATAGAGTGTGCCGTTCAATTCCATGGCCCAACCTTACGGCGGGGCCACTTCAAGAATCGATGTGGTTAGTAGCTGCGCTGCATCACCGGCGCGGTGGGTGCAGCCGGGCTGGTGACCGTGGGGCTCACGGGCGCCTGGATGTTGGCGGCCGGCGCGGTCTGCACGCCGTTGATGAAGCCCTGGATCTTGCTGCCAATGTTGTTGGTGTTGATGACGTTGCGCAGGATGCTGTTCTGCTGGGCGGCCAGCTCCTCGCGCGATACGCGGTTATCCTTGTTGGTGTCGGCCATGCCGAAATGGCGCTCGGCCTTGGCAATAAATTCTTCGCGCGTCACGAAGCCGTCCTTGTTCAGGTCGGCCTCGTCGAACACTTTGCCCAGCCCCATATCCAGCGCGGGCGCGGCTTGCGCGGCGGCGGGTGCCGCGGCCACGGGGGCGGCCACCGTGCTGCCCATGGGCACGCCATCGCCCACGGGGCTTTGCGCGTTGAAGGGCGTTTCACTCACGGTGATGGTATCGGTCGCGCCGACCTGCGCGAAGGCATGGCTGGCAACAAGCAGGCTGGTGGCAAGGAGAAGGCGGCGCATGGGAACCTCAATGGGTGTGGGGGTGATCGTGATGCGGGGCATATAGGTCGGGGTGAATGATAATTTCAGCCCCCGGGAACAGATCGAGCAATGTTTTTTCTAAGCGGTCGGTGATGGCATGGGCCTGCTCGAAGCTCAGCCCCGCATCCAGGTCCACATGCATTTGCATGAACGGTTTGGTGCCAGACATGCGGGTTTTCAGCTGGTGCACGCTGCGGATCTCCGGCATGGACGCGATCGCCGCGTGCAGCTGCGCTTTCTGTTCGGCAGGCATTTCGCGGTCCATCAGGTTATGGAACGCACGCACGCCGATGGAGCGCGTCATCCACAGAATAATGAGCGCGATAAGAATCGCGATGACCGGATCGGCCCACGGCAAACCGAAATGCGCGCTGAGCACCAGCGCGGCCAGCACGCCGAGGTTGAAGGCAATATCCCCCACGTAATGCATGCGGTCCGACGCGATGATGAGCGAGCCGGTGCGGCGCGCCACCATGGTCTGGAACATCACCAGCAGGGTGGTGAAGCCCATCGCCACACCGCTGACGATGATGCCGAACGTTTCATGTTCCATGGGGTGCGGGTTGAACAGCCGCTCCACCGATTGCAGGATGATGAGCAGCATGCCCGCGCTAATGAAGGCGAACTGGGCCAGCCCGGCAATATCCTCGATGCTGGTGTGGCCGAAGCGGTGCTCGTCATCGGCAGGTTTCAAGGCATAGCGCAGCGCCATCATGTTAATGAGCGAAGTGATCACGTCGAACAGCGAATCGGTAAGCGAAGAAAGCATGGCGAGTGAGTCGGAGATCCACCACGCGGCGGTCTTGCCGATTAGCAAGGCCAGCGCCATGCCCACCGAAGCATAGCTGGCCAGCCGCATCAGCCGCTGGTTGGCCGGGCTGATATGGTGGGAGGCGGCACCCACGGGCGCGTGGTGTTCGTGGCCATGGTGGTGATGCAGGTGGAAGCCAGACATGCGTTTACTTTCAATGGCTTGGAGCGGGTGATGGGAATCGAACCCACGTATGCAGCTTGGAAGGCTGCCGTTCTACCATTGAACTACACCCGCATGGCGCCCCTTCTAGCAGGATTTGTTGGCCGTGCAACGGCTGGATTGCAACAAACCCGGCCGCCGCTTCCGGCCACACATAGCGCATAACCCCGCGCTGGGCGCAGGCGATGCCAGAAATCTGTTGCAGGGGCACAGGCCTCGCGCTATACCGCGGCCATCTTACGCGCTGGAGCGCAGGTGCGCGCGCTGTAATGTCTATTCGATTGAGGAGTTTATCATGGCTAAGGAAAAATTTGATCGTTCCAAACCGCATTGCAACATTGGTACGATCGGTCACGTGGATCACGGCAAGACGTCGCTGACGGCAGCGATCACG
>QFOX01000099.1 GCA_003241645.1 Azospirillum brasilense | reverse complement strand
ATCCTGCATTTCCAAGCTGAAGGGCAGCTGAACGGGCTGGCTGATGCCGCGTAAGCTGAGCGTTCCTTCGGCCAGGTACGTGTTAGTGTCGCGCCCCACTTGCGTGATCTTGGTGGACGTGAAGGTGGCGGTGGGGAATTTCTCGACGAAGAACCAGTCCTCGGTGGGCAGGGATTCCTGCTTGTCCTTGTCATCGATGCGGGCGCTGGCCATGTCCACGCTCACGGTGATGTGGCCAGCTTCCGGCTTGGCGGGGTCGAATTCCACCACCGGGCTGAATTTCGTGAACTGTCCGGTGAACGCATCGCCCGCTTGGGTGCCGGTGAAGCTGAGGGTGGATCTGGCGGGGTCGATGGCCCATGGCGCCGCGGTGGCGGTGCTGGCGGCCAGCATGGCAAACAACGGCAGATAAGCAGTCCAACGCATAAGCACCTCCATATCTCAGGCACGCTAAGCGCATTGAAGCCTTTGCACAATCACCAATCACGACACAATTTGTCGCCCACAAAAAAACAGAGCTTCCCGAAGGAAGCTCTGAAGTAGTGCGGTTGGCTCACTTGCGTCGGGCGGGCCGGACCTCGGTTTTGTACCAGTCCCATGTGCCCACCACCAATGCATATCCGATGAGGGCCAAACCTGCACCGGCGGTCATCGCGGCGGTGCTGATCACGGCTTTTTTCACGGGAAGTTGCGTCATGAGGAACATCCTTTGCTACACGCTTGAAAAGGTACCAACGAAAAGTGGTTTCGTTTGAAAATACCAAAAAGCGGCCCACCCTTAGCACCAGCGCACCGCCGCCGCCAGCCAGCCCGGAAAAATTCACGGTTCTGTCATATTTGCGCGTAGGGCTTGCAAAACCCCCGGTTCCTGCCTAAAAGCGCGGCCATGACCCAACTTGACCGCATTCGTAACTTCTCCATCATTGCCCATATCGACCATGGCAAATCCACGCTGGCCGACCGCCTCATTCAGGCCTGCCACGCGGTGGAGCTGCGCGAGATGACCGAGCAGATGCTCGATAACATGGACATCGAGAAAGAACGCGGCATCACCATTAAATCGCAGACCGTGCGACTGAACTACAAGGCGCGCAACGGCGAAGATTACGTGCTGAACCTGATGGACACGCCCGGCCACGTGGATTTCGCCTACGAGGTGAGCCGCTGCCTTGCCGCGTGCGAGGGCAGCCTGCTGGTGGTGGATGCGAGCCAGGGCGTGGAAGCGCAGACGCTGGCGAACGTGTATCAGGCCATCGACAATAATAACGAGATCGTACCGGTGTTGAACAAGATCGACCTGCCCGCGGCCGAACCGGAGCGCGTGGCCCAGCAGGTGGAAGACATGGTCGGCATTGATTGCTCGGACGCGCTGCGCGTGTCGGCGAAGACCGGCCTTGGCATTCCCGACCTGCTGGAAGCCATCGTGCAGAAAATTCCCGCACCGTCGGGCGATCGCACCGCGCCGCTGAAAGCGCTGCTGGTGGATAGCTGGTACGACACGTATCTCGGCGTGATCATTCTCATCCGCGTGTTCGAAGGCACCATCAAGAAGGGCCAGAAAATTCGCTTCATGAATGCGGGCGTCACGCAAACGGTGGAATCGGTGGGCGTGTTCGCGCCGAAGAAGACCGCCGTGGGCGAGCTTGGGCCGGGCGAAGTGGGTTTCATCCAGACCGGTATTAAGCTGGTGGCCGACTGCAACGTGGGCGATACCATCACCGAAGAAAAGAACCTGACCGCCCAGCCGCTGCCGGGCTTCAAGCCGGTGCAGCCGGTGGTGTTCTGCGGGCTTTACCCCACCGAATCGGCCGATTTCGAGAACCTGAAGGACAGCCTCGCCAAGCTGCGCCTGAACGACGCGAGCTTCAGCTTCGAGGCGGAAAGCTCCACCGCGCTGGGCTTCGGCTTCCGCTGCGGCTTCCTTGGCCTGCTGCATCTGGAGATCATCCAAGAACGCCTCGAGCGCGAGTTCGACCTCGACCTCATTACCACCGCGCCGAGCGTGGTCTACAAACTGACCATGAATAACGGCAGCGAGATCGAGCTGCACAACCCGGCCGATTACCCGGATGTGACCTACATCGCAAAAATGGAAGAGCCGTGGATCCATGCCACCATTTTCGTGCCCGACGAATATCTGGGCAACGTGCTGGCGCTGTGCACCGAAAAGCGCGGCATTCAGGCCAACCTGACCTATGTAGGCACGCGCGCGCTGGTGGAATACAAGCTGCCGCTGAACGAAGTGGTGTTCGATTTCTATGACCGCCTGAAAAGCGGCACCAAGGGCTATGCCAGCTTTGAATACCACCTCGACAGCTACAAAGAAGCGGATCTGGTGAAGGTGAGCATTCTGGTGAACGCCGAGCCGGTGGATGCGCTTTCCATGATCGTGCATCGCTCACAGGCCGACCCGCGCGGCCGCGCGCTGTGCGGCCGCCTGAAGGACCTCATTCCGAAACACCTGTTCCAGATCGCCATTCAGGCCGCCATCGGTGGTAAGATCATTGCGCGTGAGACCATTTCCGCCATGCGCAAGGACGTGACCGCCAAGTGCTATGGCGGCGATATCTCGCGCAAACGCAAACTGCTGGATAAGCAGAAAAAGGGTAAGAAGCGCATGCGCCAGGTGGGCAACGTGGAGATCCCGCAGGGCGCGTTCATCGCCGCCCTGAAAATGGGCGACGAGAAGTAATCCCCGCGTTTATTCGCACCATTCGAACGTGATGGGCATGGCAATGCTGCTATGCAGGCTTTCCTTCACCGGGCAGCCATGCGCGGCTTTCTCCAGCGCGGCGCGATGGTCTTCGGCAACGCCCGCGGGCATGCGCACCAGCACTGGCAGCGCTGCCACACGCCGGGTGGGCGTGGCGGTCATTTCCTTGGTCACGTCGGCTTCAGCGCCATCCATATTCACCTCTAAGCGGCGGGCGACGATGCCCATGGTGGTGAGGATGCAGGTAGCAAGCGCCGTCGCCACCAGATCGGTGGGCGAGAAGCTGCTGCCCAGCCCGTGATTGTCTTTCGGGGCGTCGGTGGTCAGCGTGACGCTAGAGGGACCGTGCGTGGCCACGCAACGCAGCTGGCCTTCGTAATGGGTGGCAATGGCAACCATGAAAACAACTCCATGCAAGGGGCGGTCGCCACGTGATACCCATCGATGGAGGATCGGGCAAGTATTCTGCATCATTGGCCCTTCCAATTGCAGGCGCGCGCACTACGTTGCTGGCATTGCCCATTCCCATCCACGGAGTTTTTCCATGACCACCGCCCACGCGTTCGCCGCTTACGATGCCACCAGCCCCCTGAAGCCGTGGAGTTTTGAACGCCGCGCCGTGGGCGCGCGCGATGTGGCTATTTCGATTGATTACTGTGGCGTCTGCCACTCCGACATCCATCAGGCCCGAAACGAATGGGGGGGCTCTGCCTATCCCATGGTGCCGGGGCATGAGATCGTGGGGCATGTGACCGCGGTGGGTGCCGAAGTGACGAAATTCAAAGTGGGCGACGCCGTGGGCGTGGGCTGCATTGTGGATAGCTGCCGCACCTGCGACGCCTGCACGGATGACCTTGAGCAATATTGCGAGAATGGATTCTCGGGCACCTACAACAGCACCGAGCAGGACAAGAAAACGCCGACCTACGGCGGCTACAGTGACCATATCGTAGTGGCGCAGGAATTCGTACTGAAAGTGCCGGAAAACCTGCCGCTCGACGCCGCCGCGCCGCTGCTGTGCGCCGGGGTGACGACCTGGTCGCCGCTGAAGCACTGGAACGTGGGCAAAGGCCAGAAAGTGGGCATCGTGGGCCTTGGCGGCCTTGGCCATATGGGCGTGAAATTCGCCGCGGCGCTGGGGGCGGAGACCTACATCATCACCACCAGCCCCGGCAAGATCGCGGATGCCAAGCAGCTCGGTGCCGTGGGCGGCGTGGTGAGCACGGATGCGGCCAGCATGGCCGAACATGCCGGGTCGTTCGATTTCATCCTTAGCACCATTTCGGCGCAATACGACATTGGCATGTACCTGAACCTGCTGAAGCGCGATGGTAAAATGGTGGTGGTGGGCGCACCGGATAAGCCCAGCGACATCATGACGTTCTCGCTCATCATGGGGCGCAAAACGCTCGCGGGTTCGCTCATCGGCGGTATCAAAGAAACGCAGGAGATGCTCGATTTCTGCGGCACGCATAACATCACGTCAGACGTGGAGGTGATCCCCGTGCAGCAGATCAACGAGGCCTATGCCCGCATGATGAAAAGCGATGTGCGTTATCGTTTCGTGCTGGATATGAAAACGCTGGCGGCGTAAATCCTGCGCTTGCGTAAAGATTCCATATGGAACACCGAAAAGCCCTGCCATTCGGCGGGGCTTTTTTTAGCGTGGCGCGGCCGTGCGGCTTGCATGCGCATGCATTGCCGCCTATGAATGCGGGCGAACGAACATCCGAA
>QFOX01000009.1 GCA_003241645.1 Azospirillum brasilense | reverse complement strand
ACCGCCCGCGGCTGGCAGGTGCTGGACCACCCGCCCGCACTGGGTGGCCGCTTCTCGGTATTCTCGGTGGTGGGGCTGCTGCCCGCTGCCTTCGCGGGGTTGGATGTGCGTACCATGCTGCAGCAGGCAGGCGCATGCATGCAGCATTACCTGCAGGCACCGCAGCCGGAATTCTGGGCGCAGGCGCAATGGCTGGCCGCGAATGCCGCCGAAAAACCCATGCATGTGCTGATGGCCTATGCCGACCGGCTTCGCCCCAGCACGCAATGGTTCAAGCAATTGCTGGCCGAAAGCCTTGGCAAAGCGCAGCGCGGCCTGACGCCGGTGACCGCTATCGGCGCGATCGACCAGCATAGCCAATTGCAGCTGTACCTCGATGGCCCGCGCGACAAACTCATGACCCTGTGGCTGCCCGACATGGCCGAGCTGGGCACGCCGCTGCCCGCCTGCGATGTGCCGGGCATGGCGTACCTCGCCGGGCACCGCATGGGCGCGGTGATGCAGGCGACCGCCGAGGCCACCGTGCAAACGCTGACCAAAGCGGGTGTACCACTGCGCGTGCTGCGCGGCACGCTCGACCCCGCCAGCCTTGCCGCGTGGATGGTGCAGCAAATGCTGGAGATCCTCGCCGTATCGGTGCTGCTGGAGGTTGACCCCTATTCGCAGCCGGCGGTGGAAGAGGGCAAGCACCTGACCCGCCAGGCGCTGCGGAGCGCGTAATGGCCATTCGCCGCTTATCGCCCACGCTCATCAACCAGATCGCCGCGGGCGAGGTCATCGAACGGCCCGGCTCGGCACTCAAAGAGCTGGTGGAGAATGCCATCGATGCGGGCGCCAGCGACATCGACATTGCGCTGGAGCAGGGTGGCATCAGCCTGATCCGTGTGCGCGATAACGGCCGTGGCATGGGGCCGGAAGATCTGGCGCTGTGCATCGAGCGGCATGCGACCTCTAAACTGGCGGATGATGACCTGCTCGCCATTCACTTCCTCGGCTTCCGTGGCGAGGCGCTGCCTTCCATTGGTTCGGTCGCGCGTTTGTGCATCAGCAGCCGTGCGCGCGGGGCGGCGCAGGCCTACAGCATTCGCGTGGAAGGCGGCCAGCCCAGCGAGATCATGCCCGCCGCGCTCAGCGAGGGCACGCTGGTGGAAGTGCGCGACCTGTTCTACGCCGTGCCCGCCCGCCTGAAATTCCTGAAATCGCCGCGCAGCGAACTCAACTTCGCCGTCGATATCATCGAGCGGCTGGCCATGGCCCATCCCGATATTCGCTTTCGCCTCAGCCATGACGGGCGCACGCTGCGCGATTTCCCGGCGCTGACGCAGGACTGGCTGGTGGCCGCACCCCAGCGGCTGGAGAAGATCATCGGCCATGGGCTGGCGGCCAATGTGAGCCCGGTCGATGGCGTGCGCGAGGGCCTGCGCGTCACCGGCTTCGCGGGCCTGCCCACTTACCACCGCGCCACGTCGGCCGCGCAGTACCTGTTCGTCAACCGCCGCCCGGTGCGCGACCGGTTGCTGCTGGGCGTGATCCGCGCGGCGTATCAGGACCTGCTGGCGCGCGACCGCCACCCGGTGGCCGTGCTGTTCCTCGAGGTGCCCACCGAGATGGTGGACGTGAACGTGCACCCGGCCAAGTCCGAAGTGCGGTTCCGCGATGCGCAACTGGTGCGCGGGCTGATCCTTGGCTCGCTGAAAGCGGCACTGGCCGAAGTATCGCACCGCGCCGCCACCACCGTGGCCGATGAGGTGCTGGCCGCGTTCCGCCCGGAAGAGGTGCGGCATGAAGCGTGGGCCGTGGGCAGTGGGTTTGCTTCCCCTGCCGCCATGCTGTGGAAAGATAACGCGTCGTACGCACCCCAGCATCGCGCCTTTGCACCTGCTGCGCTTCATGCACCCCACGCGGCGGACACGGCACCCTCCGTGGATCATCCGCTGGGTGCGGCGGTGGCACAATTGCACCAGACCTACATTGTGGCGCAAACGAAGGACGGGCTGGTGATCGTGGACCAGCACGCCGCGCATGAGCGGCTGATGTACGAAAAATTCAAGGCGGCACTGGCCGCCGAGGGTGTGGCGCGGCAGGCATTGCTGATTCCCGAGGCGGTGCCGCTCAGCGACGCGCAGGCGAACCGTGTGCTGGCGCGTGCCGAAGAATGGGCGAAGCTTGGCCTCGTGATCGAGCCGTTCGGCGACAACACCGTGCTGGTGCGCGAAGTGCCCGCCCTGCTGGGCACGACCGATATTGCCCAGTTGATCCAGGACCTCGCCGACGATCTGAGCCTGTACGAAGACGGGCTGGCGCTGGCCGATAAGCTTGAGGCGGTGCTGTCCACCATGGCCTGCCACGGCAGCGTGCGCGCGGGCCGCGCCCTGAGCCTGAGCGAAATGAATGCCTTGCTGCGCCAGATGGAGGCAACGCCCTTCTCCGGCCAGTGCAACCATGGCCGCCCGACCTATGTAGCGCTGAAGCGCAGTGACGTTGAAAAATTGTTCGGGCGAAGGTAAGAGGCAGCGATGATGGCATTTTATAGTCTGCTGCTTATCCTTTCCGCCTTCGTGCTGAGCGCGGGGCTGGGCCGCGTGCTGTATTACGTGCTGAAGGGCGCTGGCCAATCGCGTTATTACGCGCCCGTGGCCACCATGATCGTGATGCTGGGCTTCCTGATGGTGGTAAGCCTGCCCGCCGGGGTGCTGGTGGCAGGCTGGATGCTGCTGCTCATGGCCATCAGCCAGCCGCAAACGCTGGTCGGGCTTTCGCTGCGCACGGTGCTGCCCATCCTGATCGCCAGCACGCTGGGCCTGATCGGCCTGCATGAATCGCCCGGCGTGTGGCCGAGCATGCTGCCCGTGCCGGTCATTACCGGCATCGTCTGGCTGGTGTTCATCAGCTGCCTCATGCTGGGCTATGGCTCGCGCGCGGATCTGGGCCAGAGCAACCTGCTGACCGCCGCCGCGTTGATTCCGGTGGCGCTTACGCCGGTGCTGTATCCCCATGCGCATATCAGCCTCGCGATCGATGCGGCCATCATCATTGCGGCGCTGACCGGCGGGGCGCGCACGGCCGGGGCGCGCATGCAAACGCCCGGCTACCTGTTGCTGCCCGTAGGGCTGATGGTGGCCTACTGCCTCATCCAGACCGTGCGCTACGGCGCATGGCCGCTGGCCGCGGCGGGCCTGCTGATCTGGGCGGTGGGCACGCTCACCCTGAACCGCCGGGAGCGCGTATGATCGCGCGGCTGACACGCCTGCCCATGAACGTGATGGCGGTGCTGCATGACTGCCTGATGGGGGCGATCAGCTTCGTGCTGGCCCTGTACCTGCGGCTGGGTCTTCGCTTTCTTGGCTACGCGCGGGAATACTGGCAGGAAGGCGCGGTGGTGTTCGCGTTCCTGCTGCTGCTGACGCTGCTGTATTTCCGCACCTACCGGCGGGTCTGGCGCTACACTTCGCTCAACGACCTGCTGGTGATCGCGCGCGGCGGCACCATTGCGCTCGTGCTGTTCTATGTGGGCATGTTCTTCGTGGTGCAATTGCAGGGATTGCCGCGCTCCATGCCGCTGCTGCACTGGATGTGCCTGATGCTGTGCCTGTGCAGCAGCCGCGTGCTGGTGCGGGTCATCAGCGACCGCGCGCTGTTGCGGCGGCTGGTGAGCGGCTCGCCCGTGCGCATTCCGGTGCTGCTGGTGGGGGCGAACCCGCAGGCGGAAATGTTCATCCGCGAATCCGAACGCAGCGTGGATTTTCCGTACCAGGCCATCGGCCTGATCGATGAGGATGCGCGCCAACAGGGCCGCGAGATCCACCATGTGCGCATCTATGGCAAGCTGGCCGAGCTGGAATATATCCTCACCAAATTGCAGCGCAAAGGGCGCCTGCCGCAGCGCCTGCTGCTGACCGACCATAGCCTCGGCCGCGACGCGCTCGAGAAATTACTCGCCGCTGCTACGGCCCATAACCTGACGTTGGCGCGCCTGCCTTCGCTGACCGAACTGCGCGCCGGTGAACGCGTGCACGACGTGCACCCCATCGCGGTGGAGGATATCCTCGGCCGCCCGCAAGTGGCGCTGGACCGCGACGCGATGCGCGCATTAGTGGCAGGCAAACGCGTGCTGGTCACGGGTGCGGGTGGCTCCATCGGCAGCGAACTGGTGCGGCAGGTGGCGGGGTATGGCCCGGCGGAATTACTGCTCTACGAGCAATCGGAATACGCGCTCTACGAAATTGACCGCGAGCTGTGCGGGCTTGCACCCACGCTGGTGCGCCACGCCACCATTGGCGACGTGCGCGATAACGAACAGCTGCAGCGCAGCTTCGCCCGCTTCAAGCCCGAGATCGTGTTCCACGCGGCGGCCATCAAGCATGTGCCGCTTTCCGAGAGCAATCCCGATCAGGCCATCCTCACCAACATTCTGGGTAGCAAACAGGTGGCCGATGCCTGCGTGGCCCACGGCGTGGCGGCTATGGTGCAGATCTCGACCGACAAGGCGGTGAACCCCACCAGCGTGATGGGGGCCAGCAAACGCGCCGCCGAAATTTATTGCCAGATGCTGGCGCAGGACGGCGCGCCCACGCGCTTCATTACGGTGCGCTTCGGCAATGTGTTGAATTCGGCCGGCTCGGTCGTGCCGCTGTTCCAGAAGCAGCTGGCAGCCGGTGGCCCCATTACGGTGACGCACAAGGACATGGTGCGCTACTTCATGACCATTGCCGAGGCGGTGCAGCTGGTGCTGCAGGCCGCGGCGCTGGGCAGTGCGCAGCCCGAGCGCGCGCAGATCTTCGTGCTGGATATGGGTGCGCCCGTGCGCATCGAGGAGCTGGCCTGCCAGATGATCCGCTTGGCAGGCCTGCGCCCCTACGAAGATGTGGCCATTGAATTCACCGGCCTGCGCCCTGGCGAGAAACTGTTCGAAGAACTGTTCCACGATGCCGAGAACCTCGGTGCCACCGCGCACCAGAGCATTCGGCTGGCGCAGGCGCGCAGCGTCGATCGCGTGCAGATCCTGCGCGCCATTGGCGACCTGCTGCATGCCGCGCGCGCGGGCGACGTGCAGCAATTACGCGCGCTACTGAAATCCGTGGTGCATGAATACCAACTTCCAGACGCGAGTACTGCCGCATGAACACCCACCCCATTCGCCGCGCTTTGATCTCGGTTTCCGACAAGACCGGCATCGTTGATTTTGCGCGCTACTTAAGCGAACAGAACGTCGAGATCATCTCCACCGGCGGCACTGCCAATTTGCTGCGCGAACAGGGCGTGCGTGTGCGCGACATCAGCGACCTTACGCAGTTCCCGGAAATGATGGACGGGCGCGTGAAGACCCTGCACCCGCTGGTGCATGGCGGCCTGCTAGCCCGCCGCGCCGACACCGCGCACATGCAGGCAGCGCTGGAACATGGCATCCAGATGATCGACCTGCTGGTGGTGAATCTCTACCCCTTCGAGGCGACGCTGAACCGGCTCGATGCGGGCGTGGATGACCTCATCGAGAATATCGACATTGGCGGCCCGGCCATGATCCGCGCGGCCGCGAAGAACCACGAGGACGTGACCGTGATCGTGGACCCGGCGGATTATCCGCGCGTGATGGCGCTGATGCAGGCCAATGCTGGGGTGCCCACCGCGCAGGCGCGCCGCCAGCTGGCTGCGAAGGCCTATGCCCGCACCGCGGCGTATGACACGCTGGTCTCCAGCTGGCTTGCGGGCGTTGAGGGCGAGGTTTTCCCGCCCTATTTGCTGGATGCACGCAACGCGGGCGCGCTGCGCTATGGCGAGAACCCGCACCAGGCGGCTGCCTTATTCACCCGCGTGGAAGGCCGCGGTGGCATTGCGCAGGCGCAGCAATTGCAGGGCAAGGAGCTGAGCTACAACAACCTCGCGGATGCGGATGCGGCATGGAACATCGTCGCCACGCTGGATAGCCCGGCGGTCGCCATCATCAAGCATGCCAACCCCAGCGGGGTCGCGACCGGTGAGCACAACGTCGCGGCGTTCCACCGCGCGCTGGCGAGCGACCCGGTAAGTGCGTTCGGCGGCATTCTCGCCACCAACCGCGCGGTAGAGCCTGCGCTGGTCGAGGCGATCGGCAGCCTATTCCTTGAGGTGATCATTGCGCCGGAAGTAACGCCTGAAGCGCAACAATTGCTGGCCACCAAGAAGAACCTACGCGTGCTGCTGGCGCAGCCGGAAACGCATGCTTCGCCGCTGGCGGCATGGCAGATCAAGCCCATCAGCGGTGGGTATCTGGTGCAGCAGACGGACGCACTGCCCATTAACCCTGACGCGTGGAAGACCGCCACCGGCACCCCGCCGGATGAGGCGACGATGCGCGATGCGTTGCTCGCGTTCCATGTGTGCAAATTCGTCAAATCCAACGCGATTGTGCTGGTGAAGGACCACGCCACCATTGGCGTGGGCGCAGGCCAGATGAGCCGGGTGGATTCGGTGCGCATCGCCATCGAAAAAGCGCGCCAGCACGGGCACGATACGCATGGCGCAGTATTGGCGTCCGACGCGTTTTTCCCCTTTGCCGATAATGTGGAACTGGCCGCCGCCGCAGGCATTACCACGCTGGTGCAACCCGGGGGCTCGATGCGCGATGGCGAAGTTGCCGAAGCCGCCGCCAAGCATGGCATGACCATGCTGCTCACCGGTCGCCGCCATTTCGCGCATTAGGGTTTTTTGTAGAAGGGGGGCTTGCCCCCCCTTCGCCTGCTACGCAGGCTACCCCTCCCGCTACGCGGCTCGCCCTTCGGGCTACGCACAGACTGCATCAGCGCTGCTAGGATACGCGCTAAGGCATCGCGCAGGACGTGCGATCTGCCGGAGCAATCTAAAGCATCGTCCTGCAGCGCAGGGCTACTGACTGATGATCCACTGCACCTGACGCAGGGCAACAATAAGCATCGGGTAATCGAGGCTTTGTTGCGTGCGCAGCTCTTCGATGAAGGTCTGGTAGCGCGCCATGGGGCCGGCCGCCGCCTGCGCCCAATGTTCGCCAGCATGGCCTTTCTGCTTGCCGTAACGCGCGATGATCTCGTGCGTGAAGCGGCGTTGCGCCTGATAGAGCTCCTGCACCAGCGATTTGATGGCCAGTTGCTGCCAGTAATTCTCGGCCTGCAGTTCCTGTGCGCTGCGGCGTAGCCAGCCAAGGCGCAGGGCCGCGCCCAGCTCGAAGTAGAGCTTGCCCACCTGTTCGATCGGCAGTTTCGTTTCGCGCGCGATGTCGATGATATCGCACGCCGAGGCGAGGATCTCCAGCTTGGCGATGCGCGTGGCGACCGCTTTGGGCACGCCCTGCATCACCAGTTGGTCGGTGCCTTTGTCGTAGGCCTTGCGCAGCGTGTCGGTCATGAAGGATTCGGCGTTCTTCTCGACCAGCGCGATGCCGTCGGCATACGCACCCATGACCTTGTTCATGTCCATGGGTTGCGGCACATGCTGCAGGAACCAGCGGCAGCTATGTTCGATGAAGCCATTGACCATGGAGAACAGGCGCGATTGCAGCACCGCATCCACCTTGCCGTCCAGCGCTTCGATGTCCTTCCACAGCGCACGCAGGGCGAACGCATCGCGCGTGGCCACGTAGGCCTGTGCAATGTCGCCGGCACCAAGGCCGGTCGCGCGCATCAGGCTGTGTGCGAAGCTGAAGCCCGTGCGGTTGACGATGGAGTTGGTGATCATGGTGGCCACGATCTCGCGGCGCAGGCGGTGGCGGCGAATATCCTCGATGTAGGGTTTCTCCATCGCATCGGGGAAGTAGCGCAGCAGGTCCTGCTCGAAATAGGGTGCATCCAGCAGGGTGGATTCCTTCAGCTCGAGCGAGAGCGACATTTTGGCGTAGGCCAGCAGCACCGCGATTTCCGGGCGCGTGAGGCCGGATTTGCTGGCGCGAAGCTCGCCGAAGCTGCGCGCATCCGGCAGGAACTCGACCTCGCGGTTGAGGATGCCGGTGCCCTCCAGCGTGGTAATGAGCTGTTCGGCAGGCTCCAGAATGGCCGTGCCCTGCAGCTCGGCAATCGAGATCGCCTGCGTTTGCAGTTTGTTGTCGATGAGCACGAGGTGCGCCACCTCGTCGGTCATTTTCTTCAGCAGCGCATCGCGTTTGGCGCGGGTGGTCTTGCCCGCCTGCAGCGCGGCATTGAGGGCGATCTTGATGTTCACCTCATGGTCGGAGCAATCCACCCCGCCCGAGTTATCGATCGCATCCGTGTTAATGCGCCCGCCGGTGCGCGCGTATTCGATACGGCCGCGCTGGGTGAAACCAAGGTTGCCCCCTTCGCCGACGATCTTGCAGCGCAATTCCGCACCGTTCACGCGCACGGCGTTGTTGGCGCGGTCGCCCACCTGCTCGTGCGTTTCGCTGGCGGCTTTCACGTAGGTGCCGATGCCGCCATTCCACAGCAGGTCCACCGGCGCTTTGAGGATGATGCGCATCAGCTCGTCCGGCGTGGCTTTGGTCGCGTCGGTGCCCAGCGCGCTGCGCATTTCCGGCGTGAGGGTAATGGATTTCGCGGTGCGCTCGAACACGCCGCCGCCCTTGCTGATCAGCTTGGCGTCGTAATCGTTCCAGCCGCTGCGCGGCAGCGCGAACAGGCGCTGGCGCTCGGCAAAGCTTTTTGCCGCATCCGGCGTGGGGTCCACGAAGATATGGCGGTGGTTGAAGGCAGCGACGAGCTGCATGGTGTTCGAAAGCAGCATGCCGTTGCCGAACACGTCGCCCGACATGTCGCCCACGCCAATGGCGGTGAAGCGCTCATGCGTGATGTCTTTGCCCATTTCGCGGAAATGGCGCTCGACCGACACCCAGCCGCCGCGCGCGGTAATGGCCATGGCTTTGTGGTCGTAGCCCGCCGAACCACCGGAAGCGAACGCGTCGCCCAACCAGAACTGGTAGTCGGCGGCGACACCATTCGCGGTGTCGGAGAAAGTGGCCGTGCCCTTGTCGGCCGCGACCACGAGGTAGGGATCGTCGCCGTCATGGCGCACGGTGCTGGCGGGCGGCACCAGTTTGCCGGTCACGATGTTGTCGGTAATATCCAGCAGGCCGCGCAGGAACATTTTGTAGCATTCCACGCCTTCGGCCATGAACGCATCACGCTCCGCCGGGGGGCGACGCAGGATGAAACCGCCCTTCGCGCCCTGCGGCACGATCACGGCGTTCTTCACCATTTGTGCTTTCACCAGCCCCAGCACTTCGGTGCGGAAATCCTCCGGCCGGTCGGACCAGCGAAGGCCGCCGCGCGCCACCGCACCACCGCGCAGGTGAATGCCTTCCATGCGCATCGAGGTTACGAAGATCTCGGCGTAGGGCACGGGCAACGGCATGTCCGGCACTTCGCGCGAGCGGATCTTGATGGAGAGGTACGGCTTGGCGTTACCCGCCGCGTCGGTCTGGTAGAAGTTGGTGCGCAGGCTGGCGAACATGAGCGCCAGCATGCGGCGGATCACGCGGTCTTCGGCAAGGTTGGTCACCGCCTCCAGCGCGGTTTCAATGTCGTTCTTCAGCGATTGCTGCAGCTCGTCGCGCTTCTTGGTGGCGGGGTTGAAGCGCGCATGGAACAGCTGCACCAGCTGGCGTGCGATGCTGGCATGCTGGCCCAGTGCCTGCGCAATGAAGGGCTGGCTGTAGGGGAAGTTCAGCTGCTGCAGGTAGCGGCTATAGGCACGCAGGATCTCCACGTCGCGCGCGGAAAGCCCGGCCGAGAAGATAAGGGTGTTCAGCGTGTCGTTATCGGTCTGCGCACGCCAGATGCGCTCGATCGCGTCTTCGATGCGGGCTTTGGCCGCGTCGATATCCATCTCCACGGCGCTGGGCACGCGCAGCGTAAAGTCGCGCAGCAGCACCGGCGGCAGCGGTGCCAGCGGGGTGACGATGTAGGGCGTCGCATCCACCACGGTGCAGCCCATGTTTTCGAGCAGCGGAATGATGTTCGACAGCTCAAGCTTCAGATCGCGCGAGTAGCATTTCAGGTGCAGCTGGTCGGCCGCGTCGCCCTTGGCGCGGAACAGCTCCAGCGCCAGCCCGTCGCCGGTGGCGCATTCCTGCACGCGGCGAATATCGAACGCGGCGGCCTGCGCGCTGTGCGTGTTGATGTAGGCGGGCGGGAACGCGTTCGCGTAGGACTGCGCCAGCTGTTCGCCCTGATCGTGGCCAAGGCGGTGGATGATGGCGTCGCGCAGTGCGTCGCTCCAGCGGCTGGCCAGCGCGATGATCTTGAGCTCCAGCGCGTCCTCGTCCACCTGCGGAATGGCACCGGGGGTGGTTTCAATTTGAATGGTCACGCGCGCCAGCGGCGAATCGGTCACCTGCGTGTAGAAGGCGGTGAACTTGCCCGCATACGTGGTTTCCAGCACGCGCACGATCTCTTCGCGCACGGCGGTGGAGAATTGCTCGCGCGGCACATAGACCATGGCGCTGATGAAGCGTTCGAACGCGTCGCGGCGAATGAAGATGCGCACCTGCGGCTTGGCTTCCAGCGACACGATGCGCATCGCCATGCGGAACAGCGATTCCTCGTCCATCTGGAACAGTTCGTCGCGGGGCAGGAATTCCAGCGTGGTCTTCAGCGCTTTGCCGGAATGGCTGCTGGGGCTGAACCCGGCACGCGCCATGACGCGGGCGGCCTTGCGGCGAATGAACGGGATCTGGTCGGTCTCGCGGTAGTAAACGGTCGAGGTGAAAAGGCCGAGGATGCGGGTTTCCCCGGCAGGTTTGCCTTTGCTGTCGGTGCGTTTGAGCACGATGTAATCCATTGGCACGCGGCGGTGCACGCGGCTCAGCTGCGAGGCTTTCAGCACGCTGATCGCATCCGTCGTGGTGGGGGTGTTGGCGTATTCAATGGCATCGTCCTGCTCGGCAGGCAGGCGATAGACGCCCAGCGCGCCACCTTTTTTCTGTGTCAGCGTGCCTTTGCTGTCCGGTGCGTATTCGGCAAGGCCGAGGAAGATGAAATGGTTGCTGGCCAGCCAGCTGAGCAGGTCGTGGATCTCACGCGTGTCGGCGGCGCTGTTGCCTTTGCTGGCGCTGGCATAGTCGCCGATCAAATGCTGCATGCGCGCCTGCATGGGCTTCCAGTCGGCCACGGCGTAGGCCACGTGCTGGAACGCGCTCTGCATATGCTCCATCAGGTCATCCGGCGTCAGGTTCACCGGCAGTGGCGAGCATTCGATGTAGATCATCGATTCGCGCGCCCAGCTGGCGGGCGCGGTGTCGGGGCGCTCGAAGCCGGTGAGCTTGCCTTTAGCATCGCGCTTCACGGCAAGGATGGGGTGCAGCACGCGGTAGATGGTCAGGCCCTGCGCGTTGATCAGGCCCGAGAGCGAATCCACCAGGAAGGGCATGTCGTCGTTCACGGCCATGATGACCGTGCGCAGCCGCCCGCTGAACGGCGATTTGCCAACGGTGACCGAAAGCTTCGGCGCACCGGCTTTGCGCACGCTGGCAAAGGCTTCGTAATTGATGGCGATGTTCGCGGCCGAAGCGGGCTCGATCTCTTCAAGGTCGCTCACGGTGGTGAGGGCATAGAACTGCTGGGCGAACCCCCGTTGCGAAGCGCTGAGCTTCTTCGCTTTTGCGGTGCCGAGGATGGCATCGATCAGCGATTGGTGCAGGGTGGAATAAGCCGTGGTGGATTTCGCGTTCATGATGCATGTTCTCCTGCAGCCTGTTTAGCCAGCCCGCATGAAAGTGAAAGAAAAAAAGCTTGTGCAGCGCGGCATGGAATCAGCCGATCCGATCCCAGATGTCGGCCGCAATGTTGAGGCCATAAAGCTGCTGCGCCGCACGTAGCCCGGTGGGTGACGTCACGTTGATCTCGGTCAGGTAGTCGCCGATCATATCAAGCCCTACCAGCATTAAGCCCTGCGCTTTCAGCATGGGGGCAATGCGCGCGCAGATGGCGCGGTGGCGGTCATTCACCTCGATGGGTTTGGCGATGCCGCCGACGCGCATGTTCGCACGGATGGATTCGCCCTGCGGCTCGCGCTGGAAAATGGCGGCGATCTCGCCCTCCACCAGCAGGATGCGCACGTCGCCGGTGGCGACCTCGGGCAGGAAGGCCTGCCACATCAGCGCCTGCCCACCGGCTTCGCGGTTCTGCTCCAGCAGCGTGTCGATGTTGGCGTCGCCCGCGCGGAATTTATACACGCTGCGCCCGCCATAGCCGTGCAGCGGCTTGGCCACGACCTGCCCATGCTGCGCGGCAAAATCATGCACCATGTCCACGTCGTTGCTCACCAGCGTGGGGGGCATGCAATCCTGCAAATGCAGGGCGGCGAGTTTCTCCGGCGCGTTGCGCACGCCGACGGGGTCGTTGAACACGCGCGTGCCCGCATGCTCCAGCAAATGCGTGGCGGTGATGTAGTGCATGTCGAAGGGCGGGTCCTGCCGCATCCACACCGCATGCATGCTGGCCAGCGGTTGCAGGCTCGCCTCACCCAGCGTGCAGCGCAGCTGCCCGTCCTCGTAGGCCAGTTGCAGCGGCTGCATGCGTGCCAGCGCAACGCCTGCGCGCCAGCTGAGCTGGTGCGGCTCGTACATGTAACATTGCATGCCGCGCTTCTGCGCTTCTTCGATAAGCATGATGGTCGTATCCATCGGCAGGTTCAGCCGCGATGGATGGTCCATCTGGAAGGCGACCTTCATTACTGTGCTGCCGGCAGCGGGCTGGACTGGATGAGTTCCGGCGCGGCGTAGCCGTCGCTACCCATGCCGCCGCTGCTGATGGGGGCGGGGCTGGCTACTGGCGCGGGCGCAGCTGCGGGGGCGCTGTAGCTGCTGGCGCTGCTGGCCGGGGCCGAGTAGCTGCTGCTGGAAGACGGGGTGGCGTAGCTGCCGGTGTTGGCGGGCACGGCCGCATCATCCTGCGGGCGGATCTGCAGGTAGTTCACCACGCGCTTCACGCCGCGGGTGGTGCGCGTGACGTTCAGTACGCGGTTCAGCTCGGCCTGATCGGCCACGCGGCCCAGCAGGTAGGTGGTGCCGTTGACCACGTTGATCGAGTAGTTGATGACCCATACATGCTTGGTCACCAGCAGGCGCGCTTCGAGATTCTTCTTCACCACGGCATCCTGCGCGGCGTCGCCCCAGCTGGCGTTGGTGCCCACCACCAGTTCGTTGATGACCTCTTCCACGCCGCGGGCTTTCCACGCCAGCTCGACCGCACGCTGGGCGGCACCGTCGCTCTTCACGTTACCGGTGAGCAGCACGCGGGCATGCCGCACGTCGATGGTCACGTCGGCGAACAGCTCGTTCGTGCCTTCCTTGATGAACAGGCGGTTGATGTCGGTATAGATCGTGATGTCATCCACCTTGCGGCCGACGGAGCGCTCTTCAGCAAGCGACACGCCCGCTTCGGTGCCGGCCCCCACCGCGGCGGCAACGCAGCCGGTGAGCAGCATGGGGGAAAGGGCAAGCAAGAGCTTCGCGGGTTTCATAACAGCTCCGTAGTGATTCAGTGCGACGCAGAAAATGCGTGGGGTATATGGTTCGGCCAGCGGTACCATGCAAGAAGGCACGCGTCGAACCTTACCGTGCTGCTTGCATATTCCGGGTGATGCTGCAGCCACCATTGTGCTGCGCGCACCACACGTTGCTGGTTACGGATATGCACGGCTTCGGCCGCGTCGCGCGCATGGCGGCGCAGTTTCACCTCCACGAACGCAAGCTGCCCACCGCGTTTGACCACCAGGTCGATCTCACCGACGGGGGTTTTGTAGCGCCGTGCCAGCACGCGGTAGCCCTTGGCCTGAAGCCACCATGCGGCCAGCATCTCGGCGCGCTGGCCTGCGCGTTCGCGCTGCTGGCGCTGGCGGCGGCGGTCCATCACTTGCCTGCAAGGCTAAGCGCGCGTTGGTAGATGTCGCGCTTGGGGCGGCCGCTCACGGCGGTCACTTCGGCCACCGCTTCCTTCAGCGACAGCCGCGCCATCGCCTCGGTCAATGCGTGGTCGATGGCGGCATCATCCATGGCGTCCTGCGCCTGCATTCCTTGCACCAGCACCACGCATTCGCCGCGGGGCGGGTGCGCCGTGAAGTGTGCCAGCAATTGCAAGAGCGTGCCGCGCGGGCATTCCTCGTACAGTTTGGTGATCTCGCGCGCCACCGCGGCGCTTCGGTCACCGAGATGCGCATGCAGCGCCTGCAGCGTATCCACCAGCCGGTGCGGCGCTTCGTAGAAGGCCAGCGTGGCGGGCAGGGTCTTCAGCGCCAGCAATGCCTCGGCCAGTGCCTGTTTCTTTTGCGGCAGGAACCCGCCGAAATAGAACGCATCCGTCGGCAGGGCGGCCATGGTCAGGCCCGCAAGCAACGCGCTGGCGCCGGGCAGCGGCGTCACGCGGATGCCGGCCTGTGCCGCCGCCGCGACCAGCCGCGCCCCGGGGTCGGACACCAGCGGGGTGCCCGCATCGGAAACAAGCGCGAGTTTCATGCCCTGCTGCAATTGTTCCACCAGCTTCGGCGTCATGCTGGCTTCGTTATGGTCGTGGTAGGAAAGCGTGCGCGTGCTGATGCCGTAATGCGACAGCAACGCCGCGCTGGTGCGGGTATCCTCGCAAGCGATCGCATCGACTGATTTGAGGGTTTCCAGCGCGCGCAGGGTGATATCGCCCAGATTGCCGATGGGGGTGGCGACCACGAACAGCTCGCCCGCGCCCCCCGCCTGCAAGGATTCTTGGCTTTTGATATGTTTGTTGCTATGAGCCGGAGCCATGATGCACACCATAATGAGGCTTCCCATGAAGTGCCACCGCTTTCGTATGCCCACGCTCGGCGCCCTGATCGCCCTCGGCCTGCTTGCCGCGTGCCAGCAACCCGCACCCATGGCGCCCCAGCCGCCACGCGGCATTCACGCGGCCCCCAACCGTGGCCCGGTGAACCTGACGCCGACGCGCGATGGCTCCATCATCGCCGTGCCGCAGGACGGTGCGCAGGCGGAAGCTGCAGGCGCGAGCGCCATGCCGACCCGCACCGTGCGCGTGGGCCTGCTGCTGCCACTGACCGGCCGCAGCGCCGCGCTGGGCAAGAACCTGCAGGATGCGGCGACCATCGCCCTGTTCGACAAATATGCCCGCCTCTCCACCGCGCAACAGCATATCCGCGTGGAGCTGTTGCCGAAGGATACCGGCGACACGCCGGAGCAGGCGCAACAGGCCATGAACGAAGCGCTCGAGGATGGGGCCGAGCTCATCATCGGGCCGTTGTTCGGCAACGCCACCGAAGCCGCCGGGCCGCTGGCACAGGCAAAATCCATCAGCGTGGTCAGCTTCACCAACAACGCGGCACTCGGCCGCCCGGGCGTGTACACGTTCGGCTTCCTGCCGGAAGAGCAGGCCGCCCGCGTGGTGGGCTATGCCGTGAAGCAGGGTAAGACCCGCATCGCCGCGCTGGTGCCGGAAGGTGCGACCGGCGAGGTGGTGTTGAAAGGCGCGCGCGAAGCGCTGGCGAAAACCGGCATGGTGCTGGTGGCCGAAGCCAAATACCCGCCGCAAGGCACGGGCATTGATGCTGCGCTGGAGAAGCTCGTGCCCGAAGGCACGGTGCCGAATTTCGACGCGCTGCTGCTGCCCGAGGGTGGGCCTGCCATTACCACCATTCTGCGTTCGCTCGCCAGCCGTGGTGTGACCAGCCAGAACGTGCAGCTGCTGGGCACCGGTTTCTGGGACGAGCCCACCCTGCTGCGCCGCGTGAACCTGCAGGGGGCGTGGCTGGCTTCGAGCCCGCCGCAATCCACCGCGCAGTTCGAACAGCGCTTCCTTGCGACCTATGGCTATGCGCCGCAGCGCATCTCCAGCCTGGCGTATGATGCGGTGGCACTGGCGGTGACGCTCGCCACTTCGAACCGTGAGCTCAACGCCCAGAACCTGACGCAAAGCGCGGGCTATAGCGGCCCGGCGAATGGCGTGTTCCGCCTGCGTGCCAACGGCACGGTCGAGCGCGGCCTTGCCGTGTTGCGGGTGGACGGGGCGAACCTCGTGGTCATCGAAGCCGCGCCGCAGGGCTTTACGAGCGCAGCAGCGACCCGATAACCGCGTTCAGCACGGGCACGCCCTTGGGGGTGACCTGAAGCAGGGAATTGCTGCACTGCACAAGGCCTTCCTGCTGCAGCATGGGCAGTGCCTGTTGCATGCTGGCGCGGGTGGTCGCGTCCACCCGGTTCAGGTCAATGCCTTCGCGCGGCAGGCGCAACCCCATCAGCACGTATTCTTCGCTGCGCTCTTCCGCGCTTAGCAGCGTTTCTTCTTCCAGCCCATGCCCCATGCGCTGCACCGATTCCAGCCAGCGCTCGGGCGATTTCAGCGTGTGCGTCGCGTAGCGCTGCGCACCCAGATCCACGCGCCCATGCGCGCCGGGCCCAATGCCAAGGTAGCATTCGCTGCGCCAGTAGCTAAGGTTGTGGCGGCTTTCCTGCCCCGCTGCCGCGTGGTTCGACACCTCATAGGCGGGCATGCCAGCCTCCTGCATCACGGCCTGCGTGCGTGCGTACAGCGCGGCGGCGTTGTCATCCGCGGGCAGGGCGAACGCTTTCTGCACATGGTACTGGTGGTGGAAGGCGGTGTTGGGCTCAATGGTCAGCTGGTAGAGCGACAGGTGGCCGCGTGCATGCTGCAGCGCTTCGCGCAGTTCCGCCTCCCATGCCTGCTCACTCTGGCCGGGCAGCGCATAGATCAGGTCGAACGAATAACGCGGGAAATGTTTGGCGGCCAGCGCCACCGCATCCAGCGCTTCATGGGCGGAATGTTCGCGACCCAGAAAAGCGAGCGACTCCGCGCGCAGTGACTGCACGCCGAGCGACACGCGGTTGACCCCCGCCTGCGCCAGCGCAGCGAAATTCGCCGCTTCGACCGAGGTGGGATTTGCCTCCAGCGTGATCTCGATGTCGGGGCTTGCGGGCCAGAGCGTGCGTGCTTTCTCGATGATGGCAGCGACCGTTTCCGGCTGCATCAGGCTGGGGGTGCCGCCGCCGAAGAAAATACTGCTGAGCTGGTGGCCACTGCCCGCCATGCGCGCGTGCCAACAGCCCATCTCGCGTAGCAATGCGTCGCGCCATGCGGCGTGGTCCACGCCGTCGCGCACATGCGAATTGAAATCGCAATAGGGGCATTTTTTCCGGCAGAAGGGCCAGTGCACATATAGCGCAAGCGGTTTGAGTGTGCTAACAGGTTCCATGAACGAGGGAGTATATGGCCGTAGCCAGTGAAGAACAAGGCGCCATCATCGCGCTGATGCATGGCAAATACGAGCAGCTGCTGCGCATCGAGGCGGAATGGGGCATTCGCCTGAGCGAGGGCGACATGCGCCCGCGCATCGAACATTTCCATGATGCCGTGCGCGCGCTGACCTCCGGCACCGCCGATATTTACGCCAAGAATAGCCGCCTGTCGGTCGAGAATCTTGCCTATGACCTCTCGGTGCTGCGCAGCATTCCTGACCGTCCGACCGGCTATATTAACCGCACCACGGAGAAATCCTTCTCCACCGCGCTGGTGCGGCAGAACGAGGCGGGTGCGGGATTCAACAAAATGCCGCCGCAGGGCGTGCGCGCCGAAATCACCGCGCTGTACAGGGATTATACGGTCTTCTTTGCGGCGCTGTTCGCCCCCGTGGCCGATCGCAATTTCAAAAGCCGCGTCGATGCGGTGGATGCCAGCGTGGCCGATGTTGGGCTGGTGGAGCAGATCCTGTCGCAGCTCATCGCCGGTAAAATGAGTAACGCGCAGGCCATGGCCGAGATGAACCATGTGGAGCGCGACGACCTGCGCGAACGCATTCAGGCGATGCTGGCGCGCAAAGTGCTTTCCGCCCGCGAAAAGCAGGAAGCGCTGGCCATGCTGGCGCAGATCGAACGCGGGCTGGACAGCGAGAAGAAGCGCGTGGAACAGTCGCACCTGACCTATGCTACCGGCCAGCTCGCCGTGTATGAAGACGCGAAGGACACGGTGAAGAAACTCGCCGCCCAGGGGTTGAACCTTGCGGGCAAATTCCTGGAGAATGCCATGCAGCAGGCGGGCCGTGGCCAGGGTCGCGGGCAGGGCCGCAATTAATTATGCTGCTTCGGCAGATCGCACGTGCTGTGCGATGCCTTCGCGCCGCTCCCGCGGGCTCATGGCTGGCTCGGACAATGCTGTCCTCGCGGCATCACCATTCAACGCACGCTCCTACCATGCACCCCGTTTTGAGCTGCGGCGTGTAGGAATTAGTACGAAACATTTTTCTGTCATCCCGGACGAATGCGCCACGCGCATGAAGCGCCGGGATCCATGCGAACTATGCTGAAAGCATGCAAGACGATGGATTCCAGCGTTCGCTGGAATGACGATGCTATATGATATGATAAATAATCAACCGCGCTTTGCCGTAGTCGCGCTGGTCAAGGCATTCGGCGCCTTCCAGCGTCTCCACGGCCGCGCTGCGCGGCTGCTCCACCACGAACAGGCTTTCCGGCTGAAGCCAGCCATGCCGCCGCAATCCGGTATAGACCGGCAGGGTCAGCGGCGTGGCGTAGGGCGCATCCATGAAGGCCAGTGCCACGGGTTGTGGAGCGCTGGGAAGTTTGGTCGCGTCGGTAAGCAGGAACTGGCATTGGCCATCCACCTTGCAATGTACGGCGTTCTCTTTGGCCAGTGCCAGCGCGGTCTTGTCCTGATCCACGAAGGTGCAGTGCGCCGCACCACGTGAGATGGCTTCCAGACCCACCGCGCCGGTGCCGGAGCACAAATCCATCACCCGCTGTTCGCGGATATGCTGGCCGCCATAGCTGCCATGCATGAGCAGGTTGAACACCGCCTCGCGCATGCGGTCGGCCGTGGGGCGGATCGCGTCGTTCTGCGGGGTGGCCAGTTTGCGGCCTTTCAGGTTACCGGCGATGATTCTCATAGGTCTCCGTCATTGCGAGCGAATGCGAAGCAATCCAGCATTCAGCGTTTCTTAGATGGATTGCCACGTCGCTGCGCTCCTCGCAATGACGTTTCTGCTGTGATGCTGGCATAGAGCTTTTCTACCGTATGCGCCGGCACTTCGGCCACGGCGTTCTCGGCCAGGTCGCCTAGTTCCAGACCCGCGTAACCCACCCGGATCAAACGGCTGACCGGGTAGCCGTAATAATCGAACAGGCGGCGGATCTCGCGGTTCTTGCCTTCGCGCAGCGTCACGGTCAGCCAGCGGTTGCGGCCGGTGGTCTTGTCGGTATCCGGCACCACGGTGATGGGGCGGTACTTCACCTCGTCCACCACCACGCCGCGCGATAGCATGTGGATGTGTTTCTCGCTGATCTGCCCGTTCACGCGCACGCGGTAAGTGCGATCCATGGCATTGCGCGGCAGCTCCAGCGCGCGGCTCAACTCGCCCGAATCGGTCAGCAGCAACAATCCTTCACTGTCGAGGTCGAGCCGCCCCACGGAAATGACGCGCGGCAAATGCGGCGGCAAATATTCGAACACGGTCGGGCGGCCTTCGGGGTCATGGTGGCTGGTGATGAGACCCGCCGGTTTGTGGTAGCGCCACAGGCGCGGCAGTGTGGCGGCCTTGCGTTTTTTCAGCAGGGTGCCGTCCACCTCGATCGTATCGTCGGGCGTGACGGTGAGCGCGGGCGAGCGCAGCGTATTGCCATTCACGCGCACGCGCCCCTGTTCGATCATGCGCTCGGCATCGCGCCGCGAGCAGATGCCCGCCGCCGCCATGACCTTGGCGATGCGTTCGCCCTTTTCGGTCATGGCATCACCTTTCGTGGGTACGGTGCGTAGGCGAAGCCGAGCCGCAAAGCGAGGGGGTCAGCGAAACGAAGTGAAGCGAAGGGCGGCATCCTAATGCCCCCTTCAGCGCGCATCGCGCGCATAATGCGTCGCCGCCGCGATAAACGCCGTGATGATCTTATCATCGGCGCTGGTAATGGAGAATTCCGGGTGCCACTGCACGCCAAGGCAGAACGGGTGCGAGGGGTATTCGATGCCTTCGATGACGCCATCTTCCGCACGCGCATTCACGATGGCCCCGGGGGCGGGTTTGGCCACGGCCTGATGGTGCGCCGAGTTGACCGCGATGCGCGGTTTGCCGACGATATCCGAAAGCAACGTGCCATGCACGATGGCCACTTCGTGCCCGGCCTCGTGGCGGGGGTTGGGCTGCTCGTGCGCCAGCGCGTTCTGCACTGCGTCGGGGATGTGCTGGATCAGCGTGCCGCCGAGGATGACGTTGAGCAATTGCTGCCCGCCGCAAATACCCAGAATCGGCATGTTGCGCTTCACCGCGCCTTGCGTAATGGCCCATTCGAACTGGCTGCGCCGGGGTTTGGTGGTGACCTTTTCGCTGGTGGTGGCTTCGCCGTACATCTCGGGCGGCACGTCGAAATTACCGCCGGTGATGACCAACCCGCTGATGGTATCAAGATACGCCTCGGCCAGTTCGGGCTCGTGCGGCAGCGCCAGCGGCACGCCACCATGGCGGGCGATGATGCCGCAATAATTTTCGCGCAGCGCATACCACGGGTATTTCGACCAGCCGCCAGCGGGCTCTGAGTCCAGTGTGATGCCGATGCGCGGGGGAATTTGGGCCATGATTCTCGTGACTTGTGCGGGGTGGAACAATCGCATAGTATCGCCGGTGAACCATAAACGCAAACGGTGCGCTGCTATGTCGCTTCCTTCCCTGCTCGGGGTCATTTTCGGCCTGCTCATGATCGGCGTTGCCGTGACCCTGGCTACCAATAATCCCTTCATTTACCTTGACCTGCCGGCGCTGCTGATCGTGCTCGGCGGCTCCATCGCCGCGGCGTTCATGGGCTACCATAGCCGCGATGTGCTGACCGCGTTCAGCGCCATCGGCTGGATGGTGAAAAAGCCCAAATCCACCCGCGAGGGGCTGAACACCGAGATCGGCCGCCTCATTAAATGGGGCTACCTTGTACAGCAGCGCGGCGTGAATGCGCTGGAGAACGAGATCAAATCCGTGGCGGTGAACGACCCGGTCATCAAATACTGCATCGAGCTGGTGGTGACCAACCACAACCCGGCCGACCTGCGCGCCATGATGACCACCGCCGTGGAAAGCGAATTCGAAGCCCGCACCGCCCCCGTGCAGGTGCTGCGCAACATGGGCTCCAGCGCCCCCGCCTTCGGGATGATCGGTACGCTGGTGGGCATGGTGGCCATGCTGGAACAGATGGGCCAGGGCCCGAAGAACATGGTCGCCACCATCGGCATCGGCATGTCGCTGGCGCTGGTGGCCACGCTGTATGGCGTGGTGCTGGCGCGCATGGTGTTCCTGCCCGCGGCGAACAAATTGCTGCAGAAGGAAGAGACCGAACGTTTCCGCAACCTGATGGTGGTGGAAGGGCTGTGCATGCTGGCCGAGAAGAAGACCCCGCGCTTCATGCAGGACCGCCTGAACTCATACCTCGAGCCTGCGCAGCATTTCGATATCGACCGGCAATTGCGCATTCCGACGGGGGCATAGCACGCCATGCTGCCCAAGCGCCCCCCCCGCAAAGAGGACGAAGATACCGACGCGTGGCTCATCACCTATGCCGACATGGTGACGCTGCTGCTGTGCTTCTTCGTCATTATGTTCTCCATGTCCACGCCGAATGGCGAGCTGATGGAGAAGATGGCCGAATCGCTGCGCATGGAGGGGTTCTATCAGGATGAAAAGGTCATCACCGACCCGTTCGAAGCGTTGCAGAAGGATCTGTCGCTGGCGCTGGGTGCGAGTGGCTATGACCAGTTCATTGCCATTTCCGAGCAGGACGACGCGGTGAGCATGGAGCTGGCCAGCAGTTCCTTCTTCGAGCGTGGCAGCAACAAATTCAGCAAACAGGCGTTGCCGATGCTGAAGGCGCTCTCCAAGCAACTGATGACGTTCGCTAGTAAGGATGTGGTCATCGAGGTGGAAGGCCATACCGACGATACGCCGATTGCCACCGCGCAGTTCCCCAGCAACTGGGAGCTTTCCAGCGCGCGCGCCAGCAACGTGGTGCGTTTTTTTGCGGCGCAGGGTTTCCCCGAGAACAAGCTGCGCGCCATTGGCGTGGGCTCGACCCAGCCGAAAGCGCCCAACCGCGACAATACCGGCAACCCGATCCCCGCGAATCAGGAGATCAACCGCCGCGTGGTCATTAAGCTGCGCAAGGCCGACGTTTAAACGGCGCTTACAGCATGAACATGTAGATGTTGCACAGCACGCCGTTGCTGCTCAGCACATAAGCCGCGGTGTTCGGATCGGTCGTATCGGTGCAATTCGGCGTGAACGAACTGCCCTGTTTGTGCGTGCGCACATTGCCTAAGCCGGGCCGCCCATCGTCCAGTTTGGTGTCGAGGTTCCATGCTTCCTCGGGTTTGATGGCGGGCGATTCGGTGATGCCGGTGGTCGAGGTGCCGAACATCAGCAACGGGCCGGATTTGGTGGGGAACCAGTTCGCATCGATATGCGATGCGGCGTTCGACCACAGGGAGAACCCGGCATTGCTGATGCGCCCACGCGGTACATTCACGCCCGGCGTGGTGTTATAGGCCCCGCCGGTGCCGCGATAGCCCGTGTAGGTGCCTTCGACCAACCCGGCATTGGCCATCTGCTTCCATGCATGGAATGTTTCGCCTTGCGGGTTAGTGGCCGAAGCGGTGGGCGGGCTGATCAGGTCGCCGTTGCCGTCGCCATTGCAGGTGCCCGCTCCGGTCTGGGTGGCGTTGAAACAGGTGGCGTCGTTGCCCGCGGTGCCGGCCGCAAACCCCCAGAAGGCGGTGGCGTTGCGCATGTCGCCGGGGAAGGCGAAATATTTATCCTGGAAGGTGCGGAAGGCGGCGTTGTAGCGGCTGAAATCCGCCGTAATGGAGCGCAGCTCCGCGGCCCGGATGAGCGACTGCCCGCCGAGGATACCGCCGGTGAGCAGCCCAAGGATGACGAGGACGATGGACAGTTCAACGAGCGAGAAAGCCTGTTTTTTCATAAGGGCGCGATCCGTTGGGCGGTGGATACGTGCAGTGTAACCGGTGCGCGTTAAAAATTAAACATAATATAGGGCGCGCAGGCCTTGCTGGTGAGCGTGAGCGCATAGGCGCTGGCGCTGGTGGTGCAGGTGCCCACCGTGGTGCTGGCGGTGTTGTAATTCAGGACGTTGCCCGTGCCCGGCGCGCCGTCATCCATTTTCGTGTCGATGTTCCATGCTTCTTCCGGCAGCAGGATGGCCGAAGGGTTGGAAACCTGAATGGTCGCGGTGCCGAGGAACATAAGCGAGTGGCGCGAATCGCCTGCGTTGTAGAGAATGCCGCTGCTGGTGTCGGAGAGTTTGGAGATCTGCACGCCGCTATTGCTGAGCTTGGAGCGCGGCACGTTGCTGCCCACGCTCAGATGTGCCGGGGTGGCGGTGGCCGGAACGCCGGTGTAGGTGCCCTCGATCAGCGCCGCGTTCGCCAGATGGTGCCAGACGCGGTAGCGCTCGACCACGCCGAGGATCCCATTGCCGTCGCCATCGCAGGTGGCCGGGCCGGTCGCGGGCGTGGTGGAATCACCGGGGCAGCTGGCCGCCGCCGTCCAGAATTTGGTGGCGTTGCTCATGTCGCCGGGCAGGGCGAAATACTTGTCGCGGAAGGTCTGCATGGCGGTCATGTATTTGTTGTACTCGACCGGGATGCTGCGCAGCTCCGCCGCGCGGATGAGCGACTGCCCGCCAAGGATGCCGCCCGTCAGCAGGCCAAGGATGACCAGCACGATCGAGAGTTCAACGAGGGAGAAAGCCTGTTTCATGAGATTGCGAACCCTTGATATGCATGCATCGTGCTAGAACGCATTTGTAAAGCGCAAGTAGCAGATAACACCGGTGTTGGTCAGGTTATAGGTGGCATTTGCATCCGATATGTTATTGGCATTCGAGGTGCAGGGCCGCGCAGTGGTGCCTTTGCCTGCAATGGCCTTGCCGCTTGCGGGGGCCCCGTCATCGGTTTTAACGTCGATGTTCCACGCTTCGTCGGGGCGCAGAACAGGGGGTGTTGTGGAGCCGCCATCCCATGCGCCTATCTCCAGCACATTCCCAAAACTGCCGCCGAAATCACTGGTCGTGGCCGCGAGGTTGCCGAAATGCCATGGATACCATGTGGCGGGCGACAGCTTGCTTTGCGGCGTATTGACGCCGAATGCGTACCCTACGCCCGACGTGTAAGTGCCTGTGTAACTGCCTTCGATGAGTCCCGCATTCGCCAGATGTTGCCAATAGCGCATCTCTTCATACACTTCCGGCGCAGTGCCGATGCGACCATCCCCGTTCCCGTTGCACGTTGCCGGGCTTGTGCTGGCGAAATCGGCGCAGGTGGAATCGGTGCCGGTTCCGGCGGCTTTCCCCCAGAAGCTGATCGCATTGCTCATATCGCCGGGCACCGCAAAATACTTGTCACGGAAGGTCATCGTCGCCGTCGCAAAGCGGTTCATTTCCGTGGTCACGGCGCGGATCTGCGCCGCGCGGATGAGTGACTGCCCGCCAAGGATGCCGCCCGTCAGCAGGCCAAGGATGACCAGCACGATCGAGAGTTCAACGAGGGAGAAAGCGTTTCTCATGCGCTTTAGCTTACACGAACACCGAGCACATGGCAAATTGCCTGCGTCAATTCGGCGCGATTCAGTGTGTAGAAATGGAAATGGTCGATGCCGTTGAGCATGAGCATGCGGCATTGTTCGGCCGTGACCATGGCGGCCACAAGGTTGCGCAGCTCGGGCTTTTCGTCCAGCCCTTCGAACAGCGTGCCCAGCCATGCCGGCACGCTGGTGCCGCTGAAGGCCGCAAAGCGCTTGAGCTGCGCCACGTTCGTGACGGGGAGGATGCCGGGCACGATCTCCGCCTCGATGCCGGCGGCGCGCACGCGGTCCATGAAGCGCAGATACACGTCCACATCAAAGAAGAACTGGGTGATGGCGCGGTTCGCCCCGGCATCGAACTTGCGTTTCAGGTGGTCGATGTCAGCCTGTGCGCTGAGCGCGTGGGGGTGCATTTCGGGGTAAGCGGCCACCGAAATATCAAAATCCGCCACGTCTTTCAGCCCGGCGACGAGGCTGTCGGCGTATTCATAACCGCCCCGCGTGGGCACGTAGCCGCCGCCATCGGGCATGTCGCCGCGCAGCGCGACGATGTGTTTGACGCCTGCATCCCAATAGCTTTGGGCCACTTCGCGGATCTGCTCGCGCGTGGCGTTGACGCAGGTGAGGTGGGCGGCCGGCGTCAGTTCGGTTTCACGGCGAATGCGGGCCACCGTGCTGTGCGTGCGCTCGCGCGTGGAGCCACCCGCGCCGTAGGTCACGGAAACAAAGCGCGGCTTCAGCGGCGCCAGCGTGCCGATCACGCCCCAGAGCTTTTCCTCGGCCTCGGGCGTTTTGGGGGGGAAGAATTCGAACGACACATGCGGCGCAGCCGCGCCATAGAGCTCACGCAGGGCCTGCAGCTGCCCCATCTGGGCGGCGGAAAGCAAGGCGCGCTGGTGGGCCGCGATGCTCATCGGCAACCCCTGTGACATAACTGCAACAAATGCAAAGAAAGCGCTGGCACTCGACAAACCCCGGAAATGGCTAAAATCGTGGAAAACAAAGGGAAAAAATGACGGCCTGTCAACCTTCTTCACAGGGGGCTTGCATATGTGGCAACGAATTGTTTACACAAACGCGCTAAAAAGAAGCTTGAGCGCGCCATCATGCGCGTTACATAACAGTGCATTGAACCACGGGACCATTATGACCTCTTCGGCTAAGAAACACACGATCCTCGCGGCGCTGCTGCTCAGCGCGCTTTCCCTCACCGCCTGCGCCTCGAACCCGGACGAAGATCCGCTCGAGGGCATGAACCGTGGGGTGCAATCCTTCAACGAAGTGGTTGACCAGTATGCCTTCGCCCCGGTGGCCAAGGGTTACCGCTACATCACGCCGGACCCCGTGCGTGAGCGCATCGGCAACTTCTCGGACAACCTGCGTGAGCCGGTGAACATGCTCAACGCCTTCCTGCAGGGCGACATGGAGCAGGGCCTGACCAGCTTCTGGCGCTTTGCGCTGAACAGCACCGTGGGTATCGCGGGTCTGAACGATGTGGCCACCACCGCTGGCCTGAAAGAGCGCCGCGAAGATTTCGGCCAGACCCTCGCGGTCTGGGGCGTGGGTTCGGGTCCGTACGTTGTGCTGCCGCTGATCGGGCCGAGCAATGGCCGCGACGCGGTTGGCATGGTGGTGGACTGGTTCACCGATCCGTTCAGCTACTACCTCGAGCAGGATGACCGCATCTACATGGCGGCGGGCCAGGCACTGGTCGAGCGTGAGCGCCTGATCGATCCGATCGACGACATCTACGAAACCTCGCTGGATTCGTACGTGACCTTCCGCAGCATCTACAGCCAGCGCCGTGATGCCCAGATCGCAAATCGCCACAACGATTTCGATAAGAGCAACGCGACCCCCGCCGAATACGAAGCGAAGTAAGCGGGAGAAGCATGAAGCGTTTTTTCCTATCGCTCGTGCTGGCCTGCAGCGTTGCTGCACAGCCGGCGCTTGCGGGCAGCCCGGCCGATGCGCAGAAATTCATCGACGGGGTGGCGGGCGACGTGCTCTCCATCATCAAGACCGATGAAAGCAAGGCCAGCAAGCTCAGCAAGCTGGAAGATGTTTTCTCCGGCGCGGTGGATATTCCGTACGTAGGCAAATACGTGCTGGGCCGCCACTGGCGCACCGCCACCGAGCAGCAGCAGAACGATTACCTTGCCGCCTACCAGCCGTTCGTGATCAAGAACTATGCGGGCCGCCTGACCAAATATAGCGGCCAGAAATACAACCTGAAGAACGCCCGCGGCGACGATGGCACCTATCAGGTGACCATGGAGATCATCGATGCCGGTAGCGCGCCGATCTACGTGGATTACACGCTGCGCGAGGACGCCAAGAGCTACAAGGTGGTGGACATTGCCGTGGAAGGTGTTTCGCTGCGCGCGACCCAGCGTTCGGAGTTCAACTCCATCGTCAGTTCCAAAGGGCTGGATTACCTGATCGGCGCCCTGCAGAAGCAGGCGGCCCGCAAGGCCTAACGATCGCGCTGCGGCGCTAGTGTGCGCCGCGTTTTCTGAAGTTTGTCCATGCCGCTTTTCTCGTAGCCCGGTGGGGTCTGCTCGATGGCGTGATGGAACGCATCGCCCAGCCCGGGCTCGCAGGCATCCAGCGCGTCACGCAGGTGCGACCCCGCACGGAAATTTGCCTGCAAATCGTTCAGTGTCAGCGCATTCACCTGCTTCTCGCCGGGCTGCGGTGCCTTGAGGTCCTGCGCGTAATCGGGGTTGCCCA
The DNA here is from genome assembly GCA_003241645.1 of Azospirillum brasilense. Classification (GTDB taxonomy): domain Bacteria; phylum Pseudomonadota; class Alphaproteobacteria; order Rickettsiales; family UBA3002; genus QFOX01. Next base: position 46,073 of record QFOX01000009.1, on the reverse strand, counting down.
GCACATGCTGCTGCGTCGTGTAATCATAGCCGAACTGCGCCTCTTTCAGCGCCAGATAGGTGCCCGCCAGTTGCAGCATGATGGCGTAATAGGGGTTGCAGTCGGCCCCCGGCAGCGAATTTTCCACATAATCTTTCTGGCCGCGCTTGTTCTTCACCCGGCCCATCACGTCGCTGATCGGGCCCATGCGCATGGATTGCCGCTCCATGGAACGGCGATGCGGGCAGACCAGCCATAAATTTTCCATCTGCACCGCCCCGATGCCCTGGCGCAGCATGTTGGTGACCGTCTCCGCGCTCAGGCCTGAGCGCAGCATGACGTTCTCCTGCGTGGAGGCATCCACCAGGCTCATGTTCAGGTGCATGCCATGGCTGTTGAAGGTGCCGGGCACCACGGCCTCGGTGACGAGCATATCGATGGTGTCGCGGCGTTGCTGCTGCCAGTAGCGTACGCCCAGCTGCGCCGTAGGGATACCAGCGCCATGCTTGCGCGGCATGTAACCGCTGGAGGGCTGGTGCAGCTGGTGGCGCAGCGCTTCCACGGCGCGGGCGGTGGCCAGCGCATCGATCGGCAGGCGCGTGCCGTCCTGCCCGCGGGGCTCATGCGTCAGCACCACTTCCATCATGTCCCAGCGGTCGTCGTTGCTTTCTTCGCGGTAGCTGTACGCCACGCGGCGGCTCTCGGGGAACCACGCATCGCGGTTCTTGGGGTGGCGGTAGGCCGAGGCGGTGTGGTTGCTGATCTTGCCCAGCGCATCCGGCACGCCATACTGTTCGGCGGGCGAGGCCTTATGCTGGCGCTGGTTGGAGAGCACGCCGAATTCCAGCTCCACGCCAAGCGGCAATTCTAGGTCGAATTCCTGCCGGATCTTCGCTTCCAGCAGCTTGATGGCGCGCTTCGCCAGCGCCACGGGCGGGTCGTCGCGTAGGGAAGCGCGGGAGGAAAGCTTGTCCGTGTGTTCCGTCATGCTGCTGATTGTAAAGCAGAATGTTTAAGGTTTCATGACTGTTTCCAGAAATATGCATGCCCCCCGGGGGAAATAATGCTATGCTTCACCCATGTCGGAAAATCAGCATGCGTTCTCGCTTGTCGAGCTCTCTATTGTTCTCGTGATTCTTGGCTTGCTTACGGGGGGCATCCTTGGTGGACAGGCGCTGATCCGCGCGGCCGAACTGCGGGCCGCCAGCACCGAATACCAGCGCTGGGTCACCGCCACGCAAACGTTCCGCGACAAATATTTCGCCCTTCCCGGCGACATGACCAATGCCACCGCCTTCTGGGGCAAGGACAACACGCTTTGCAGTGGCGATAGCGGTACGGCCGCCACGCCCGGCACCTGCAATGGCGATGGGGACGGCAACATGGAAGTGGGCTCCAGCACCGCCGGGGCGACAGGCGAGGTGTTCCGCCACTGGCAGCAACTGGCGCTCGCCGGACTGGTGGAGGGCACCTATACCGGGGCGAATGGCGGCGATGCGGATACGTCGACGATCGGCGTCAACATACCGCGCTCAAAAATCAGCAATGCAGGCTGGACACTGATCCGCGGCGATATCGTGATCAGTGGCGGGTCGTTCTTCGATGGGTTGAACTATCCCGCGAACGTGTATTTCCTTGGCGCGCAGCGTACCCTCGAACCCACGACCAACCCTATCCTCAAAGCCGAGGAAGCCTGGAACCTCGACACCAAAATGGATGACGGCAAGCCCGGCCGCGGCAAAGTGCATGGCGGGCGCATTACCAGCTGCACCACGGCCGCGTCCAGCAGCGATACGGGGTCCGACTACCAGTTGACCAACAGCAGCGCCAATGCCTGCACGATGATCTTTTTCGCGAACTTCTAAGGCGGCATGCCACGGCCTGCGCCCGTTCAGCGCAGATGCTCGCCTTTTTCGGCGTGGCGTTTATCCATGGCGGTCTTCTCGGTGCCGGGCGGCATATGGGCAATGGCGGCAAGGAATCGATCGCCGAGGCCATCCTCCAGCCGGTTCAGTTCCCCCTGTAGCGCGCCATCGAAGAATTGCTGCTTCTGCTGCGCGGGCGATGCGGCGGGAATGACCGGCCCCGTGGGGGCGCTCTGCAGGCTGTAGCCCTCGGCCGTGCGCTGGAAATGCTGCTCGCGCAAGGCGACCTCGAACGCCATGAATTGCAGCATCAGGGCGTAGTAGGGGTTGCAATTGGCCGGGGGTAATTTGTTTTCCATGTAGAAGCCGCCGGCACCATCCACCACCTTCACCTCGCGCGCATTGCGCTCACCTTGGTAGCGGCTGAACGGCGCGTCGGCGGTGCGGTGCGACCAGCGCTGCCAGTTATCGTCGGTGGGGTTGAGCAGGTAGCCGCCCGCATGCATCATGCGCTGGGTGGCGTGCAACAGGTTGGCCGTGTGTTCGCGGGTGGGGTGCACGCTTTCGCCGGTTTCTATGTCTTTCAGGCTGCTGTTGATGTGCAGGCCAAGCGTCATGGCTTCGTGCGCTTCGTGCTCGGGCAGGAAGGTGCCGAACGCCACCTCGGCCAGCCGGGTGCGGTGGAATGCCTGCCAGCGCCCCGCGCGATGGGGGTTCTCGGCCGGGGGTGCGCCCGCGGTCGGCAGCAGGGTGTGCCACAAAGCCTGCGCCTGGCGGGTGGCTTCCGTCAGGTGGTACTGCACCGGGTTGGGGGCCTGCACCGGCGTGTTCTTGTAGCCCGGTGCCGGGCTGCGCAGCTGGTAGCGCAGTGCCTCGATATTGCGGGCGAGCTGCATGCCGTGATGGGGCAGGGGCGTGCCATCGGCCCCGGCAGGCTCGTGGGTGAGCACGGCTTCCAGCATGGCGTGCGGTCCGTACCCGCCATATTCGCGGTAACCGTAGGTGACATAACGGCTGTCGGGGAACCATGCGTCTTTGTGGAACGGGTGCTTGCTGGCCGATGCCCCGGTGCCATGTTGCTTGACGGCTGCGCTGTCGCGGGTGCCAAAGCGCATGCGCGCGTGGTCAAGCCCGGGGCGCACGCGGGCCGTGAATTCCACTTCAGCGCCGCCTTCCCAATACACGCCATAGCGCTGCGCCAGATGCTGTTCCAGCAGCACGATCGCGTGTTTTGCCAACGCAACGGGTTCGTCGTCGGAGAAACGGCGTGCAGCATGTGTCGGGGCGATCATGCGCCTATGGTAACGCCAATGGGTTACGGATCAGTGAAGAAATCAGGCCGCCAGCAGGTTCTTGTAGCGAATGCGCTTGGGCTGCAGCGAATCCTCGCCGAGGCGTTTCTTCTTGTCTTCCTCGTAATCGGCGAAGTTGCCTTCGAACCATTCCACGTGGGAATCGCCTTCGAACGCGAGGATATGCGTCGCGATGCGGTCGAGGAAGAAACGGTCGTGGCTGATGATGACCGCGCAGCCGGCGAAATCCTCCAGCGCCTCTTCCAGCGCCCGCAGGGTTTCGATGTCGAGGTCGTTGGTCGGCTCATCGAGCAGCAGCACGTTCGCGCCGCTGCGCAGCATTTTGGCCAGGTGCACGCGGTTGCGTTCCCCGCCCGAGAGGCTGCCCACTTTCTTTTGCTGGTCGGCCCCCTTGAAGTTGAACGACGAGCAATAGGCGCGCGATTTCATGGTGATCTTGCCCAGCTCGATAACATCCGTGCCGCCGGAGATCTCTTCCCACACGGTTTTGCTGTCATCCAGCGAATCGCGCGACTGGTCCACGTAGCCGAGCTTCACGGTCTCGCCCACTTTGAAGCTGCCCGCATCCGGCGTTTCGTTGCCGGTGATCATGCGGAACAGCGTGGTCTTACCCGCGCCGTTGGGGCCGATGATGCCGACGATGCCGCCCGGCGGCAGGCTGAAGGACAGGCCATCGATCAGCAATTTATCGCCGAAGGCTTTTTTCAGGCCCTGCGCTTCGATCACGTTCTGGCCAAGGCGCGGCGGGGCGGGAATGATGATCTGCGCGGTCGAGGCGCGTTTTTCGGCCTGCTGGGCCACCATTTCATCGTAGGCTTTCAGGCGGGCCTTGGATTTGGCCTGACGCGCCTTGGGCGAGCTGCGCACCCATTCCAGCTCTTTCTGCATGGCCTTCTGGCGGGCCGATTCCTCGTTCTCCTCGTGCTTCATGGATTTGGCTTTCTGCTCCAGCCATGCGCTGTAATTGCCCTCGAACGGCTTGCCTTCGCCGCGGTCGAGTTCCAGCGTCCATTTCGTGATGTTGTCGAGGAAGTAACGGTCGTGGGTCACCATCACCACCGTGCCGGGGTAGTTGGTGAGGAAGTTCTCCAGCCACGCCACCGATTCGGCATCGAGGTGGTTGGTCGGCTCATCGAGCAGCAGCATGTCGGGCTTGGAAAGCAGCAGGCGGGCAAGCGCCACGCGGCGTTTCTCACCGCCCGAGAGTTTGGCCACTTCCCAGTCGCCGGGGGGGCAGCGCAGCGCGTCCATGGCCACTTCGGCCTCGCGCTCAAGGTCCCACAGATTCTGGCTGTCCATCAGGTCCTGCAGGCTGGCGGCCTCGTCGGCCACCTCGTCGGAATAGTTGCCCATCACTTCGTTGTAACGGTCCACGATGGCCTGTTTCTCGGCCAGCCCGTCCATCACGTTGCCGAGCACGGTCTTCGATTCATCCAGCTTCGGCTCCTGCTCGAGGAAGCCGACCTTGATGCCTTCGGCGGCCCATGCCTCGCCGTTGAATTCGGTGTCGCGCCCGGCCATGATCTTCAGCAGGGTCGATTTACCCGCGCCGTTATGGCCCACGATGCCGATCTTGGCGCCGGGGAAGAAGCTCAGCCAAATATCTTTCAGCACGGTTTTTCCACCCGGGTAGGTTTTGGAAAGACCTTTCATTACATAGACATACTGATGTGCCATGGCGCGCCAACCTTCATGAAAACTTAATCGATGGGTCGTATAACTAACGGTAGGTTTGCAAAAACACAAGGCAGGAGCAACCCATGGACCAAAGCTTTCAGTCGCGCGTGCAGCCCGCGCCACCATCGGTGCCGAAGAATGGGCCGGTGAACGAGCAGGTGCTCGGCAACTGCAGCATGGCCGCGGCCGATTACCTTGATGTGGTGCTGCAGCAGCAATTGCCGCAGGTGAAGGATAGTCAGGGCGCCGATGTGACCGAGCGCACCCATGCCCGCGCCCATGCGGCGCTCAGCAAGACCATCGATCATTTGGCCGCGCATGCGCGTGCGCAACCCCGCAGCGCCAGCCACCCGGCTGGTCGCCCGCCCGAGAACCGCCCGGCGCAGGATGTGGTCGAGCTGATCGGCCGCCTGCGCGACGGGCAGGACACGTTCGGTGCCATGCTGGCCCGCGAAGGCTTGCAGGGCGACAGCTGGAGCGCCTCGCGCCGGCAGGCGCACAGCGTGCTGCGCGACGCCTACCCGCACGTGATCGCGCAGACGGTGCATGCCCTTTTCGGGGCGACGCTGCCGCCGCAGGCACAGGGGCAGGGGCGATGAGTTTTGCCCAACGCGAGCGCGGCGGCAACCTGCCGGTCACGGCGCGGTTGCTGAACACGCTGGTGGCGCAGGCCGATGCCTCGGCCACGGGGTTCCTCTCGGGCATTCTGGAATACGAGAACGTGCACGATACCGTGCGCGAGGAAGTGAACCAGCATCACGACCTGCTGGAGCAGGCCATGGCGACCGCCACGCGGCGCCTGCTGACCACCGAACATGCCGGTGCCATGGCGGCTTATGGGCTTGAGAAACATGCCGGCTGGGAACTGCCCGAGCGCATCAGCGACCTGCAGGAGCGTTTCCGCGAGAGCGAGCCCGTGTTGCGCAACGCGCTGATGGAGCACAAAGAACTCGCGCCGCGTACGCGCAACTATATCTGCGAATTCTATCCGGCCGTGCTGCAGAATGCGCTGGAGGCCGCCGTGGTAGCCGAGCAGGAACAGCAAGGCGGCATCCGCCGTATTTAGCGGCTAGCGCTTGCGCGCAAAAAAATCACTCAGTAGCTGGCCACATTCGGCTTCCATCACGCCGCCCACCACTTCCGGCGCATGGTGGCACGTGGGCTGGCTGAACACCCGCGCGCCATGTTCCACCCCGCCGCCTTTGGGGTCATACGCGCCGAAAATGATCTTCTTCACCTTCGCCAGCGAGGCTGCCTGCGCGCACATGGCGCAGGGCTCCAGCGTGACCATGAGCGTGCAGTCCTGAAGGTATTTGGAACCGCGTACGCGCATGGCCTCGCGCAGCACGATCAATTCGGCATGTTGCGTCGCGTCCTGATGCGTTTCCACAAGGTTATGTGCCTGCGCCAGCACGGTGCCATCACCCGCGACGATGGCGGCCGCAATGGGCACTTCGCCGCGTTCGGCGGCGGTGCGGGCAAGGGCGATCAGGGATTGCATGGGCTAGCGCTTACGGAAGCTTTCCAGCGAAATCACTTTCGTGTCGTTCGCGGCTTCGGTCTCGTCGGTCGGCTCTTCTTCTTCGAAGGCGGCCATGGGCGGTTTTTCGTGCCCGTTCTTGCCGGTCACGGGGCAGGCGACGGCTTCTTCACCGTCATTCGACGATTTGGCCGGCTTTTTGCCGTGGAACTGCAGGCCGAACTTGATGCTGGGGTCGGCGAACGCCGTCAGCGCGTCGAACGGCACCACGAGTTTCTCGGGAATATTGTTGAAGCTCAGCATGATGCTGAACAGCTTATCGGTGATCTTCAGGTCCCAGAACTGGTGCTGTACCACGATGGTGATCTCTTCCGGGTAGCGGCTTTTCAGCTGCGGCGAGATGCTCACGCCCGGATAGTTCGTCTGGAATGAGATGAAGAAATGATGGTCGCCGGGCAGCCCGAATTTATCGACATGGATGAGCGCCTCGCGCACCACGTTGCGCATGGCGGAGTCGATCATACCGGGATAGTCGATGGTGTCATGGGTTCTGCGAAATATCAGTGAGGGGATTCTGTTGCCCGGCTCCCCTCGGGCCGCGTTTACGAGCTAGAACTCGTCAGGCCACACTAAGCGGCGAGACGGGCTGCTACGACGTTGTTGTCGTTAGCTGCAACGAGTGCTACGTTGTCGTTTGCACTTAAAAAACAACCCGATAACGGCGGAATCATCCCGGGCAAAAGCGAAGCCTTTATTGCGGTTGTCGATCCTACTTCAGGCCCAAACTTTGTTCATTCCCGGCTCATCCTGCTGGATTCACCATGGAATGCCGCTTCGCGGGCTCATGGCTGGCAAGGTCTGCTGACCTTGCTGCCCGGCTTATCGAGAAGCATTCAAATTCTGGTGGACCTGCCGGGTACTGCCCCCGGGTCCAATCCGACTATTCCACGTCGCGTTTATCACCATAGCTTCCGAAGAAGCAGGTCAAATATAGGCGATTACCGTGCGATACGCAAGTGCTGCCCTGCTTCTTCTTGTCTTGGAGCATTAGCCCTGCGGCCCTGAAGGGGGCGTTCCGCCGCCCTTCGCGGCGTTGCCGCTGACCCCCGCACGTCGCTTCGCTCGTGGCTCGGCGTGCGCCTACGCGCCGTATCCACCCAACGTTGATGCAGTGCGTGCGTAGCCCGAAGGGCGAGCCGCGTAGCGGACTCGAAGCGTTGGCGAAGAGAGGCGACTGTAAAGGAGCCAATGGGTCAGTGAGCGTAGCGAACGAAGGGGACGCAACCCCTTTCGCGCGTGCTTGCGCGCAAAGAAATACGGCGTGTTTTCACGCCCCTGACGCCAAACCGTCATGAAACCGTCACAGACCTTTGATAGTGTCGAGCTTGTAGGAGACTAACATGAGTAACGAACAGACCCCCGCACCCACCACCACCCCGCAGGAAAGCCTGGCGCTGCGCTACAGCTACGATGAGCTGCGCGCACCCTACAAAGGCTACGCGGATCAGGTGTCGGCGCTCATGAAGGCCTACGGTGATATTCTCGCGATCCAGGACCCGGCGCAACGCCAGGGCGCGCTGGACCAACTGAAAAGCTGGGTATCGGGCACCGCCCCCACCCGTGAACAACTCAGCACCGTGACCGGCCCGCTGGCCGACGCGGCGCGTGCCCTTGGCCTCGGCGTGGGCATGGATGCCGCCAGCGGTGTGGCCGGTGCCGTGACCGGTACCGTGCGCGTGGCCGGTGCCGTCGGCAACGGGCTGATGCTTCCGGTGGATTTCGCCAAAGGCATTCTGGGCTTTGGCAGCGATGTGATCAATGAAGGCTTCAATAGCCAGCTCAGCGAGGCGCAGGCCCGCGAGATCGGTGCGGCCTATGGCAGCGTGCTGCAGGCGCAGTCGGAAAACCGTGGCGGCATGTTCTCGAGTTTTGGCAATGTGTGGGCCTACACCCGCGCGGCCTTCGCCACCGCATGGGATTTCGTGCGCCCGCTGCTGGCCCAGCTGCCGTGGGTCGGCCAGTATTTCGATGGGCAAGCCCCCGCCCGCAGCTTCGATGAGCACCTGCAACGCGCGCTGGTCGATACCGACATGGGCATCGTGCGCGACGAATTCGCCAAAGTGCCGGAAATTGGCGGCATCAATGGTGCACGCCTTGGTGAGTTCCTCAGCCGCGGGGGTGTCGCGCAGGACGCAGCCGGCAACAACATGAACATCGCGGCCCCCAGCAGCGAGAACCCCACCCCGAACGCGCCCGGCGCGCAGACGGATGCGAACGGCAACCCCATCGGTGCGGATGCAAGCGTGACCGGCACCGCCGCCGACGCAGTGCGCCGTGCAGGCAACGGCTTCACCCAGCGCATGGGCGAGCGCCTGAGCGGCATCGATACGCCGGAAGAAGTCGTGGGTGCTGGCCTCGGTGCCGTGGGTACGGTGCAGGTCGCCCGTGGCGCGACCGAATCGCTGACCCGCCGCCATGTGGTGAAACCCTCCGAACGTGCGCAAGGTGCCGCTTCCAGTGCCGCCCAACGCGTGGATGATCTTGAAGCGCGCCTGGCGCGTGCCGAAGCTGGCGAGCGCCGCTCGTTCTTCCGCCGCCCGGAAAGCGCCGAAGCCGTGCGCAGCGAACTGGAACGCGCGCAGCAGCGTTATGAACACGCGCAGACCCGCGCCGATCGCTTCGGTGCACCCGAAGAGCGCGTGGGCAACCTGCGCGGCAGCTCGCACGCCACTGTGCGTGCCGTGGGTGCCGTGGCCGATCAGGCCGGTGAATCGCTCAGCTGGAAAAACCCGTTCAACTGGCCGCGTATGGCGGGCCGTGGCATTGGCAACGCGTTCGGTTTCGTGACCGAGCCGGTCGCCAGCCGCGTGGTCGAAAGCGCCGGGAACGATGTGCGCAACGCGCGCGAAGCCTTCAATAACCTGCGTGGCAACGGTGCTGCACCGGCCGCTGCGGCGGCGGCGGCAGAAACGGTCGATGCGACCGCCGATGTGGCGCAGGCCGCCAGCCGCACCGGCATGCTGGGCCGCCTTTCCAGCAGCCTCGGCAAACTGCGCAGCGTTCCGTATGTTGGCCGTGGCCTTGCCGGCATTGGCGGCGCGCTTGGCTTCCTTGGCGTGGCGGGCTTGGTTGCAACGCCGGCGACCGCCGCCGTGGAAACCGCGACCGCCGAGAACACGCTTGTGCGCGGTGTCAGCGCTGCCAACACCACCGCATTGACCGCTACCTCGCTCAGTGCCCTGAAAATCGGTGTAATGCGTGCCGGTGCCTTCATTGCGCCGGTCTACCACACCGGTGAGCTGGGCGTGGCCATTGCCCGTGACGATGAGCGCACCCAGAACCGCGCCGGCGTGCAGCTGGCCACCATTGGCACGTTTGCGGCTGGTGGTGCGGGCCTCGGCCTGTGCGGCGGCCCGTTCGCCCCGCTGACCGTGCCGGCAGGTGCCATCGGTGGCACCATTGTGGGTGGCATCGTCAGCATCTTCAGCGGCATGTGGGCCGAGCGCCGCTACGACCGCGCCCATCCGCAAGCCACGCAGGTGGCGGCGACCGACGGTGCCGCTGGCCGGGCCGACCGTGGCCTGCAAGTGGCCGCCGTGGAGCAGACCCAGCGTGCCCGCGAAGCTGCGGCCAACGCTGCGCTCGCCTTCCGCAGCGGCAACGTGATGCAGGGTGCCGTGCTGCGCAACGAAGACGGCTCGCTGCAGTCGCTGCGCTTCGGTGCCAACGGGCAGGAGATCGGCGCGCGCAGCAACGCATAACGCGGCGAATCAACCTACTAACCTAATTACCCACACCCGCCCACGTGGCGGGTGTTTTCTTTTTATAATGCTCCGGCAGATCGCACATACTGTGCGATGCCTGCGCGCCGCATTCGCGGGCTGATGGCTCGCGCGGTCTGCTGACCTCGCCCACTAGCCATGATGGCTACAGGATTGTGAATAGAACGTAGGATGTGCATTGCATTCTATGTGCCGAGCGCTAGCATGCCAAAAAACGATGGAGCTTAAGGATGGGCGCGGTGGAAAAAATGGATGAAAAACCCCTGCAGGACGAATTGTTCAGCACGAAACGCGCCACCAGCCCTGCGCTTGAAGAAATCCTGTATGATCCCATTCCGGTGCTGGACCATGGCTTCATCCGCGTGGTGGACTACATGGGCGACGATGCCGCCATCGTGCAGGCGGCCCGCGTTTCGTATGGCCGCGGCACCAAGCAGGTGAGCCAGGACAAGGGCCTCATCAACTACCTGATGCGCCACTGGCACAGCACCCCGTTCGAAATGTGCGAGATCAAATTCCACGTGAAGCTGCCCATTTTCGTGGCCCGCCAGTGGATCCGCCACCGCACCGCGAACGTGAACGAATACAGCGCGCGCTACTCGATCATGGACAAGGAATTCTACATTCCCACGCCCGAGATGCTGTCGCCGCAAAGCAAGAAGAACCATCAGGGCCGCGCTGAGGGCACCGCGCTCTCGCCGGAAGAATCCGCCCGCGTGCTGGAAATTCTCAAAGGCGATTCCGAACGCGTCTATGGCCATTACGAAGAGCTGATGAACGCCACCAACGATGGCAACGTCATTGACGTGGAGCGCTCCGGCATCGCGCGTGAGCTGGCGCGCATGAACCTGACCATGAACTACTACACCCAGTGGTACTGGAAGATCGACCTGCACAACCTCATGCATTTCCTGATGCTGCGCGCCGACAGCCACGCGCAATACGAGATCCGCGCCTATGCCGACGCGATGATCGACGTGGTGAAGAAATGGGTGCCGTTCGCGCACGAAGCGTTCGAAGAACACCGCTTGCATGGCACGCGCCTGTCGCGCAGCGGCATGGGCGTGGTCAAGCGCATGATCGCCGGCGAGAAGGTGACGCAGGAAACATCCGGCCTCACCAAACGCGAGTGGGACGAGCTTCAGACCAGCCTGAGCAACTAGCTAAGTAGCCGCGCCGCGATGCGCCAGAAGGCTTGCGTGGTATCGCTCTTCGGGTGGTCGCTTAAATAATTCGTTCCCTTATCGGCCGCCGCACCCAGGGCGGGCTCCAGCGGCAATTCACCAAGGAACGGCACCGCGTATTGCTTGGCGAGCCCTTCGCCGCCGCCCGTGCCGAACAAATGGTGCGCCTGCCCCTGCGGGTCGAGGAAGTAACTCATATTCTCGATGACCCCAAGAATGGGCACCTCTAACTTACGGAACATCTGCGCGGCTTTGTCGGCATCCAGCACGGCGAGTTCCTGCGGCGTGGTGACGATGATGGCGCCATCCAGCGGCACGGCCTGCGCCAGCGAGATCGGCACATCACCCGTGCCGGGCGGCAGGTCGATCAGCAGCACATCCAGCGGCGAAGCTTTCGTGCCCCACGCCACGCCGCGCAGGAATTGCTGCAGCGTTTTGCTGATCATGGGCCCCCGCAGCACGGCGGCCTGATTCTTGACGATGAACCCCATCGACATGGTGCGCACGCCCATGCCAACGAGCGGCAGCATCTGCCCGTCCTTCACGTCGGGGTGGGGGTGGCTGCGCAGGCCCAGCATGCTGGGAATCGAGGGGCCGTAAATATCGGCATCCAGCACGCCCACGCGCATGCCCTGCTGCAGCAAGGCCAGCGCAAGGTTCACCGTGGTGGTGGATTTGCCGACGCCGCCCTTGCCCGAGGCAATGGCGATGACCCGGCCCACATGGGGCAGGCGGTTGGTGTTCCAGACGGCTTTGGCGCGGGGGTCGTTCACGGGCTGTTCCATGTTGCTTGAAGCGGGGCGTTGATGCCTCTATATGTAAGCGGCTGATACGCTTCAGCAAGAAAAACCATTCCGACCGCACAGGATAGCGCATGACCAAACAACCGAACCCCTGGGGCAAAAAACCCTTGCCCGGCGGGCGTCCCACCGGTTCCGGCAGCAACGACAACCAGCGCCCGCAAGGCCCCGGCCAGAAACCGGATTTGGACCAGCTGTTGCGCCAAAGCCGTGCACGCATGCATGGCATGCTGGGCAACGGCGCGCCGAATGACGGCAATGAAAAGCGCATCGCGTTCGCGGTCATCCTCGGCATTTTCGTGCTATGGCTGGCCTCGGGCATCTACCGCGTGAATTCGGATGAGCTCGGTATCGTGCTGCGTTTCGGTGAATACGAGCGCACCACCAATCCCGGCCTGAATTACCACCTGCCGTATCCGGTGGAGCAGGTCATCATCCCCAGCGTGACCTCGGTGAACAAGGTCGAGATCGGCTATCGCGGCAGTGCGGCCGAGAACCCCACGGTGCGCACCGCCCGCCTGTCGGCCGATGCGGTGATGGGCGCGGGCCTGCCGCAGAACCGCGAAGGACTGATGCTCACCGAAGATCGCAACATCGTGGATATTGATTTCGAGGTGCAGTGGAAGATCGATGCCGCCGCGCCGGAGAAGTTCCTGTTCAACATCCGCGATGCGGAAAGCAGCATCAAGCCCGTGGCAGAATCGGCCATGCGTGAGGTGATCGGCCGCAACAAGCTGGACGATGTGCTGACCACCGCGCAATCGCAGATCGCGGAAGATACCAAGACCATCATGCAGAACATCTTCGATGAGTACGATGCGGGCATCGAGATCATCGCGGTGAACCTGAGCCGCCCCGACGTGCCGCAACCGGTGATCGATGAGTTCCAGGACGTGAAGCGTGCCGAGCAGAACAAGGAAACGGCCGAATCCGTGGCGGAAGGTTACCGCAACGAACTGCTGCCCAAAGCCAAAGGGGAAGCAGCCCAAATGGAACAGGAAGCGCTGGCCTACAAAGCCCGCGTGATCGCCGATGCGGAAGGGGACGTGGCGCGTTTCAGCAAGATTTATGCGGAATACAGCCTCGCTAAGGACGTGACCAAGAAGCGCCTCTATCTGGAAACGATGGAAGAGGTGATGCAGGGCATGCCCAAGGTGATCGTGGACCCCGCCGCCCGTGGCAATGGCGGCATGGTGCAGATGCTGCCCATGCCCACGCCCGCCGCGGCTGCGCCCAGCGCCCGCCCGATCTCCACCACCCCGGCCGCCCAATAGGAGCAACCCATGAACCTGCTGATCAAATTTGGCCTTGCTGCCCTGCTGGTGCTGGTACTTCTGTCCGGCTCCATGTTCATCGTGCCGCAAACGCAGCAAGCACTCGTGCTGCAGTTCGGTGACATCAAGCGCGTGGTGAAAGAGCCGGGCCTGAACTTCAAACTGCCGTTCGTGCAGAACGTGCTGTTCTTCGATAAGCGCATCCTTGATTTCAAGGCGCAGCCCGCGGAATTCATCACCAAGAACCGCCAGACCGACGTGGAAGAACGCGTGGTGATCGATGCGTTCGTGCGCTACCGCATCACCGATCCGGCGCAATTCTACAAAGCCGTGAAGAACGAGGCGAACCTGAATAACCGCCTGAACTCGATCGTGCTGTCCAGCATGCGCCGGGTGCTGGCGAACCATTCACTCTCCGACCTGCTTTCCGACAAGCGTTCGCAGATCATGGACCAGATCCAGTACAACGTGAACGCGCAGGCCCGCGCCGCCGAAGCCCGCGAAGCAACCGGCGACACACCCGCGGCGCGCCGCGTCAGCGGTTTCGGTATCGAGGTGGTGGATGTGCGCATCATGCGTGCCGACCTGCCCAGCGACATTTCGCAATCGACGTACGAACGCATGCGCAAGGACTTCACCAAGGAAGCCCAGCGCTTCCGCGCGGAAGGGGAAGAGAAGGCGCTGGCCATTCGCTCCGGCGCGGAGCGTGAGCGCACCGAGATCGTCGCCGAAGCACGCCGCAAGGCGGAGACCATTCGCGGGGAAGGCGACGGCGAAGCCGCGAAGATCTACGCCAGCGCTTATGGCCGCGATCCGGAATTCTTCAAATTCTACCGCTCCATGCAGGCCTATAAGCGCACGCTGAAGCAGGGCGACACCACCATGGTGCTCAGCCCCGACGGAGAATTCCTGAAAGAGCTGAACCCCTAGCCGCAGGGACCACGCGCGCTGCGCCGTATCAGCCGCGCGTGCACCCGACCAATGATTGCAATGAGGATGGTATGTTGACCCGCACCCTGACCCATTTCGCTGTGATGTTCACGCTGGCGACCGCAAGCGCGGCGCAGGCACAGCCTGAATCCTTCAGCCGCATGCTGGAGCCGGTGATGCCGGCGGTGGTGAACATTTCCACCACCCAGAAGGTCAAGCAGGGGGCCATGTTCCCGCAGTTCGACATGGGGCAAATGGGACAGGCCGACCCGCAGATGGAAGAATTGCTGCGCCAGTTCCAGCAGCGTTTCGGCGGGCCCGAAGGCGGCGATATGTCGCGCGAGGTGACCTCGCTCGGTTCCGGGTTCATTATCGATGCGCAGGGCCATGTGGTCACCAACAGCCACGTGATCGACCGCGCCAGCGAGATCACGGTGATTCTCTCCGACAACACGCGCCTTCCCGCCACCCTTGTGGGGCAGGACCCGCAGACCGACCTTGCCGTGCTGAAAGTGAAAAGCGAAAAGCCGTTGCCTTACGTGCAGTTCGGCAGTTCGGATGCGCTGAAGGTCGGCGACTGGGTGGTGGCCGTGGGTAACCCGTTCGGGCTGGGCGGCAGCGTGTCGGCGGGCATCGTTTCCGCACGCGGGCGCAACATCAATGCCGGGCCGTTCGACGATTTCATCCAGACCGATGCGGCCATCAACCGTGGCAATTCCGGTGGGCCGCTGTTCAACGCGCAGGGCGAAGTGGTGGGCATTAACTCGGCCATTTTCTCGCCCACGGGCGGCAGCGTGGGCATCGGCTTCGCGGTGCCCAGCGACATGGCAAAACCCATTCTGGAGCAGCTGCAGAAATTCGGCCGCACCCACCGTGGCTGGCTGGGCGTGAAGATCCAGGAAGTGAACGACGAGATCGCCGATTCGCTGGGCCTGAAGGACAATAGCGGTGCGCTGGTGCTGGAGATCAATCCGAAAAGCCCGGCCGCCAAAGGCCTTGAAGTGGGCGACGTGATCACCCGTTTTGACGGCAAGCCGGTGAAAGAAATGCGCCAGCTTCCGCGCATGGTGGCACAAACGCAGGTGGGCCGCAAGGTGGAGCTGGGTATCTGGCGCAAAGGCCGCGAGCTGACGCTGCCCATCACGCTGGGTGAGTTGCCGCAGGACGGCAAATCCGCCGCGAAGAAAACCCTGCGCACCGACGAGCCCGCGCCCACGCCCGGTGCCAACGTGCTGGGCATGAACGTGGCACCCATTACGCCGCAGACCCGCGCGCAGTTCGGCCTGCCGAAATCGGTCGAGGGCCTGCTGGTGCTTGAGCTTCAGCGCAGCGGCGACGCCGCGAAGAACGGCATGCTGCCGGGCGATATTATCCGCGAGGTGAACCAACAGCCCGTGACCAGCGTGGATGCATTCAAGCAGGCGCTGCAGGATGCGAAAAAGGCCGGCAAGAAATTCGCCCTGCTGCGCGTACAGCGCCGGGATGGCAGCCAGTTTATTACCGTACCGGTGAAGTGACGGGTTTGAGTTAGCGCGCGCGCTTACGAACCCGTCATCCCCGCGCAGGCGGAGGTGACGAGTAAAGAGAAGGGGGCGTTCCGCCGCCCTTCGCACCTTCGGTGCTGACCCCCTCGCTTCGCGGCTCGGCTTGCGCCTACGCGCCGTGCCCTTTTATACGAGGATTAGTTGAGTACCCAATCGTGCTTGGGAATGCCTTGCGCGAACAGCAGCGCGGTCAGGTCGTTGAAGCGAATGCTCGCATGCGCCACTTCCGCCACGATCGGCTTCGCATGGAACGCCACGCCCAGCCCCGCCGTTTGCAGCATGGGCAGGTCATTCGCCCCGTCGCCCACCGCCATGCTGCGCGCCAGCGGCACGCCTTTGGCGGTGGCATGGCGCAGCAGGCTTTCGCGTTTGCTCTCTTTATCAAGGATTGGTTCTTCCACCTCGCCGGTGAGCAGCCCGTCGCGCAGCACCAGCCGGTTCGCCTCATCCGCATGGAAGCCGATGGCCTTGGCCACGCGCTGCGTGAAGAACGTGAACCCGCCGGAGACCAGCACGCAATGCGCCCCACGCTGGCGCATGGTTTGCACCAGTGCGCGCGCGCCGGGCATGAGCGTGATGCGCGTGGCATAGACTTCCTCCAGCGCGGCGGCGGGCAGGTCCTTCAGCAGGGCCACGCGTTCGCGCAGGGCGGCCTTGAAATCCAGCTCGCCGCGCATGGCGCGCTCGGTAATGGCAGATACATGGGCGCGCAAGCCCACTTTATCGGCCAGCTCGTCGATGCATTCCTGCGCGATCATGGTCGAGTCCATGTCGGAGATGAGCAGTTTCTTCTCGCGCCCCTCGCGTCGCTGGACGATGCAATCCACCCCCAGATTGCTGCAGATATGCTGCAGCATGCTGCGCAGCATCGGCGCGATCGGCAGGGTGTAATACAGGTCGGCGGCGTGGCCTTCCTCCAGCCACACGCATTGGTCATGCTGGCCGAGCAGGGTGACAAACGGCGCAAGCTCCAGTACGGTGCCGGGCGAGGAAATCAGGGTAACAACGTGGCGCATATGAATCAGACGATCGGGGTGTTGATGGGGCCGACCGGCACGGGCAAGTCGGCAATGGCGCTTCGTGTAGCGCAACAGCGGCCGACTGTCATCATCAATGCCGACGCGATGCAGATGGTGGCCGAGCTGCGCGTGCTGACCGCGCGCCCCACGGTGCAGGAAGAAGCGCAAGCCCCGCATGCGCTGTATGGTGTACTCCCGGCGGCGGAGCCCACCTCGGTGGCGCGCTGGCTGGCACTGGTGCGCCCGGTGATTGCGCAGGCATGGGCCGAGGGGCAATACCCGCTGCTGGTGGGTGGCACGGGCATGTACATCAACGCGCTGCGCCATGGGCTGGCGGATATGCCGCCCGTGCCCGAGCATGTGCGCGCGCAGGTGCGGGCCATGGACAGTGCCGCGCTGTATGCCGCGTTGCAGGCGGAAGCGCCGGAAAGTGCCGCGCATTACAAGCCCGGCGACACCCAGCGGCTGGCGCGCGCGCTGGAGGTCTGGCGCGCCACGGGGCAGACCCTGCAGCACTGGCAGGCGCAGCGCACGGCACCGCTTTTTCCGCAGGCGACCTTCCATGTGGCGTATCTCAACCTGCCGCGCGCGGTGCTCTATGCACGGCTGGATGCGCGCTTTGAACAGATGATGCTGCAGGGCGCGCTGGACGAAGTGCGCGCCCTGATGGCGCTGGAGCTACCGGCCGATACGCCCGTGCTGCGCGCCCATGGTGCACCGGAACTGGCCGCCTACCTGCAGGGCAGCATGACGCGCGAGGACGCCGTGGCCAAGGCCCAGCAGAACACGCGCAACTACGCCAAACGGCAGATGACCTGGCTGCGCCACCAGGCGGCGGATGCGCAAGCCTTAAGCCCTACGGACCACCCGGCAATCTTCTTGTAACTGTCACACACCCTGCGCATCGCCGCGCTAATCTCGCCCCAAAAATAATGGGGAATGGCATGCAATTCGGACCGATCAAAGGCTTGGTGAGTACGGCGGTGGATATGGCCGCGGAAAGCTACGATATTCATTTGGCGAAAACGCTGATTGAGCCAAGGAACGCAAAACTGCGCGCGGCGGTGGTGGGTGAGTTCCCCGACCATACCTATTTTGATATTCAAGAAGTGCTGGAGGAGCTGGAGGAAGAAAAAGCCCATCTCAACACCATTGCCGATCAATCGGACACGGCGCAGGAAATGTTGACGCATTTCGACCGCTACATTCGCAGCAAAGTAGAAGAGCTGTTTTTCTCGAACAATGATTTCCGCGCTGCGCAGATGAAGCGCGAACTGGCCGATCAGTTTGTGATCGCCGTCACCGGCATCCTCGGTGAAAAGGGCCTGATGAGCGCCGAGCAGCAGAAAGACATGCGCCGCCTGATTGATGTGTATGATGCAAGCTTTGTGACGGCGGGGAACCTCAAAAGCTCCATCCTGCTGCAGACCGCCGGAAGCACCGGCAACCTGGTGGACTGGGCCGAAGAAACCCTGCGTGAACAGCGCGTGGCCGAAATGGAAGAAAAAGCTGCAGGCGCACACCCCCGTGAAGAAGGCGTGCCGCAGGATCACCACGAACGCGCGGCGCGCAGTGATGCGCTGTTCAGCCACCTCAACGGTGCGCACAAAAAGCAGCGCTTCAAGGTTGAGATGACCGGTGATGAGATCATCCAGCAGGGCCAGGTGCTGTTCCGCGAATTCCTCAACCACCGCTTCGGCATGACCTATGCCGAGGACAAGTTTCCCCACCCGGTGATGTGGCAGGTGGGCGTGCTGGCCGAAACGCTGGCGACGCGCCGCAGTTTCAACGCATTCCGCCATCAGGACGAGGTGGATGACGCACTGCTGACCCAGACCACGAGCGACCATTACCGCGACGTGATGCAGCATGTGGCGGGCATGGTGAAGGACGCACCCTATCAGGCCGCCTTGCCGGATGTGCTGGACTGGCTTGCCGCCGAAATCAATCAGGCCTGCGGTGTGCCCAACGACGTCGCCGAGCAGATCGAGCAGGCAACGGCGCATGCGGCCAGCACCACGCGCGCCGGGTTGCCGCGGCGTTTTCATGCATGGGAGCGCGAGGCGAAGCTGAACTGGTCCGACGGGCGGAACTTCAGCGACCTGATGGCACTGCAGATCGGCAGCATGGAGCGTGCCGAGAAGATATTCCACGACCGCACCAAGCAATGGCGCGCCAAGGTCGAAGGCTGCCATTCCATGGAGCAAATGCTGGATAAGCTGGATGTCGCGATCAGCCATGAGGCCTTTCAGGTCATGTATGCCTGCGACGAGCCGGTAACCTTGTTGCTCATGCGCGATTACGTGCATGATCTTGGCCAATCCATGGTGGCCATGCAGCGCAATGCAGGCTTCAACAGCAAGGAAACGCGCGAAGGGTTCGCCGCGCTGGAGAAGAAGCTGGATTTTGCCTATGCCTCGTACCAGACGGCTTCCGACTGGTGCCTGGAGATGACCGATGGCGCGTATGACGATTTCGGCCTTTATGCGATGATGTCCGTCGGTAACCATGCCGGGCGCCACTACAACCAGTTGACCGAGGAGCAGAAGGCCGGTATTCCCCGCCTGGCGGCCGACATGATGCGTAACGTGGCTGCAAACCACGGCATCCCGGCCGATCTAGCGGATAACCCGTTCATTCCCGGGCTGTATGAGCAATGCATCGAATATGCGGCACGTGATTATTCACGTCAGCATACGGCACGCAATTTTGTGCATGACCCCAAAGCGATGGGCCCGCGCTTCTCCGATAAAGTTTCGCATAGCGATAAGCTTGGCAAGCGCGCCGCAAAACGCCTGCTGAACGAGGATATTGAGTTGAACGCAGAAGTCACCGGCCGTGCGCTTGGGTTGCTCGATAATACCGTGGCCATGTTCCCCGGCGGCGAGATTCCTGAGAAAGAACCGCAGGCGGGCAAAAAGAACGCGCAGTGGCGCGATCCGCAATTCAACGCCGAAGGATTGGCGGAATGCCTGCAGTTCTTCGCCGAGGCCCCGGGCCGCAGCCGGGCAAATTAGGCCCCGCGCCCGAACCATTTGCAGTTTTTGCCGGGTCTGCTATCAAAGGCCCCTTGAAATCAAGGGGTAACCATGACTGAAGCGCGTGAATTGACCGGGGCAGAGATCGTCATCCAAGCCATGCTGGATAACGGCACCGACGTGGTGTTCGGCTATCCGGGCGGGGCGGTGCTGCCCGTGTACGATGCGCTGTTCAAACAGAACAAGCTGCGCCACATCCTTGTGCGCCACGAACAGGGCGCGGGCCATGCGGCCGAGGGCTATGCGCGTTCCACCGGCAAGGTCGGCGTGCTGATGGTGACCTCCGGCCCCGGCGCCACCAACACCGTGACGGCGCTGGCCGACGCGCTGATGGATTCCATTCCGCTGGTGTGCATTACGGGCCAGGTGCCCACGCACCTCATCGGCTCGGACGCGTTCCAGGAGGCCGACGTGGTCGGCATCACCCGCAGCGCCACCAAGCACAATTACCTCGTGAAGAACGTGAACGACCTTGGCCGCATCCTCAACGAGGCGTTCCATGTGGCGCAAACGGGTCGCCCCGGCCCGGTGCTGGTCGATATCCCGAAGGACGTGCTCAACGCCACCGGCCTGTACAAAGGCAAGGAAGAGCCGCGCCGCCAGAGCTACAAGCCCGTGAAAAAGCCCGATGCACGCTGGATCGAGCGCGCGGTGGATCTGATGGCCAAAGCCAAGAAGCCCGTGTTCTACGTGGGCGGCGGCGTGGTGAATGCCGGCCCCGCGGCCAGCGAAGCGCTGGTGAAATTCGCGCGCATGACCGGCTTCCCGGTGACGACCACGCTGATGGGCCTTGGCGCATTCCCCGGCACCGACAAGCAATTCCTCGGCATGCTCGGCATGCATGGTTCGCTGGAGGCGAACATGTGCATGAGCGAGTGCGACGTGATGATCAATATCGGCGCGCGCTTCGATGACCGCGTGACCGGGCGGCTGGATGCGTTCAGCACCAAATCGAAGAAGATTCATGTCGATCTCGATGCCAGTTCCATCAACAAGATCGTGGCCGTCGATGTGCCGATCGTGGGCGATGCGGGCGAAGTGCTCGACATGATGATCGCGCTGTGGCGCAAGAAGAAACTGCAGCCGCAAAAGGAAGCGCTCGCGAAATGGTGGAAACAGGTGGATGGCTGGCGCGCCAAGGATAGCTTCGGCTATAAGCAGACGGGCCGAACCATCAAGCCGCAGCACGCGCTGCGCCGCATGAACCACCATCTGGCCAAGAAAGACTTCTACATCACCACCGACGTGGGGCAGCACCAGATGTGGGCCGCGCAGCATATCCTCTACGACAAGCCCAACCGCTGGATGACCAGCGGCGGCCTCGGCACCATGGGCTATGGGTTCCCCGCCGCCATCGGCGTGCAGATCGCGCACCCGAAGAACCCGGTCGTGTGCGTGACGGGCGAATCCAGCTTCCTCATGAATATCCAGGAAATGAGCACCGCCGTGCAGTACCGCCTGCCGGTGAAGATCTTCATCCTCAACAACCAGTACATGGGCATGGTGCGCCAGTGGCAGGAAATGTTCTATTCCAGCCGCTATTCGGAATCCTACATGGATAGCCTGCCCGACTTCGTGAAGCTGGCCGAAAGCTTCGGCATGCGCGGCATTCGCGTGAAAGACCCCGCGAAGCTCGACGAGGCGATCAAGGACGCGCTGGCCCATCCCGGTCCGGTGCTGCTGGATTGCTGGGTGGACCCCAACGAGAACGTGTACCCGATGATCCCCGCAGGTGCGGCCCACCACGAACTTGTGCTCAGCCCGGCCGACGGCAAGCGCGAGCTTGATAAGAACCAAGTATAAGGCTAGACGGATACGGCATGAACAACACCCTCACCAAGCCGAGCTGGGATCTGGTACTGCGCGTAACGCTGTGCTTCCTCGTATTCTATGCGCTGCTCTATTTCGTGGTCTGTTTCCTCAACGGCATGACCATCATCGAGCTGGTGCTCGGCTCGGCGCGCATGGGCGATTATGGCGCCAGCACCGCCACCGAAGGTCGCACCTGGCTGAAATTCTGCAGCGAGCTGGCCGCCCGCGTGGGCGCGGCGGTGCTGCTCACCCATCTCGGTGTGCCGCGTTACCGTTTCGCCCTGCTGCGCGACGGGGGGCTCTACACCAACTTCTCGGCCATTCTCCCGTACTGGCTGGGGCCCATGGTGATCCTCGCCTTCGTGACCATTGGCGCGCAGTTCCTTGAGCCGCTGTACCACCAGCCCATCGCGTGGCTGCTGTTCCATATCATCATCGCGTACCTCGCGATCCATTACATGATGCACCGCAGCGCCGACCAGACCCGCCTGCGCCTGATGGAGGAACGCTGACATGAGCACCGAAACACTCGATATCGTCTACGACATCCCCGACGAGGTCGCGCTGGAAGAGCGCCACATCCTCGCCGTGCTGGTGGATAACGAATTCGGCGTGCTCAACCGCGTGACCGGGCTGTTCAGCGCACGCGGCTACAACATCGAATCGCTCACCGTGGCCGAGGTGGACGGCAAGAAGCACCTGTCGCGCATCACCGTCGTCACCCGCGGTTCGGCCAGCAAGATCAAGCACATCATCGCGCTGCTGGAGCGCATGGTGCCGGTGCACAAAGTGCATGACCTCACCGTGGAAAGCCCCTTCGTGGAGCGTGAGCTGGCGCTGGTGAAAGTGCTGGGCACGGGCGACCATCGCGTGGAAGCGCTGCGCATCGCCGAGATCTTCCGCGCCCACCCGGTCGATACCACCATCGAGAGCTTCGTGTTCGAGATCACCGGCACGACCGACAAGGTGAACACTTTCATCGAACTGATGCGCCCGCTTGGGCTGGTGGAAATCTGCCGCACCGGCGTGGCCTCGGTCGCGCGCGGCAAAAAGGGCATCTAACACCGCTTTTTTCCGCCCCTGCTTTGCGCTATACTGCGCGGCATGGATATGGATTTCGTTATTGCGCGCGCGCAGGAGCTTGGGCTTTTTCTGGCCAGTGGCTTCGTGCTCTGGCTGTTGGGGCGCGCGTTCTTCGTGACCCGGCCGCCGGGCTTTCTCACCCGCGATCTGGCGACCGACATCCTCTACCAGATCATGACCCCGCTTTATGCGTTCGTGCTCATTGCCATGTTCTCGGGCGTGATGGCGTTCGTCGTCGGGCCCGAACAGGTGGCCGAACGGCTGTTGCAGGGTGCCGAACCCATGCGCGACTGGCCGCTATGGCTGCAGGTCACCAGCCTGTTGCTGCTGCGCGACGTGGCGCAATATTGGGTGCACCGCGCGTTGCACCAGCCCACCTTGTGGAAATACCACGCCATCCACCACGCGCCGGAAGACCTTGCCTGGCACCATGCCTACCGCTTCCACCCGGTGAACTATTTGCTTTACGTGACGCTCGTGGATCTGGCGCTTTACAGCATGGGCTACCCCATCACGGTGATGCTGGCGATCGTGCCGGTGCTGGGCGTGTTCTCGCTGTTCGTGCACAGCAACCTGCGTTGGAGCTACGGGCCGCTGCGCTATGTGCTGACCAGCCCGGTCTTCCACCGCTGGCACCACAGCGCCGAGGACGCGGCGCTGGATAAGAATTTCGCGCCGAATTTCCCCTTTATCGACTTGATATTCGGCACTTTTTATATGCCGAAGGGGCAGCTGCCCCAGCAGGTAGGCATTGCGGGCGGCGACGTGCCCACCCGCTTCCGCGGGCAGATGCTCTACCCGTTCCGCCGTGCGCCCGGGGCAAAAAACCCTTCCAATTCCTGAGAAAACCGCTAAAAGGCGGGCACTTTATCCATGCGAGGCCAGCAGGCCGCGCGTGCAGGGCGCAACGAAAAGGAATGATTATGTCGCAAGCAGCTATGAAAACCCCCGTGAACGAAACCAGCCTGAACGTGTATTACGATAAGGACTGCAACCTTGACCTCATCAAGGGCAAGAAGGTGGTAGTGATCGGCTATGGTAGCCAGGGCCATGCGCATGCGCTGAATCTGAAGGATAGCGGCGTGAACGATGTGCGCATCGCGCTGCGCGCCGGTTCCAAGACTGCTGAGAAAGCGCAAGCCGCGGGCTTCGAAGTGATGACCCCCGCCGAGGCTGCCGCCTGGGCCGACGTGGTGATGATCCTCACCCCGGATGAGCTGCAGGCCGAGCTCTACGAGCAGGACCTGGACAAGAACCTGAAACAAGGTGCCACGCTTGCCTTCGCGCATGGCCTCAACATCCATTTCGGCCTCATCAAGCCGCGCGCCGACCTCGACGTGGTGATGATCGCCCCCAAAGGCCCCGGCCACACCGTGCGCGGCGAATACCAGAAGGGCGGCGGCGTGCCGTGCCTCATCGCCGTGGCGCAGGATGCCTCCGGCAAGGCCAAGGAACTGGCGCTCAGCTACGCTTCTGGCGTGGGTGGTGGCCGTTCGGGCATCATCGAAACGAATTTCAAGGACGAGTGCGAAACCGACCTGTTCGGTGAGCAGGCCGTGCTTTGCGGCGGCGTGACCGCGCTGGTGAACGCTGGCTTTGAGACCCTCGTGGAAGCGGGCTACCCCGCCGAGATGGCCTATTTCGAGTGCATGCACGAGCTGAAGCTGATCGTGGACCTGCTCTACGAAGGCGGCATGCAGAACATGCGCTACAGCATTTCCAACACCGCCGAATATGGCGACTATGTGACCGGCCCGCGCATCATCACCGAAGAGACGAAAAAAGAGATGAAGCGCGTGCTGGAAGATATCCAGTCGGGCAAATTCACCCGCGACTTCATGGCCGACCGCGCCACGCAAGGCCCGCGTAACCTCGAGAAATGGCGTGAAGCGACCGGCAAACTGCCGATCGAGCAGACCGGCGAGAAAATGCGCCGCATGATGCCGTGGATCGCCAAGAACAAGCTGGTCGATAAAGCGAAGAACTAACGGGTGGGAGTTAGGCGCTTCGCGCCTTACGCACCTGTTATCCCGGGCCTGTCCCGGGATCCATCTTTGCTAGGGTATTGTATGCCTTCGGCATAGTTCGCATGGATGCCGGTGCAGCACGCGCGGCGCGCGTTTGACCGGCATGACAGTTTCTCGATTGTGGTTTGCGACACTCGTGCGAGTCGTTCGCGCTTTTGCTGCGCGGTGCGTTGCGCTAGATCTTTGTCATCCTGAGCGTAGCGAAGGATCTCGCAAGAAGATGTTTCGCTGTGCTCAACATGACAACGAAGGAGATGCCCATGGCCTACAATTTCGACACCAAACCCGTCATCGACACGCTCAACAAGATCATGGAAGCGGAGCTTGCCGGCATCGTGCGCTACAACCACTACGCGCTGATGGTGTTCGGCTATAACCGCATTCCCATCGTGTCGTGGCTGCGCGAGCAGGCCACCGAATCCATGACGCATGCGCAGCAGGCGGGCGAATACATCACGCAGCTGGGCGGTCACCCCAGCCTTGGCATCGGTAAATTGCTGGAAACCCACAACCACGACATCGGCGACATCCTGCGCGAATCGCTGGCGCATGAGCAGGCGACCTTGCTGCTCTACCATGAACTGCTGAAGATGGTGGAAGGCAAGTCCGTGATGCTGGAAGAATACGCGCGCGGGCTCATCATGGAAGAAGAAACGCATATCGGCGAAGTGGACAAAATGCTGCGCAAGCCGGGTGCCATCGAAGCCTTCGCCCCGCCGGTGAAAGCATAACACCCCGCTAAAATCCTTGCCGGAGCGCGGGTTCGGGGCTATAAAGCCCGCCCAAACCCGAGGTTTTTATGGCAAGCGATAACCGTATCATCATTTTCGACACCACCTTGCGCGATGGCGAGCAGTCGCCCGGCATGAGCATGACGCGCGAGGAAAAACTACTGGTGGCCGAACTGCTGGACGGGATGGGCGTCGATGTGATCGAGGCAGGTTTCGCCATGGCCTCCGACGGCGATTTTGAATCCGTGCACGCCATTGCACAGCAGGCGAAGAATGCCGTGATCTGCTCGCTCGCGCGCGCCAAAGAAGCCGACATTCGCCGCGCCGGTGAAGCGGTGAAACCCGCGAAGCGCCCGCGCATCCACACCTTCATGAGCACGTCGGAAATTCACCTGACGCACCAGTTCCGCATGAGCCAGGAACAGGCGCTGGACGTGATCCGCGACGCGGTCACGCTGGCCCGCCGCTTCACCGACGACGTGGAGTGGAGCGCGATGGACGCGACCCGCACCGAGCTTTCCTACCTGTGCCGCGCGGTGGAAGTGGCGATCAAGGCCGGCGCGACCACCATCAACCTGCCGGATACGGTGGGCTATGGCACGCCGGAGACGATCACCGAGATGTTCCGCGAAGTGATGGCCCGCGTGCCGGATGCCGACAAGGCCATCTTCAGCTTCCACGGCCAGAACGATCTGGGTCTTGCCACCGCGAACTCGCTGGCGGCGGTGAAAGCCGGTGCCCGCCAGATCGAATGCACCATCAACGGCATTGGTGAGCGCGCCGGTAACACCGCGCTCGAAGAAGTGGTGATGGCGCTGAAGACCCGCCGCGACCAGTACGGCGTGGAATGCGGCATCAAGACCGAGCACATCATGCGCGCGTCGCGCCTTGTCACGCAGGTGACCGGCCACGGCGTGCAGGTGAACAAGGCGATCGTGGGGGCCAACGCCTTCGCGCACGAATCCGGCATTCACCAGGACGGCATGCTGAAGAACCGCGACACCTACGAGATCATGACCCCCGAATCGGTCGGCGTGACCAAGACCAACCTCGTGATGGGCAAGCATTCCGGCCGTGCCGCGTTCAAGGATAAGCTGGCCGAGATGGGCATTTCGCTGGGCGACAACCAGCTGGAAGATGCATTTGTGCGCTTCAAAACGCTGGCCGACAAAAAGAAAGAAGTGTTCGACGAGGATATCCTCGCGCTGGTGGATGGTGAATCGGCCGAAGACCGTTTCAGCTTTGCCAGCCTGCAGATCGAATGCGGCTCCGAAGGCCCGCAAATGGCACGCCTTGGCCTGAACATCGACGGGCAGCTGCGCACCACCAAGAAAGAGGGCAACGGCCCGGTGGATGCAATGTTCAAAGCCATCCGCTCGCTGGTACTGGATGCCGGCGAGGCCGAGCTGAAGCTGTATCAGGTGCAGGCGATCACCGCGGGCACCGACGCGCAGGCGGAAGTAATGGTGCGCCTTGAGCGCGACGGCAAGCTGGTCACCGGCCATGGCGCCGATGTGGATACGCTGGTGGCCTCAGCCAAGGCCTACATCAACGCGCTGAACAAGCTGGAGCGCTTCCAGCGCAAGCTGCTGCTCACCGATCAGGACGACGCCGAGAAAGCGCCCGCGAAAGCCGCCAGCTAGCGCGCCCAGCCGCCAAACTTCTCTTTCAGGGATTTTTGCCGCCCTTCTTCGCGAATGGCCTCGGCCTGCGCATCGATCGCTGCGGCGAGCTGGCGCCCCTCATCCGTCTTCAGGCGCGGCAGGGCATAGCTGCGGAATTCATCGTAAAGTTTGCCGCGTTTTTCGGGATACTGGCCTTCGTAAACAAGCGCCTGCCGCACGGCCGAGAGTTTGTCCAGATCGTACAAAGTGTGCGATAGCGGGGTGACCTGCTCGATATATTCCTGCAGCCGCCACATGCGAAGGGAGTTGGAGGCAAATATCACTTTTCCCGCCAGCAACTCGAGTCGATCCTTATCTTCCGGCGCTATGGCACAATGGGGCGTGAAATCGGTGGCGATGGCTTCTGGCACATCATGAAGCGCGGCCATGAACACTAACCTGCGGCGGGCTATATCTTCCGTCAATCCACCCAGATTAGGGGGCAAGGGAAGTGTCTGCGCCATCCTCGCCACGTCCTTCAGATGCTCATAAACCGTTTCGGGGTGCTTCACGAAACGCCGTACCCAGCCGTTGCGTGGCATGACTTGCAGTGCTTCGTGGGCAAAGCTGAGGCGTTGCTCGGCGGGAATGCTCAGAAACATGTCGAAACCCTCGCCTATTCTAGGGTGCTGCACGAACATGCGCTCGAGGAACGTGCATTCCTCGGCGGTGAATAGGCGATAGGCTGGGTGGTCCGTGCGCATGGGCCAACCATAGCGGCAGTAGGTATATATGCACATGAAGTTTGTGTGAAGCTGGCGCGCCACGCGGCGGTCGTAAAATCGCGGTGATAAACGTGACATTCCCCTTGCCACGGGGGGGTGCGCCGCTAAGGTAGCGGCCAATTCGCACGCATTGGGGATCGCATGTTCGGACTCGGTAAATTATTTGGCATGATGTCGGAAGACATGGCCATTGATCTCGGCACCGCCAACACCTTGGTTTACGTGAAAACCAAAGGCGTGGTGCTGGACGAGCCCTCGGTAGTCGCCATGCGCCAGGAACGCGGCATGATGGTGCCCTACGCCTTCGGCAACGACGCAAAGCTGATGCTGGGCCGCACGCCGGAGAAGATCGAAGCCATTCGCCCGCTGAAAGATGGCGTGATCGCCGATTTCCGCGCCGCGGAAGAAATGATCAAATACTTCATCCACCGCGTGCATAACCGCCGCAGCTTCACCGGCCCGCTGATCGTCATCTGCGTGCCGGCCGGCTCGACCCCGGTGGAGCGCCGCGCGATCCAGCAATCGGCCGAGAATGCCGGTGCGCGCGACGTGTACCTGATCGAAGAACCCATGGCCGCCGCCATCGGCGCGGGCCTGCCCGTGACCGAGCCGACCGGCTCCATGATCGTGGATATCGGCGGCGGCACCACCGAGGTGGCCGTGCTGTCACTCTCCGGCATCGTGTACGCACGTTCGGCGCGCGTGGGCGGCGACAAAATGGACGAGGCGATCATCAACTACATTCGCCGCTACCATAACCTGCTCATTGGCGAAGCGACCGCCGAGCGCATCAAGAAAGAGATCGGCTCTGCCGCCTCGCCGGCCGACGGGCAGGGCAAACTGCTCGAGATCAAGGGCCGCGACCTGATGAACGGCGTACCCAAAGAACTCGTGCTTTCCGAAGCGCAAATTGCTGAGGCGCTGCAGGACCCCGTGAACCAGATCATCGAGGCGGTGAAGGTCGCGCTCGAATCCACCCCGCCGGAGCTCTCCAGCGACATCGTGGACAAAGGCATCGTTATGTCGGGCGGCGGCTCGCTGCTGAAATACCTCGACGTGGTGGTCAGCCACGCCACCGGCCTGCCCGTGTTCGTGGCCGAGGATGCGCTGAAATGCGTGGCCGTGGGCACCGGCAAAGTGCTGGAGCAGATCGATACCTTCAAGCACGTACTCTTCAAGCAGGAATAGGCTGTTTTGCTGCGCATGAAGTGGCCACCTTCGGTGGCTGAAGGGATCTGCTATCCCTTCGTCGCTGCGCTCCTTACCCTTTCCGTTCGCTGACGCTCACGGCTCGCGCCATAAAGCGCTACGCATGGCACTCTATTGACGCTAACATTACAGCTTCATGTTGCGCTGCGGCATGAAATAATGCTGCAGCATATCGGGCGCGGCCCAAGTAAAATTTGACATTCGCGGCGCGCAATCGCATCGTCGGTCGCATGTCGCGCGAACGCTACCATTACGCCACCAGCCGAACGACCGCCCGCCCTGCCACGCAGCGTGCGGTGGTGACCCTCCTTATCCTGACCGGGCTCACCTTGCTGGCGCTGTCGCGCGCGCAGCATCCATCCGTGGTGCAGGTGCGCCTGCAGATGCTGGAAATGCTGCGCCCCGCCATGCAGGTGGCCAGCCAACCCGTAACGGCGACGCGCAAGCTCGCTGCCTCGACCGGGGAAGTGCTGGACGCGGCGGAGGAGAACCGCCGCCTGCGCGCCGAGAACGAAACATTGCGCCACTGGCAATCCGTGGCGCAGGCCATGAAGGCCGAGAACACGGCGCTGCGAAAACTCATGGCATACCAGCCGGTGGAGCATGCGAGTTACGTGACCGCCCGGGTGATCGGGCAGAGCCCGGCGAGCTTCGGCCAGTACATCACCATCAACGCGGGCAGTGCCGAAGGCATCAAGCCGCTGCAGCCGGTGACGGATGCGTATGGGCTGGTCGGCCGCACGCTGGAAGTGGCCGAGCACACCACCCGCGTGATGCTGCTGAACGACGCGGCAAGCCGCGTGCCGGTGGTGATGGGCACCACGCGCCAGCGCGCGATTCTCACGGGCAATGGCAACGAATTGCTGCGCCTGTCGTTCATGCATACCGAGAACGCGGCGCTGAACCTCGGCGAGCCGGTCGTCACCACGCAGGAGGGTGACCTCATCCCCGGCGGCATCGCGGTGGGGCAGGTCTTCAAAAAAGACGCGGCGGGCTATCTCATCAAGCCGTTGCGCCCGCTGGCGCAGGCGGAATACCTGCGCGTGGTCATCAGCACGCAAAAGCCTGCCAGCCCGGCGCAGGCCGAACAACCGCCCGTGCCGCTATCGGCCACCATTCCCGTGCGCTAATGGCTTCGCCCACCGTATATGATCGCGTGATCCTTGCGCTGCCCAGCGTGCTCATCGCGTTGCTGCTGGTGCTGTGCGCGCTGCCCATCAGCTGGCAATATGGCCCGCTCACGCCGCATGTGGTGTGGCTGGCGGCGCTGACCATCGGCGCGCTGGCGCCTGCCAGCTGGCCGGTGACGGTGGCATTTGTGCTGGGCCTGGTCAGCGACCTGATCTTTGGCACACCGCTGGGGGCGCAGGCATTGCTCAGCCTGTTCCTGACGCTGTATGTGCAGAACCAGACGCGCCGCACCAGCCACCAGCTGTTCACGCTACGCTGGGCCGAGGCCGCCATGGTGCTGCTGGTGCTGTACCTGATGCTGTGGGCGCTGGTGGGCTTCATCATGCCCGAACGGCCACCGCTGCGCGGCGTGCTCATTGGTGCAGGCGTGAGCATCGGCTGGTTCCCGATTTTTTATTTCGGCGCACGCGAGCTGGTGAAGCTATTGCCAGCACGAACCTAGCGTGTAGGGTGACGCCATGCGTCCCATCGACCTGCAACGAATGATCCAGCGCCGCGCCTTTGTTTTTGGTGGGCTGCAGGCGTTCGCCTGCACCTCGTTGCTGACGCGGCTCTATTACCTGCAATTCGTGCGCGGCGAAGAATACGTGACCGAGGCAGAAGGCAACCGCATCAAGGTGCAGATGCTGGTGCCGCCGCGCGGCGTCATCGCCGATCGCTATGGCGTGGCCATGGCCATGAACCACGTGAATTACCGGCTGATGCTGGAATCCGAACGCAAGGATATTGCGGCGGAAACGCTCGAGCAGCTCGGCAGCCTGCTGCAGTTGCGCCCGGCGGAGCTGGAGGAGCGCCGCGTGGATATCAAGCGCGCCAAGCGCGGATTCCCCGTGCTGGTGCGCGAGCATTTGAGCTGGGAGGAAATGGCACGCGTGGAATTCCACCTGCCGAACCTGCCGACCGCCTTCATCGAAGAAGGGCAGTGGCGGCATTACCCGTTCTCGGACCATGCGAGCCACCTGATCGGTTATGTCGGTAAGGTCGCGCCCAACGAGGTGAAAGAGGACGATCCGCTGTTGAAGCAGCCGGACATGCGCATTGGCAAAAATGGTATCGAGGCGCTGTACGAAGCGAAACTGCGGGGCATTCCCGGCACCCGCCAGCTCGAGGTGAACGTGGTGGGCTCGCCGGTGCGCGAACTGGCCAAGAAGGAAGCCAAGGCCGGCCCCACCCTGAACCTGACCATCGATACGCGCCTGCAGGAATACGTGGTCGAGCGGCTTGCTGACCAGTCCGGCGCGGTGGTGGTGATGCATGTGCACACCGGCGAGGTGCTGGCGCTGGCCTCGGTGCCGTCGTACGACCCCAACGAATTCAGCAAGGGCATCAAACAGGGCTATTGGAATGCACTCAACGCGAACGAGAAAGTGCCGTTGCTGAACAAGGCCATCGCCGGGCAATACCCGCCGGGATCGACGTTCAAAATGGTCACCGGCCTTGCGGCGCTGAAATCCGGCAAGGTCAGCCCGGAGCGCAAGGTCTATTGCCCGGGCCATTTCTACCTTGGCAGCAACCGCTGGAACTGCTGGAAGCCCGAAGGCCACGGCGCGGTGAATTTTGCCGAAGCGCTTGCGGTGTCGTGCGATACATATTTCTACACGGTGGGCCGTGAAGCGGGCATCGACGCGGTGGCCGAGATGGCCAAAGAATTCGGGCTGGGTGCGCCCTCGGGCCTTGGGCTGCGCGGTGAGCGCGCAGGCATTGTGCCTTCGCCGGACTGGAAAAAGCAGGCGCGCGGCCTGCCATGGAACCCCGGCGAAACCATCAATACGGCCATCGGGCAGGGCGACGTGCTGACCACGCCGGTGCAGCTGGCGATCATGACGGCGCGCATGGTGAACGGTGGCAAGAAGATCTACCCGCGCCTGCTGCTGGATGAGGAAAGCCGCGACGATGGCTTCATCGACATCGACGCGAAGCATCTGCAGGTGGCGCTCGAGGGCATGAACATGGTGACCAACTCGCCGCGTGGCACGGCTTATGGCAGCACCATCAAGGCCGAGGGCATGAGCTTCGGCGGTAAGACCGGCACGGCGCAGGTGCGCCGCATCACCGTGCGCGGGCAGGACCAGAACAGCATTCCGTGGAAGTTCCGCCACCATGGCCTGTTCGTTGGCTTCGCCCCGGCGGAAAAACCCGAATATTGCTGCTCGGTGCTGATCGAGCATGGCGGCGGCGGTGCTTCAGCGGCTGCGCCCGTGGCGCGCGACGTGATGCAGAAATTGCAGGAATTGCTGCAGGGTGCAGCGCCCCGGCCGCTGCTACCGGTGAAGGACGACGCATGATCAGCCGCACGCACATCAAACGCTGGAAGGGCCGCGCACAATCCATGCATGGCGGCATGCTGCTGGTCATCATGCTGCTGTGCCTGCTGGGGCTGGCCATGCAATATTCCGCCGCGGGCGGTGAGTTCCGCGTGTTCGCCCTGAAGCAATCGGTGAGCATGGTGCTGGGGCTGGCGATGATGTTGGTGATCGCCGTTACGCCCACGCCACTATTGATGCGCAGCGCCTATTTCTTCTACGCCGCCTGCGTGGTGATGCTGGTGATCGTGGAGGTGATGGGCATCATCGGCATGGGCGCGCAACGCTGGATCGGGGTGGGGGCGTTCAACATCCAGCCCTCGGAGCTCATGAAGCTCGGCATCATCCTCGCACTGGCGCGCTACTTCCACAGCGCACCGATGGACAGCACGCGCCATTACATCCTGCTGCTGGTGCCGCTGATGCTGACGCTGTTGCCGGTGGGGCTCATCCTGAAACAGCCGAACCTCGGCACGGCCACCATTGTCAGCTTCATCGCGTTTTCGCTGTGCTTCATGGCGGGCATTCGCTGGCAGTATTTCGCGGTGGCGATCGGCGGGGTGGCGGCGGCGGTGCCGGTGGCCTACCATTTCCTGCATGATTACCAGAAACGCCGGGTGCGCACCTTCCTCGACCCCGATTCGGACCCGCTGGGTGCGGGCTACAACATCATTCAATCCAAGATCGCCATTGGCTCGGGCGGGCTCACGGGCAAAGGCCTGCTGCAGGGCAGCCAGGGCCAGCTGGATTTTCTGCCGGAAAAACAGACGGATTTCATTTTTACCATGCTGGCGGAGGAACTTGGGTTCCTCGGCTCGGCGGTGCTGCTGACCCTGTATGGCGCGCTGCTGATGTTCGCGCTGATGCTGGCGGTGCGCTGCCGCCACCAGTTCGGCCGGCTCATTGCCGCGGGCGTGGCCGCCATGCTTTTTGTCCATATTTTCATTAACATGGCCATGGTCATGGGCATGATCCCGGTGGTGGGCGTGCCGCTGCCGTTCCTGTCCTACGGCGGCTCGTTCATGCTGGCCACGCTGATGGCGTGCGGGCTATTGATGCATGTGTATATCAACCGCGAACTGGTGATGCCCCGCCGATTCGGCATCTAGCCGAAAAAAGGGCAAAAACAGGTGGGAAAAAGTTAAAATTTTGGTATAATGCTACGAAAGAGGAACCGGTGAGCAAGCAATTCTTCCAACGCTTTCTGAACGATGAGCGCGGCGCGAACATTATTGAGTTCGCGTTCGTTGCCCCTGTGTTCTTCCTGCTGTTCCTCGGTATTCTTGAATTCGGGCTGTACATGTTCCACCGCATTGCGGTGGAGGCGATCACCATGCAGGCGGCGCGCGAATCCAGCCTTGGCAAGTCCAACAGCGCGGGCCCGTGCGCCGGCACGGCCGACCGCGCGTCCTACATGCGCTGCGTGGTGCAGCAGAAATCCAAATCGCTCATTCGTGGCGACGATACGATCGTGCAGATCAACACGCTGGCCAATGGCGGCACCTTCCTGCCGGATATTTGCTTGTTCGATCCGCAAAAGCCTAGCTCTGCTCCGGCCGTGTGCGGCCCCGGCAATGTGGGCCCGTTCGAGGAAGTCAATGGCGCCACCGGCTATCAGGGCGCATCGGCCGCCGCAGCCGTGGGTAACGCGGGTGACGTGGTGGAAGTGCGCGTGATCTACCCATGGAAAGTTCTGATTCCCTACCTCGCCCAATATTTCGGGAGTGCCGACGGTAAGGGTGGCACTACCGGGGTGGTGATGATCAGTGCCCGCACCGTCTTCAAGAACGAGCCCTTCTAATGACCGTATTCTTTACACAGTTCGTTCGAAATACCCGCGGCGTCGCGCTGCTGGAGTTCGCCTTCGTGCTGCCATTCCTGCTGGTGATCTTCCTCGGCGGGGCGGAACTGGCGCGTTACATCGTCATCAGCCAGAAGCTGGAGCAGGCCGCCTACGTCATCACCAACATGACCGCGCAATACCCGCGCGCGACGACGTCTGCGCCGAAAGCGGGCGAGCTGCATGAATATGAACTTACCGATAACGTCTTCTCCAATGTGCCGCGCATCATCGATCCCTACACGGGTGGTGCCGCGAACCCACGCGTGGTGGGCATTCTCACCTCCATCCGCCGTGAAGGCGCGCAGACGCGCGTGAAATGGCAGCTGGGCGGTGGTGGGTCGCTGGGCGGCGTGCTCAGTGAAGTGAACGGCTTCGGCCCGTTCCGGCCGCCGAATCCCGCCGCGAAGAATAGCCCCGTGACGTTCGGCGGTGAAAAAGCCGGGCTCATCGCGGGCATGTATGATGGCGAGAACATCATCATCGGCGAAATTTTCTACAACTACCAGCCGTTCCTTGCGGGCGTGCTGACCGGGCTCGGCCTGAACATTCCGGCCGCCCAGCTTTACCGTAGCGTGTTCGTCAGCCCCCGCGGCGAGCCGCTCATCTGCCTGCCCCCTGCTTTCACCTACAGTGAGTGTCCGTAATGCATATGCTTCATCGCTTCTTCCGGAATGAACGTGGTAACGTGCTGATGCTGACCGGCCTTGGCATCATCATCCTGTTTGCGGCGGGTGGTGCCGCGGTGGATTTCGGGCGCCAGCAACTGGTGCGCTCGAAACTGCAACAGGCGACCGATGCGGCGGCCATCGCGGCGGCATCGTTGCCGGCTGGCGCAACCGTGGCCGAACGCACGGCGGTGGCAAACCGCTATTACGAACTGAATTACCCGTCGGATTACCTTGGTGTTGCCCGCCCCACGCCCAGCATCAATATCGGTGCGGATGTGACGGTGTCGGCCAACAGCAATGTGGGCGCGAACTTCATTTCCAACGTGGGCGTGGCCTCACTGGAAGCGGGTGGGCGGACGCGCGTATCCACGCAAGCCGGTGCCAAAACGGACTATGACGTGGTTGTGGTGGTGGATGAATCGGGCTCGACACTGGCGACCGACGGTGGCTGTGGGCGCGGCAGAACGCGCATGGACTGCGAGAAAGAAGCCCTCGACCTGATGCTTGAGAGTATCTATCCCGCTAATGCAAATGCGGATGTGCGTGTGGGCGTGATCGGCTATACTGGCAGCATTACCACCCATGGCCCGCTGACTTCCAACAAAGCAAACGCCAAAGGGTATGTGAGCGCGTTGCAGGGCCGTTGCCAGAACTTCGACCATTGGGGCCTTACCGCAGGCTATAATATGATCACGGGAACGAAAACCACGGGCTATGTCGGTCCGGCAATCGTCTGTAACCAGACTAACTGGGCCAACTATATCTACAGCCGCCCAAGCAAAACGGCCCGCCAGATCAATTACTATGCTGCGCAACAGAACGACGCCGTGGGCACACCAGCTACTTCACGTTCGGATGGCAGAACCTACAGCACGGTGAAAAACATGATCCTGCTGGGTGATGGGCAGATCATGCG
This sequence comes from Azospirillum brasilense, assembly GCA_003241645.1. Taxonomy (GTDB): domain Bacteria; phylum Pseudomonadota; class Alphaproteobacteria; order Rickettsiales; family UBA3002; genus QFOX01. The sequence continues at coordinate 10,016 of QFOX01000009.1, read as the reverse complement.
TGAACCGGATCCCTCGCCTTCGTATACCGATGTATCCTCAGGCAACGCAGCCGTCTTCAACGCGGAATGCACCAAGATCAAAAATGCTGGCGTAACGCTATATGTCGTGAACTTCGTTTCCACCAGCCCGTCGGATGAAGCTGCCCTGCGCCAATGCGCCTCGGTGGATGAGAAGGGCAACGCCCGCTACTTCTATGCCCCCAACGCGACGGAGCTGAAAAAGATCCTCACCGCGTTCGCGGAGACCATTCGCAAAGTGCGCATCGCTGAATAAGCAGATGCTTTCGTGACCATTACGGGCTGGGCGCTGAAAACGCCCGGCCCGCTTTGTTTTAGGGCCCTGCGCCGTTCAAAAGAATCCGCCGCATTTTAGAAAAAGTTAACACTTCGCTGCTATGCTGGAAGCTCAGGAGAACGAATGAGCCGGGCATTCCTACAGCGATTTCTGCATGACGAAGGCGGTGCCAGCATCGTCGAATTCGCCATCGTTGCGCCCATTTTCTTCATGCTTTTCCTTGGCATCATGGAATTCGGCCTGTTCATGTTCCACAAGATCGCGGTCGAGGCCATCACCTTGCAGGCGGCGCGCGAATCCAGCCTCGGCAAGACCATGGGCGGCAACTGCGCCAGCACCAAAACCCGCGTCGAATACATGGAATGCTACGTGAAGGATAAATCGAAATCGCTGGTGCGCGGCGGCGGCACGGAAGTCGAGATCAACACGCTGGCCAAGGGCGGCACGATCGAGCCGGACATTTGCATGGACGGCGGCAAATATACGAGCAAGCCCATCACCTGCACCTCGTATGAGGATGTGAACGGCAACGGGACCTATGAGGGGCTGGCCGCGGCCGATGACCTTGGCGATGCCAGCACGCTGGTGGAAGTGCGCGTGGTCTACCCGTGGAAGGCGCTGGTGACGCCCTATATTGGCCAGTTCTTTGGCAGCGACGACAAAAAAGGTGGCACCACGGGCGTGGCGATGATCACCGCTTCGACCATCATTCGAAACGAGCCCTTCTGATGCGGCTTATGCCCCGGCAGTTCATGCGCGACCAGCAGGGTTTGGCCTTGCTGGAATTCGCGTTGGTGATGCCGTTCCTGCTGCTCATTTTCCTCGGCGGGGCCGAGCTGACGCGCTTCATCCTCATTGCCCAACGGCTTGACCGCGCGGCCTATGCCATCACCGACGTGACCGCGCAGTTCATGCCCGCCACGCCGAAGCGCGAATCCGCAGAGATCAGCGAAACGGTGCTGCGCACGGCGGTGCTGCCGCAGTTCTCGCGCATTATGGGCGTCTATTCCGATGAAACCCGGCAGGCGATCATTCTCAGCTCCGTGCGCCGCGAATCCGGTATCAACCGCGTGAAATGGCAGATCGCCGGAGGCGGTAGCCTGAACGATGGTGATAGCCGCAGCGTGGTGAACGGGCGCACGCCCGCGCAGGTGAACCCGACCGTCATCAACACCACCGCGACCTTTACCCCCGTGGCGGGCGATATTGCCGGCATGATGGAGGGCGAGAACATCGTGGTGGGGGAGATGTTCTACCATTACGAGCCGTTCCTGCAGGATATTCTCTCGAACCTGCCGCAGGGGCTTAGCATTCCGCCGGTCACCCTTGCGCGCCGCATGTATTTCGTGCCGCGCTACGAAAGCCTTACCTGCCTGCCCGATAATTTCACCGACGCCAGCTGTTAACGGAGAACGACCATGTTCCTGCGCACATTCCGGAAGAACGAGGGCGGTAACGTTCTCATCATGACCGGCCTGAGTATCCTGGTGCTGTTCGCGGCCGGTGGCTCGGCGGTGGATTTCGGGCGCCAGCAACTGGTGCGCGCCAAAGTGCAGCAGGCATCCGACGCGGCGGCACTCGCCGCGGCCTCGTTGCCCACCGGCACCACCAGCAGCCAGCGCAGCGCGGCGGCGCAACGCTACTTCAACCTGAACTATCCCGACGGCTATCTGGGCATTGCCCGCCCGACCCCGGTGATCAAAGTGGGCGCGACCATCAGCGTGTCGGCCACGGCATCCGTGCCGTCGTATTTCGTGAGCAACATTGGCGTGGACCAGCTGGATGCCGAGGGCGCGTCGGTGGTCAGTGTGATCGCGCAGGTGACCGAGATCAAAAACGACGTATTGCTGCTGTTCGATAATTCCGGCTCCATGAGCGTGGCCGATGCAGGCGGTGGCATGACCCGGCTGGATGCCATGAAAAGTGCGGCGACCATTTTCAACAATGCCTTGCTGGATGGTAAGGGCGCTGCGCAGAACAAGATCGGCCTGGTGAAATGGGACACGAAGGTGATCGGCGTGCAGAACCTGACGAACAATAAACCCACCGTCACCACCTTCATCAACGGACTGAAGGCCGTGGGCGGTACGGACAGCTCGAAAGGCACCGAACGTGCGCGGCTGATGATGCCGCAATTCCGCACCGATTCGGTGCGTGCGATCGTGCTGCTGACCGATGGCTCGAACAACCCGGCCGCGCCATCGACCCGCGCGAAGGCCGATGAAGCGACGCTGGCGGATTGTAAGTTCTTCAAAGAACAATCGCCCGTCTACATGGTGTTCACCATTGCGCTTGGCAATGACGTGAACAAGGACAAGAAGGCCGCCGCCCTGTTGCAAGGCTGTGCCAGCGGTGATGCCAAGACCAACGAGGGAAAATACTTCTTCCGTGCCTACACCGAAGATGATTTGCAGCACGTGTTCCAGACCATCGTGGCGGGCATCAAGAAAGTGCGTATCGCCGAGTAGCGGCTAGACCAGCGCCTGCTGGTGGCGGCCGGTGAGCGCCTGCGCTTGTGAAATGCTGGACGCATCCACCTGCGTGCTGGGAAGGGCCGCTTCGGTGCGCTCCAGCTGCATGGTCGAGCCTTTGGGCAGCACCCCGTTCGGATTATCGAGTTTTTCGGGTTGCTTCGGCGCCTGCAGGCTTAGCCCATAGTCGTTGAGCACGGTTTTGGGGTCGGCGCCCGCGTCGAGCTGTGCCAATGCCTGCCGCACGGCAGCACCGCCCTTGGCATTCATGATCTCGACCAGCGCTAGCGTGCGCTCGGGGCGGTCGGCATCGATCATGTCGTGGCCGAGCATGTAGATCAGCTTCGGCAGTGGGAAATCTGAGCCGCTGCGTTTTGCGGCGTTGTAATCGGCCGGGGTGGTGTGCTTGTACGCATAGGTTTCGTTCATCAGGTCGGTGATGCGCTGGAAGATGGGCTGGCTCTGCGCCCACCGCCCGCTGGCGTTCTTGCTCAGCACGTTGTTAAACATTTTCTGCGGCGCGAACGCTTCCGCATAATGCTGGTACAGGTCGAAGATCTCGCCCTGGCTGACCGGCTGGCCAAGCCCGTTGCGCGGGTTGATCTTGTTGTTCACGAAGGTCACCAAATCTTCGAACATGGTGGTCTTACGTTTCCATGTATCGGCGAAGATCTCGATGCCTTTGACGCCCAGCAGTAGGTCGGTGACGTGGCCGGAGCGCAGCGGGGCCGCCACAAGGAAAAGCGCATCGGAGCCAAGGCGACTCCATTTCTTTTTGCTGTAATTCTCGACCGTGCGCTGGATGATCTTGTTATCGCTGGTGCTGATATCATCGAACGTGACTTGCGCCTGCGGAATGCCTTTTTCTTCGGCCACGCTTTCGCTGAACAGGTTCTGGATGTCGCGTTTTACCATGCGGCTATATTGCCAGCTGAGCGCGCCGGAGCCGACGCCGATCGCCGTGCTGTAGGCCGCGGCCTCAAGCTCGGGCAGCTGCCAGCCCACTTTCGGGGTGCCGCCGCCGATCCATTTTTCGATGGCGCGACCCGGCACGCTGAGCGCGTTGAGGATCTTGGCGCGCACGCCGCCTTGCTCCAGCGTTTTCTCGAACGTAGCACCGGCACCGCCGCGGAAGATGTAGCGAATGATCCATGCCAGCAGGAAGATGCGGGTGAATTCCGCCGTGGGGGCCAGTGTGGATTCGGTCTGCGTGTGCGGCACGATGGGCGGGGCGGATGCGCTCAGTGCGCGCCCCACCGACTGCTCGAACGGGCCCGCGGCGCTGGGCGCGCCCATGGGCTGCGCATGCGGCGGCATGGCAGGCGTGCTGGGCGCGGTTTGATCGTCGCGCACGGGCTGTGTGGGCAATTCCATGCTCACATCCTACGGGAAATGCGTCATTTCCACCCGTGAAGATTGCGTGACAGCATCATGGCACCGTCCGTGAGCCATGCGCCACGCGCAGACCTTGCAATCGATGAATATCAATGACTTACTAAAGAATCATCCAGCCCAGCCCGGTCAGGCCGAGGATCAGCAGCCCCACCATCCACAGCAGCACCCAGCGGGTCAGGTCGGCGCTGGTGAGCTGGGCGCTGCCTTCGCCCACCCATTCGCTGTGGTGGGTGCGGCGGGCGAGCGGCATGGGCCCGCCGAGGGAGATATTGAGCAGCGCCGCGAGGAACGCGTGCCACTTCACGGCCGCGTGCGGCCAGTATTTCGCCGCAGTGGCGGCCTTGCAGCCGGGCACGAACAGGCTGGCCACCAGCAGCAGGCCGGCCGCCAGCAGGCGCGGCCCGGCATCCAGCATGGCGAACAGGCTGCGTGCGACGCCGCCGAAGGCGCGGTTCTCCTCATGCTCGGTGGCGTAGGCGGCGGATGCAAAGGCCAGCGCAAGGTAGCCGAACATCAGGCATAACCCCCCCAGCAGGTACCATAGCCACGCCCCCAGAATGCCAATGGCGAAGTGATTGGCATGGTCCAGAATTTCAAAACGCAGCACGCCGTGCGTGTCCTTGAACAGGTGCTTGCGGCCTTTGGCTTGCAGGGTCAGCTGCTTAGCACGTGCTTGCTGCCACAGCGCCAGCATACGGTGGCTGCGCAGCGCGCTGGTGAACAGCAGCGCTACCAGCAGGCCTTCGGCCCAGTGGGGCAGGGCGCGGCCCAGCAGCAGCCCAAGCAGCATGGCGGGCACCACGAAGAAACCCAGCACCACCACGCCGCGCCATGCACGCGTCGCCACGTCGCGCGAGTGGCGGTTGAGCTTGCGCCCGAAATAGGCGGCGAGTTTGCCCGCCTGTTCCACCAGCAGGAACACGGGCAGGAACTGGCCAATGAAATAGCCGATCAGCAGTGCGGCCCAGAGCGCCAGCGTGGCAACGTCCATGCGGGCGGCGAACAACGCGAACACGCTGGTGCCTGCCTGCTCCACGCCGCTACTCGATGAAGATCTCGACGCGGCGGTTCAACGGCTCGCGCACGCCATCGTCGGTCGGGGTTTTGGGATCGCTCTCGCCGAAGGCGAAATAATGCAGGATCTCGGCATTCACCCCGGCGGCCACCAGCGCGTCCATCACCAGTTTGGCCCGGTGTTCGGACAGGCTGAGGTTGTAGGCATCCGCCCCGGCGCGGTCGGCATGGCCATTGATGTTGATGCTGACATTGCCCGCATCTTTCAGGTAGCCCACCAGCTCGCCGATGGCGGCCTTGGCGCGATCATCCAGTGCGGTGGAATCGAACGGGAAATACAGCACGGTCGAGGTGGTCTCTACCGGTGTGCTACCGGTCGCCTTCGGCGCGGCGGTGGATTTCAGGCTACCCAGCGCGGCGAAGAAATCGTCGCGCGCATCGGCAATGCGCGGCTCGTTCCACTGGTCGTCCTGCAGTTCCACCCAGCGGTCATACGCCACCACGGCCTGCGCCGCTTCGGCGGGCTGTTCGTCGCGGCTGGCTTCCACCGCCTGCATCAGCTGGTTGCGGGCTTCGGCGAATTCGTCCTGCATGGTGGTGGGAATGGACCATTGGGCCGGGTCCTCGGCGCGCACGTCGCGCCCATAGGCGGCCATCAGGCCCTTATCGGCGAAATATTTGCTGGTCCACCAATCATAGGCGGCGACCTTCTCCTCGGCGAACTCCTGATAACGGCTGGCGAGCGCGGCCTGGTAGGGGTCGGCGCTGGGCTGCGCATGCCGCAATTCCTGCAGCGACGCGGTGGAGTCGCAGGCGGTCAGGGCCAAAAGGGAAAGCAACGCAGTGACGAATCCACGCATCGTGCCGAAATCCTGATGTTGTTTTTATTATGCATAGGGATAGCCCCCCGCCACCGCCCTGACAAATGGTTTGGATGCGTTTTCCCCGCATAATTTCCTTGCCCTTGGCCGGCCCATGGCCTATAGCGGCGCCAATTTTTATGTCATATCAAGGAGTATCCCAATGGCGATTGAACGCACCCTTTCCATCCTGAAGCCCGACGCGACCGAGCGTAACCTGACCGGTGCGATCAACGCCGTATTCGAAAAGAACGGCCTGCGCATCGTGGGCCAGCGCCGCCTGCGCCTTTCGCGCCAGCAGGCTGAGCAGTTCTACATCGTGCACAAGGATCGCCCCTTCTACGGCGAGCTGGTGGACTACATGATCAGCGGCCCGGTTGTGGTGCAGGTGCTCGAAGGCGAGAACGCCGTTGCCAAGAACCGCGACCTGATGGGCGCCACCAACCCGGCCAACGCTGCCGAAGGCACCATCCGCAAAATGTTCGCCGAGTCGATCGAGCGCAACTCGGTGCATGGCTCCGACAGCCTTGAGAACGCGAAGATCGAGATCGATTTCTTCTTCAGCGAGCAGGAAATCGCTGCGTAAGCAGTCATCCGACGCAATGCAAAAGGGCACCCCTCGGGGTGCCCTTTTTTGTTAGAACGCCTGCATGAAGACCGGCGCACATTCCACGGTGGTCTTGCTTAGCACGTAGGTGTTGGTCTTGTCGGCGGTGGCGCCGCTGGTGGTGGCGGTGGTGCAGTCGCGGTAGTAACGCGGCATGATCTTGCCGGTCAGGGCCATGCCGTCATCCATCTTGGTGTCGAGGTTCCATGCCTGCTCGGGCGTGTAAACTTTATCGCCGCCCTCATCGCCCCCTGTCGAGAGCCCGAAGAACAGGGCGTTATCATACGTGGCGGGCGGGTAGCTGCTGGCCGCCCCGCGCGTACCCCAATAGCTGGTATACCACAGGCTTGGCGAGAATTTGCCCGAGGGGGAATTGGCGGTGCTGCGTGCCCAGGTCGTGGCGGTGGCCGCGACCCCGGTATAGGTGCCTTCGATCAGCCCTGCGTTCGCCAGATGTTGCCAGAAACGGAACGATTCGTTGGAGCCGGTGCTGACATTGATCTGCCCGTTACCGTCTCCATTGCAGGTCAGCGGGCTGGTGCTGGCGGTGGTCACGCAGGTGGCCGGGGTGGCATGCGCCACGCCCCAGAAGCTTTGCGCATTCGCCATGTCGCCGGGCAGGGCGAAATATTTGTCGCGGAAGGTCTGCACCACGGTGACCCACTTGCTGTATTCGGTAGTGGTGCCGCGCAATTGGGCGGAAGTAATAAGTGCCTGTCCGCTCAGGATACCGCCGGTGAGCAGGCCGAGAATGACAAGAACGATCGAAAGCTCAACGAGCGAAAATGCAGTCTGTTTCATGCTGCCACTATAGTCGAATCCGAAAAGCATGGCGACAGAAAATATTGCGAAGTCAGCATGCTTACAGCTGGTTGCGCGCCACGAACTGGCAGGCGTTCGCGACCTCATATTGCAGGAAATAAACGCCATTAGGCACCGCGCCTGTCACGCAGTTGCCCGGTCCGCCCCAACCTTGGGTTTTAGTGACGATGACGCCCGCGGTGGGAATACCGTCATCGATCTTGGTGTCGATGTTCCACATCTCACTCTGGCTGAGCGAACCTTCGTAGGTGCCTTTGCCCCGCAGTAGATAACTGTTGGTGCCGCTGGTGCCTGCGGCAAAATTCGCAGCGCCAACCCACGTGAAATCACTGAACATGTTCCAGTATGCCCCGCCTTGCTTGCTGGGCATGGAATAGCTGGGCTGCATATGCGTTCCACCCCCCGTGGGTGGCGAAAGCCCGGTGATGCTGCCTTCCACCAGCCCGGCCAGTTGCATATGCCGCCAGAACTGGAAGTTCTCACCGGATTGGTCCGGGTTCCATGCGGCGCTGGGCAGCTCGATCAGCCCATCGCCATCGCCGTCGCAGGTGCCGGGCGTGGCAACCGCCGAGGCGCTGTTGCTAACGCAATCACCCGTGCTGCGGGTACGGCCCCAGAAACGCGTGGCGTCGCGGAAATCACCGGGAATGGAGAAATATTTGTCACGGAACGTGCCGGTGGCGGTCTGGAAGCGTTGGTATTCCGTGCTGATGGCGCGCATCTCTGCCGCGCGAATGAGCGACTGGCCACCAAGGATCCCCCCGGTCAGCAGGCCGAGGATGACCAGAACGATGGAGAGCTCCACGAGGGAGAAAGCAGCACGGTAACGCATAGCCTTAACATAATGCATTCGGCGTGAAAAATCCATCGAAATTGCTGCGCGCCTACGAACGCCCGAAAGGCTATTCGCTGGATTTTAAAAGCTTTTTAGCGACTTCGGCGAGGGCTTTCGGGTACAGCGCATGCTCCAGTGCGTGCACACGCGTTTGCAGCGACGCGGCGTCCTCGCCGGGCAGTATATCCAGCGCTGATTGGGCGATGATCTCGCCCGCATCCAGTTCTGGGATCACCCAGTGCACGCTGCAGCCATGCTGGCGTTCGCCCGCATCGATGGCGCGCTGGTGGGTGTGCATGCCCTTGAATTTCGGCAGCAGCGATGGATGGATGTTGATGAGCCGCCCCTGCCACTGTTCCACGAACCATGGCGAGAGGATGCGCATGAAGCCCGCCAGCACCACCAGCTCGATCTCGTGCGTGCGCAGCGCCGCATCCATCATGCGGTCGAAGCTTTCGCGGTCGGGGTAATGCAAATGGTCGATGGTGACGGTGGGCACGCCCGCATTCTCGGCGCGGCTGAGGCCGAACGCGTCGTCGCGGTTGCTGATGACGAGGGTGATGCTGGCGGGGTAGTCCGCTGCCGCGGCGGCATCCAGCAGCGCCTGCAGGTTGCTGCCATTGCCCGAGATCAATACCGCCGTGTTCAGGCGGCGCATAGGCTGCCGTTATAGTGCACGCGTTCAGCGCCTGCGGCCGTAAGCGTGCCGATGCGGAAGACGGTTTCGCCGGCATCCGCAAGGGTTTTGGCGGTGGTCACGGCGTCTTTCTCGGCCACCACGGCGATCATGCCAATGCCGCAATTGAAGGTACGCAGCAGATCAGCCTCGTCGATACTACCGACTTGCTGCATCCACGCGAATACGGGCGGCAGTTTCCATGTGCCAAGATCGACCGTGGCGCTTAAGCCCTCGGGCAGCACGCGCGGCAGGTTCTCGGTCAGCCCGCCGCCGGTGATGTGGGCCAGCGCCTTGATGCGCCCATCATGAATGGCAGGCAAAAGCGGCTTCACGTAAATGCGGGTGGGCTCCAGCAGCGCATCGCCCAGCGTGGGGTGCGACGTGGCGAACGGCGCGGGTGCATCCAGCGCGGCACCGGTCTGCGCGACCAGCTTGCGCACCAGCGAATAGCCGTTGCTGTGCACGCCTGAGGAGGCGATGCCCAGCAGCACGTCGCCTTCCTGCAGCGTGGCCTTGGGCAATAATTTATCGCGCGCGACCGCGCCCACGCTGAACCCGGCAAGGTCGTAATCCTCGCCATGGTACATGCCCGGCATTTCGGCCGTTTCGCCACCCACCAGCGCGCAACCGGCGCGCAGGCAACCCTCGGCAATGCCGGCCACCACGTCTGTTGCCGTATCCACGCTGAGTTTGCCGGTGGCGTAATAATCCAGGAAGAAGAGCGGTGTCGCGCCCTGCACCACCAGGTCGTTCACGCACATGGCGACAAGGTCGATGCCGATCGTGTCGTGCATGCCCGTATCCATGGCGAGTTTAAGTTTGGTGCCCACCCCATCGGTGGCGCTGACCAGCAGCGCGTCTTCGAACCCGGCGGCCTTCAGGTCGAACAGCGCGCCGAATCCGCCCAGACCGCCCATGACGCCGGGGCGCGTGGTGGCCTTCGCGTGCGGCTTGATGCGCTCAACGAGGGCGTTGCCTGCATCGATATCGACACCGGCTTCCTTATAACGTGCATTGCGGGAACTGGCCATATACGGT
>QFOX01000098.1 GCA_003241645.1 Azospirillum brasilense | reverse complement strand
ATCGAAGGGGTTATACCCTTGGCCTGCCTGTTGGCCTAGGCGATCCTTGATATTGTGGATGTAGATGCCGACGACACCTTTGCCAGCATCCCATGCTTTACGAATTTCGTGGTTGATCCATTTGCGGCCAGCCGTGCCATTGCCGATAAGCGTGACCAGGCAGGAGGTGCCATGCATCTGGTCGTTGATCCATCGTTCGATGGCGGCATCGCCACCTCTGGTGACCGATTCCCAATCATTATCTGAGACGGGCTGGTTACCTTCGAGCTTGCCGATGCTGCGCACCGTGGATGCGCGCCAGTTATCCGGCTGATAATGGAAGCTGTAGAATACCTTGCGAGCCATAGTTCCCCCGTTAGATTATTTGCGGTGAAGCATAGCAAGCATGACGACTACCACAAGTGGCATTAGGCAATTTTTTTACAGCGTGTGCATATGAAAAGGCCGTATATTTTTCCACTGGTTAGATGCGGCGCAATACACTCAATGAGTTGTGCATCATTAAATCGGTGCAATTTGTAGTTGCGCGACAATTATGCAACGATTATACCTGTGCCACGATTACGGCAGCAAACTGTAAAGTCCATGAGGGGAATATGGCCTTTCCAGAGAAAAAATATGATCGGCTCTATAATTTGTGGGAGCGCTGGGGTATTTCGCAGGATGACGTGTACTACGCCATCGAGAATGATCTGCTGCGTGTCTGCATTTATTTGCCCCTGCGGTTTGTTGAGCGCGGGGTTATCAAAGACAATAAATTCATCTTCGAGCGGCATGAGCACAAGCATGGATTCATCGCCGTGCGCTCGGAAGATTTCCGCCTGATCTGCAGCAAGGGGAGCGCCAAGCTGCGTATCTTCCATTCGATTCGTACCGAGGGGCATATCCTGCGGCTGGCGATGGAACCGCCCCAGCCATCCGTGCTGGTGCGTGTGCATGACCTGATTGTGCTGCGTGAGGATCGCCAGAAGTTTGAGGAGACCTACGATATCCGGCCACGCGAGACGACTGTCTATCCGGCCACGCCTGGAATCGACGGGACATTCCGCTATTCCAATGATTATCGGCATGTGACGATGGATAATCAGGAGTTTCACCTGGGCGATGTGCAAGCTCGTATCGTCGGATTGCTGCATGAGGCGGCATGCAGCCGCAGTCCATGGGTGCATGGAAAAATCTTGCTCTATGATTCAGGGGCGAAAACCACGCGCATGCGGGATTTATTCAAGCTCAAGAAGCATTGGGAACATCTGCTTAACTCGAACGAACGCGGCTATTACCGACTGAATCTGCCGCAGCATGAATTCGATTACCATTCGCCATCGTTGACGCTGCCGGAGGGAATCAAAGCCCAGCGCAATGCCCGCAAATAGTGTGTGGCCATCACGGCGCGGGATGGGTACGATGGCAGGCATGCGGTTATTCTCATGCATCCTCGCATCTGCGATGCTTCTATGTGCTACACCTGCCATGGCAGACAGCAATCCTCCTGTGAAGAAAAGCCAGAGCGGTATCTGCCACCCCAAGGGCGGCACCTATTATAGCCGCACGAAGAATTTTACTCCCTACAACAGCATGAAAGAATGCCTGCAAAGCGGCGGTCGCGCGCCGAAGCGATAATGGTCACATCCATTGCCGGAGCAATTTGGCTATAAGCCACCCGAAGCTGCCGTAGAGAAGTAACCCCGCGAGTAACGCAAAGCATATGATCTCGACTGCCCATACCAGATTTCTTTGCCAGCCTGGGCGGTGCTCCCAACGGCGGCGCTCATTCTCTTCATCGAGTTTGTTTTGATAACGGTAGCCCATCAGCGTTTCAGCTCCGCAATAAGGTTCTGGAGGGCTTTGCGCGTATCGTTGGGAAGCAGTCGCCAGTCGTGTAACATTGCAGATTCAGCGCGATCTAGCAGCGGAGCTTCCTGTGTCATCCCTTCGGGAAAGAAATAGGTGACGGACACCTCTAAGGCCGTGGCGAACTCGTACAGCATAGATGCCGAAACGCGGTTAATGCCGCGCTCGTATTTCTGTATTTGCTGGAAGGTGACGGTATCACTCAGCAGGGAGCCAATATATTTCTGGCTCCAGCCTTTCGCGCGGCGGGCAGCGCATAAGCGTGCGCCAACATAGACATCCATCGGATGCGGTACGTTCTTCTTTGTTTCCATAGCCTCGCTCCTTTCGGTAACGAGGCCACCGCAGCGCCAGATTGGCGCCGGGAGGTTAGTAAGCCAAAAACCCGGCTGCGACCTATTCCCCGCGAGGGTGTTATATTCAGCCGCCCTCCCGACATAGTCGAGGAGGGACGTTCTCGTGAATACGAGTCCTTCAGGCGCATGGTTTTTGGGGTTACTACACCCCGTCACACGCATAGCAGCATAAAGGATAACGCTGAATATTCAACTGCAGGAAATTGATGCATTTAAGGCATCAGAGGGATTGCTCCATCACGCGCAGCTCGTGAGTTACATCCTGCACGCCTGGAATGTCCCATACGGCATCCCGCAGGATCATGCACCATGCGTTGACGTGCTTTACATAGGTTGCTTTTTCTTGAATCACAGCCACGGGAATCAGAGCGGCGCGTGTCACTTTGAAATCCTGATTCAGCAGCACGCCAGCCAGCATGTCGAACGGGGTGTTAGGAAGGTTGCGGATATAGGATAACTGGCGTGACTGGTTGTGTGGGGTGATGCGTCGGCATTTTATCTGATAGCGTACACCATTCCCATCCGTGGCATCATAGCCGGAGGATGAATTATTCTGCAATTGCCACCCGAACGCCCGCGAGAACAGCAACTCGCCATAATCGCCGGATGGGTTGTTGGAAGAGCGCAGCACTTCCCGTCGCCGCAATTCCTCCAACGCCTGCGCATAAAGACGTAGAATATCCGCCGTACTATAGGGCTGCCAATCCTGAATCATGCCTCGGTTACCACGATTTGTTCATAATGAATGGGCAGGCTGAACTGTTCCCGCAGTGTTTCCAGATAAGCCGAGCCATCCGTATCCAGCGCACATTCGCCTGCAACGACCAGGCGTGCTGCGCTTTGTGACCCCGGCCAGAGGGAATATTCCAATAGCTGCCCGATAGCCTCACGGATGCAGGCGCGCGGGGATTGGGCGGTCTTGATCTCATAGAACCAGTAGGTATCCGGATGCCGCACTACCATATCGATCCGGTTACCCGTGCCGCATGGGTTCTCAGCACCAACATTGTCTTTGCCGTAAAGCTGCGCCAATTGCTGATAGAGCGCCTCCTGCAATACGTTATGGCGCAGGTTGATATCCAGCCGCCGCTGCGCGGGGGATGTGGCTGCAGCATTGGTTTTCTTCGTCGAACAACCTGCACGGAATGTGAATGGTTCCTTCTCGACTGTCGCTATGGGCTGGAGCGCACCCGCGCTCTCCACGAATTTATAGAGGGGCAACAAGCGGTCAAAATCCGACAGGATGGTGTCGATATCCGGTGCGGCGGCGGGCTGGCGCTTCCCAAGGAACACGAACACGCGCTCCCTAACATTTTCTGGCGGGATCGGTGCGGGTGGGTAATCGCCAACATATTCCCTTTCCTGATAATGCCACATACGCATGTCGGCATAGAGATCGGGATAGAGCCGCAGGAAGTCGTTAAATAATTGTACCTTATCGATGAGTGGCTCGATGGAGGGGAGCGTTTGGCTCAAATCAAAGGAGAACGCCACGCCATGCCGCAACATCTGCTGCCCATCCACATCTTCCAGCCCGATATTGAATTGCAGCTCGGTACGCCCGCCATGATGCGATGCCCAATCCGGATGGATCGTCTTGGTCGTGAAGATATCCGTGCCGGAGCGGCGCTTGCCCTTAAGTTCGGCACGGATGCTCTGGAGCTGGCCGATAGCATAGGCATGAGCGCGCAGGTTGATTTGCTGCGCCACCGTGTGAACCACTTGTGCTGGCGATATGTTATCTGTGTCGATGATCCAATAACGGCGCGCGAGGTGGTGCTCACTAGGGGGGATGCCATAGGCTTGGCAATATTGCAGAAAAGCCGTGTCGATCTCATCATAGCCGGGGGTCGTGGGTTCATAGTTTTGCCCAAGAAGCCGCTCGAAACGTTTATTGGTATCGCCGCCGTTGCGGTTGTCGAGATCGTACTGGTGTTCCGTGCTGTTGTCCTTGTATCCAGCGAATTTGCTGGGGGCGAACAGGTATGCACCCTCATGCTTATAAGCGACGAAACGTTTGCCGTTCTTGATGCGGACGCGGTGAAATTCCTGCTCTTCGCTGGTGCCTTGGGCATATCTGGAAAGCGTGCGAATGTTTTGTATGGCATCCTCTAGGGTATTAATGAATTCCGCCACATCCTCTCCCACAAGCGAGTTCATTTTCCATATGCATAGATGCTTTTGAAGAAAATCGCTACCCTCTGGCTGCTCCCTCAGTCATCCCCACCTCATCCCTCACTCATCCCCCTTAGCTCCCCACCCAAGGCTGTAGACAAAGCCGCGATTCTATGCATCGCACGCTCAGCATCCCCCTCGCATCCCTCAGTCATCCCCACCCAAGCCCCACGACATCCCCCCATGGCGTCGGACAGCCTGAACTCCGTGAACAACCCGAACACGGAGAATGCCATGAACGACCTCATTAA
>QFOX01000097.1 GCA_003241645.1 Azospirillum brasilense | reverse complement strand
GGTTGGCGTTTGCCCGCCAGTTGCCCTACCGTAAACACGAGGGTTTTCAAACCGCCGATTTTTCGCTTCCGTTCGCGGTTACACGCGGATTAACCACCAAAAATGGTGGAATGGTGGAGCATAGCGGAGTCGAACCGCTGACCTCTTGCATGCCATGCAAGCGCTCTACCAGCTGAGCTAATGCCCCATTCCAATCAAAATGGACGGCTTACTTAGCCACTTTCTTTTGCCAGTGCAAGCATTCTGTGAAACCCTTGTAAGTGGTTCGCATTCTGCCATATAACGCTGGCGCGCGCAGTCGCCCCCGGCTAAAATATGCGCAAACGAAGGGATTGCATACTCGCATGGATTGGATTCATCAGGCTATCGCGTGGCTGGTCGATTTTGTACACCACCTTGGCTATTTCGGCATTTTTCTTATGACGTTCGTGGAATCCACGTTCGTACCCATCCCCGCCGAGGTGACGATGATCCCCGCGGGCTACCTTGTGCAGCAGGGCAAAATGGCCTTCTTCCCCGTGCTCATCGCGGGCATCGTGGGCACCGTGGCGGGCGCATATTTCAACTACTGGCTGGCCAAGAAATATGGCCGCGACCTGTTCATCCGCTACGGCAAATACTTCATGATGACCGACGCGAAGCTGGATAAGCTCGACCGCTTCTTCCAGAAGCACGGCGCGATCTCGACCTTCACCGGCCGCCTGCTGCCGGGCATTCGCCATTACATTTCGTTCCCCGCGGGGCTGGCGCAAATGAACGTGCGCTCGTTCTTCCTCTACACCGCGCTGGGTGGCGCGATCTGGATGACCGTGCTGGTGTGCCTTGGCTATTACATTGGCGAGAACGAAGACCTCGCGAAGAAATACCTGCCCATGATCAAGATCGGCATTCTGGCGGTGATGGTGGTGTTCGGCACGTTCTACGTGCGCCGTGCTACCCGCCGCGCCAAGGCCGAAGCGGCACTGGAAGAAGCCAACAAGGCCAGCAGCGGCGAGCAACCGCCCGTCGCCTAAGCGCGATTACCAGCTGGCCGCCACGCGGTAGGTGATGAAGCTGGCCGTGTAGGCCAGCGCCATGAGGTAGCCGAACGCTACCCACATGATCTTGCTGCTGTTCGCCTCGCGGCGAATGACCGCCAGCGTGGAAATGCATTGCGGCGCAAAGATGTACCACACCAGGAACGACAGTGCGGCGGGCAGGCTCCATGCGGCGGCTAAGGTGGCGGCAAGCCCGGCTTCGCTCTGGCCGCCCACGGCATAGACCGTGCCCAGCACGGCGACCGCCACTTCACGCGCGGCCATGCCGGGAATGAGCGCGATGACCATTTGCCAGCTGAAGCCGATGGGTTCGAACAGCGGCGCGAGGAATTTACCCAGCTGGCCCGCATAGCTGTAATGGATGGGGTTTTCGGCGCCCACCGGGGCCTGCGGGAAGGTGGAAAGCACCCAGATGGCGACCATGACCACGAAAATGGTGGTGCCTGCGCGCTTCAGGAAGATCTTCACGCGCTCGAACAGGCCCAGCGCAAGGTTGCGCAGCGAAGGAAGTTTGTAGGTGGGAAGTTCCATCACGAAGCTATCGACCTGCTCGCGGAAGACGAATCGCTTCAGGATGAAGGCGATGAGCAGGCCGAACACCAGCCCCGCCATGTACAGCGCGAACATGACCACGCCCTGCAGGTTGAACCCGCCGAACACGGCGCGCGCGGGAATGAACGCGGCGATGAGCAGGGTATAGACCGGCAGGCGCGCCGAGCAGGTCATCAGCGGCGCGATGAGAATGGTGGTCAGCCGGTCGTGCCGGTGCTCGATGGTGCGGGTGGCCATGATGCCGGGAATGGCGCAGGCGAACGACGAGAGCAGGGGAATGAAGGCTTTGCCGTGCAGGCCCACCCCGCCCATCAGCCGGTCGAGCAGGAAGGCGGCGCGCGCCATGTAGCCCGAATCTTCCAGCAGCAGGATGAAGAAATACAGCACGATGATCTGCGGCAGGAAGATGATGACACTGCCGACGCCGGCGATCATGCCATCCACAATGAAGCTGTGCAGCAGGCCTTCGGGCAGGCGCGCACCCACCCACTGGCCCAGCGCAACCGCGCCACTGTCGATCAAATCCATGGGCCATGCCGACCAGGTGAACACCGCCTGGAACATAAGGAACATGATGCCTACCAGCACCAGCAGCCCGGCCACCGGGTGCAGCAGCAGCCGGTCGATCGCGTAGGTGGTGACGGGCGGTGTGCCGTAGCGAATGCCGGCCTCGTCCAGCAGGCGCAGGGCCGTGCGGTTCAGGTCGCGCAGTTGGGTGCTGTTTGGCTCGTGCCAGTCGAGGTCGCGTTGCATGCGCGGCGGGGCGCTGAGATACTGCTCAATGGCCGCCAGCAGCGGCTGCATCTTGCCCGAACGCACCGCCACGCTTGGCACCACGGGCATGCCGAGCAGTTTCGAAAGCTGGTCGCAATCAATGGCGAAGCCGCGGCGCTCGGCCAGATCGAACATGTTCAGCGCCAGAATGGTGGGAATGCCCAGCTGCTTCAGCTCCAGCACAAAGCGCAGGTGGAGTTCAAGGTTCGTCGCATCGGCCACGCAGACCAGCAGGTCGGGCACGCCTGCCTCGCGCTTGTGGCCAAGCAGCACGTCGCGTGTGATGGCTTCATCGGGGCTGCGCGCCCGCAGCGAATAGGCACCGGGTAGGTCCAGCACACGGAAGGGGTTGCCTGCCGGCGTGGCGGCGAGGCCTTCTTTGCGTTCCACCGTGACGCCCGCGTAGTTGGCCACCTTCTGGCGGCTGCCGGTGAGGCGATTGAACAACGCGGTCTTGCCAACATTGGGGCAGCCGACCAGCGCAACGAGGGGAAGGGATGCCTGCATGGCTTAACGCTGGGGCGTGACGGCGATGCGCGCAGCCTGCGCGCGGCGCATGGCGACCGTGCGGTTGCCAAGGCCCACGGCGATGGGGTCGCGGCCCATGGGCCCTTCATGCAGGATGGTGACTTCCTGCCCCTCCATCACGCCCATTTCCTGCAGGCGGCGCGCGGTCTGGTCGTCGCCGTCGATGCGTTCGACACGGGCGATGCTTCCGCGTTTCAGGGTGGAGAGGGGTACGGTTTCCATGCCCCTCCAGCTAGTGCAATTGCGAACCAGTTGCAAGGGATGCTTCAGGCTAACCGCCAAAAAAATGGGAGGCACAAGGCCTCCCGGGAGTGGATACACGTCAAAACATTCAGGGGTCTAAATGCATGGCATAACGGGAAAATAGGACGCAGAATACGAAATAAAAGGCCCAAAACATTGCTTATTGGTAAGGCTTGGGAAACGCAGCGTGCGCGTGCGGCGGGTTAAAACACCACCGTGACGACCAGCCCGCGCGGGCTGTTATCGTGCAGCAGGACCTGCCCCTGATGCAGCTTGATGATGGCCGCCACAAGGCTGAGCCCCAGCCCCGAGCCGGGCGTGTGGCGGCTATGCTCCACCCGGTAGAAGCGGCGGAACACCCGCTGTTTGTGCTCGTCGCTCACGCCTTCGCCGGTGTCGCGGATGGTGACGCGCGCATGCCCATCCTCGCCGGGCTGCAGCGCGATGTCGATACGCCCCTGCGCGGGCGTGTATTTGATGGCATTGTCCACGAGGTTGGCGAACGCCTGGAACAGCAGGTCCTTGTCGCCGGTCACGCTGCAATCGGCATCGTCCCATGTCAGGGTGATCTGCTTATCGGCGGCGAGCGGTTCGTACAGCTCTACCACGTCGCGCAGCAGCTGGCCCAGCTCCATGCGGTGCATGCCGGTGTGGCGCTTGCCGCTTTCGATGTTGGAAATGCGCAGCAGCGCCTGAAAGGTGGTGAGGATGGCATCGCATTCCTTGGTGAGTTCGCCCAGCTGGTCGTGCATGGCGGCGTCGCGCACGGGGTCGGCGGCGCTGCGCATGGTCTCCACATGGTTGCGCAGGCGGGTAAGCGGGTGGCGCAGATCATGCGCGATGTTGTCGGAAAGCGTGCGCATGCCGCTGACCAGCTGCTCGATCTCGCCCAGCATGCTGTTGAGGGTGATGGAGAGCTTGCTCAGATCGTCCCACCGCCCATCCAGCGGAATGCGGGCGGTGAGGTCGCCCGTGGCGATGATGCGATCCGCCGTGCCGACAATGGTGTTAATGCGCTTGGTCACGTAGAAGCTGATGAAGAAAAGCCCAATGCAGGCCAGCACGATGAGCCCAAGCACGAACTTGGAATACATGGGGTGCATCAGGTCGCCATGGGTGATGGCGGCCATCTCCAGCCCCAGCAGCAGCGCGGCGATGCCGAGCACTGCGCTGAAGATCGCGGCAAGCTTGGTGGAGGATGATTCACTATGGCGAATGGGCTGCATGTCCCAGCTGTAGCAGCACTGCGCGGGCGACAAAAGAAAAACCCACCCGAGCTAAGGGTGGGTTTTAACGGACAGAGGCATCAACAATACTAGCGGCCGCGGCCACCGCTGGGCGGGGCGGGCGGCGTGGCACCCGGCGACATATCCGGGTGTTTGTAGCCCGCATCTTCCGGTGCGGGCGGGTTATGCAGGGCGGTCAGGATCTGCCGCGCGCGGTCAATATCCAGCGCGTTGCCCAGTTCGTTGGCGATTTGCTTGAGCGGGCGGTTGGCGGTGCGTTTCT